>JANOGU010000403.1:0-9528 GCA_031406135.1 Rhodobacterales bacterium
CGGGCGGCGGGATCGTCCGGATGCATGCGCCGCAGTGTCGCGGCGATCTGTTCGGGAGACCAGCGCAAGTCGAGCAGGTGGCGGCAGACGAAGCGCCAGCTCGCCCCGCCCGGGACCAGCTTGCGCCGCGGCCGGCAGCGCGCCCGGCGCGCCTCATAGACGCCCTGGCCAAGCTGCGCGCAATAGCCCCGGCCCACCCCTTCCGACGGCCGTCCCCGCGCCAGTTCGCGGCTGATCGTGCTCGGCGACCGGCCCAGAAGCCGGGCGATCTGCCGCCCGCTGCTGCCCCGGACATGCTCCGAAAAAACCACCGCCCGCTCCGTGCAGCTCAGATGCTTCCCACGACGTTCCATCGCAACTCCCCAATGCCTTTGAACCCATCGTGTTGCAGTTCAAATTGGAGAGCGAGAACCCTTACCGACTCACTGCAACACCTTGGAATCGCTTCCATAAAAAAATGTCCCACCGTGTGACGCTCGCCGCCGGGCGCCTCACGCCCGCCCCGCGACCGCCGACAGGCTGACCGGATCGACCCCGATCCCGCGCAACGCCAGCGCCCATTTTCCGGCATCCGCGGCGGCGAAGATCAGCTCCGGCGCCGCATCGGCCGTCAGCCAGTCGTTGCGGGCGATCTCGCTTTCCAGCTGCCCCGGCCCCCAGCCGGCATAGCCCAGCGCCAGCAGCGCCTCCTGCGGCCCGTCGCCCCGGGCCAGAGCGGCCAGAACTTCCTGCGTCGCGGTCATCCCGAAGGCAGCGCCCACCCCCATCGTGCCGCCGCCCTCGGCCTGGTAGTCCGGCGTGTGCAGCACGAACCCCCGGCCCCGCTCCACCGGCCCGCCGAAATGCACCCGGATGTCACGCCCCGGTTCCTGGCGCGGAATCTTCAGCTGCTCCAGCAACATGGCAAAGCTCAGGTCCGGCGTCGGCTTGTTGACGATCAGCCCCATCGCCCCATCGTCCGAATGCGCGCAGATCAACACCACCGACCGCGCGAAGCGGGGGTCCGCCATGGCGGGCATGGCGATCAGGATGCTGCCAACAAGGTCCATCAGGTGCCGATCATGATCGGGGAACGGCCGTGGCTCAAGCCCCGGCGATCCCGCCGTCCGTCCCGCTCGGCGGCGCATCGCCGCTTTGTGATTGTCCAGACGCGCGAGGCAGGGCTATCGCAGGATGTGATGACCCGAACCGCGCTCCTGCTCGCCCTGCTCTGCGCCCCCGCCCCGGTCCTGGCCCAGGACCTGGTCGTCGGCCGCGTCCTTTCCGGCTGGACCACCCCCAACGGCACCCGCATGGCCGCGGTCGAACTCACGCTCGCGCCGGGCTGGAAGACCTACTGGCGCGCACCCGGCGAGGCCGGCATCCCGCCGGTGTTCGACTGGTCGGCGTCCCGGAATGTCGCCTCAGTGCGCCTGCACTGGCCGGCGCCACAGGCGTTCACGCTGAACGGACTGACCTCGCTCGGCTTCGCCGACCGGCTGGTGCTGCCGGTGGAAATCACGCCACGGCAGGAGGGCGAGCCGGTGGAGCTGGACCTGCACATGGCCCTCGGCATTTGCAGCGATGTCTGCGTTCCGGCGGACCTGCGCCTGACCGGCACGCTGACCGGCGACGCGCGCGATCCCTTGATAACCGCGGCCCTCGCCGACCAGCCGCTCACGGCGCGCGAGGCCGGGGTGCGCAGCGTCTCCTGCGACGTACAGCCGATTGCCGACGGCCTCCGCGTGGCCGCGCGCATCACCCTGCCAAACCCAGACGGCAGCGAAACCGTGGTGATGGAGCCGGGCGGCGAAGGCATCTGGGTCTCGGGGGCCGAGGTGCGGCGGGAAGGCGGCGATCTGGTCGCCGTCGCCGACATGGTCCCGCCGGAAGGCGCGCCCTTCGCGCTGGACCGTGGCGAGATGCGGCTGACCGTCATCAGCGACCGCGGCGCGGTCGAGATCGCCGGCTGCCCGGCGCCCTGAGCGCTACCCCCGATGGCACGCCCGCCGGATAGGGTCAGGATCGTCCGCATGCGCCTTGTCCGAATTGCCCTCGTCCTTACCCTCCTCGCCACCCCGCTGCGGGCGCAGGACGCCGCCGCCCTGATCGCCGCCGCCCGGGCGCAGGTGGGCGTCACCACGATCTACGACCCGGCCTATCTCAGCCTCGCCTTTCCCGGCGGCGACCTCGACAGGACCCGAGGCGTCTGCACCGACGTCATCGTCCGCGCCTTCCGTGACGCCTGGGGGATCGACCTGCAGCGCGCTGTGAACCGCGACATGAAGGCCGCCTTCGACAGCTACCCCGCGCTCTGGGGCCTCTCCAGCACCGACCGCAGCATCGACCACCGCCGGGTGCCGAACCTCGAGGCCCTGCTGACCCGCGCCGGGGCGGCGGTGGACCCGCCGGGGGCCTTCCTGCCGGGAGACCTTGTCACCGTCCGCCTGCCCGGCAACCTGCCGCACATCATGATTGTCTCCGACCGCACCACGCCCGACGGCGCCCGGCCGCTGGCCCTGCACAACATCGGGGCCGGCGCGCGGGAAGAGGACGCGCTGACCGCCTACCCGCTGGTCGCCCAGTTCCGCATCACCGCCGCGGTGGCCGCCCGCCTGCGCGCCCTCGACAGCCCTTGAGGCGACCTTGTTGCGGTTCAAACCTGCGAGCGGTACTCCTGAACCTGATCAGGCAACCACCTGATTCCATTCGTAAAAAAAGTGTCCCACCGTGTGACGCTCATCCCGCCAGCCGGTCCACCAGCCGCGCCAGCATCGCCTGCGCCCGGGCCAGTTCCGCCCGCTCGATGTATTCGTCCGGCGTGTGCCCCTGCGCCATGTCGCCGGGACCGCAGACCACCGTGGGCACCCCGAGCCGCGCCGCGAAGAGCCCGCCTTCGGTGCCGAAGCCGACCTTGCCCGCCGGCGCGGTGCTGCCGGTGAGGGTGCGGACCCAGGCCACGACCGGGTCAGCGGGATCGGTGGCCAGCCCGGGATAGTCCCACAGCCGCTCGGTCTCCAGCGCCGCCTCGGGAAAGGCCGCGCGGTGCGGCGCGAGGATCGCCGCCGCCGCTGTGGCAAGCCGCGCCAGCCGCGGCTCCGGCGGGTCGCCGGCCAGCGAGCGGATTTCCCAGTCGAGCCTGCAGCGGTCGGCCACGACGTTGACCTGCACCCCGCCCTGCAGCGTGCCGACGTGCAGCGTGGAATACGGCACCGCGTAGTCCGGATCGAACGGTCCCTCCGCCATCGCCCGCGCCTGCTCGCCCCGGATCGCGCCGACCATCTCCACCGCCAGATGGATCGCGTTCAGCGCCTGCGGCGCGGCGGCCGAGTGCCCGCCGCGGCCCCGCGCCGTGGTGCGCAGCGCGACCTTGCCCTTGTGCCCCACCACCGGCCGCATCGAGCTGGGCTCCCCCACCAGGCAGGCGCGCGGCCGAGGAAGGCTGGCCGCCACCCGGTCGATCAGGCTGCCGACACCGCGGCAGCCGACCTCCTCGTCATGGCTCAGCGCCAGGATCAGCGGCGCGGCAAGCGGGCGTGCCGCCGCCGCCAGCGCCGCTTCCACCGCGCAGGCGACGAAGCCCTTCATGTCGGTGGTGCCGCGGCCATAAAACCTCGAGCCCTCGGCGGTCAGCCGGAACGGCGGGCGGGTCCAGCTTTGGCCCTCCGCCGGCACCACGTCGACATGGGCCGAAACGATGGTGCCCGGCACCTCGCGCGGCCCGATGACGGCCAGGAGATTGGCCTTCTCGCCGCTCGCGTCGGGGATCAGCTCCGCCGCCACCCCGGCTCCGGCCAGGAGATCGCGCAGCCAGGCGACCAGCGGCAGGTTCGAGCGATGGCTGACCGTGTCGAAAGCGACCAGCCGGTCGAGAAGCTCTTCCATCCGCATGGCCCGATCTCCCCTGCCGCAACCTGCGGTCTACAGCGCTGCCGCGCCCGCGCAAGGCCCGCGACTGCCGGAGCGGCCGCGCCGCCGCCGCAGGATACCGGGAAAGCGATGGCCGGGCACGCGGGCGGTGCAGCGGGTCCTCGCGCAGCCGGTTCGCCCTTGGCGAAATACCCCACGGGGGTCCGGGGGTGGGAAACCCCCGGGGCGCTCAGCGCGGGACCGGACCTGCCGTCCTGCGCGCAGCGCGGGCGCGCGCCCTGGACGGGGGGCAAGAAGGCGGCCCGCGCTGCCGCCCGGTCACCGGGAGGCGAGGGGGTGCAAAGGGGGGGCATGCCCCCCCTTTGCCCGGTCCCGCGCCCGCAGGGCGCGGGACGGCGGCGGGCGCGGCGGGCGCTTCTGGGGATCGCGCAGCACGGCCGCGGGGCGGGCGGCGAGGGGACGGGCGGCGAACAGCAGCCCGGCCACCAGCGTCATCGCCACCCCGCCGGCGACGATGGCCAGCGCCGAGGCGGGCTCGAAGGCATAGTCGGCCTGCATCACGAAGGTCATCACCGCCCAGCCGGCAATCGCCCCCCGTGGCCAGTGCCACGGCGCCCGCCGCCGCCCCGGTCAGCACTGCCCGCAGCGCGAAGCTGCCCAGGATGGTGGCGCGCGAGGCGCCCAGCGTCTTCAGTACCGCCGCCTCGTAGAGCCGCGCCCGCTCTCCCGCGGCCGCCGCCCCGATCAGCACCACAAATCCGGTCAGCAGCGTGGCCGCCGCGGCCCAGGCCACGGCATTGGCGATGGCGGTGAGCGCCTCGGTCACCCGGCCGATGGCGTCGCGGACCCGGATCGCGGTGATGTTGGGATAGGCCCGCGCCAGATCGCGCAGGATGGCGGCCTCGGATGTCTCGTCGGCATAGACGGTGGCGATCCAGCTATGCGGGGCGCCGCGCAATGCGGCGGGGTTCATCGACATCACGAAGCCCATGCCGGCGCTGGAGAAATCCACCACGCGGAAGCTGGTGATCTCGGCCTCGATGTCGCGGCCGAGGATGTTGACCGTCAACAGGTCGCCGAGGTTCAGCCCCATCTCCGCCGCCTCTTCGGCGGCAAAGCTCACCTGGGCCGGGCCGTCGTAGCCCTCCGGCCACCAGGCCCCCGCGGTGACCGTGGCAGTGCCGGGGGTCTCGGCATAGGTCACGCCGCGGTCGCCGTTCAGCACCCAGTGGTCGCCCGCCACCTCGCGGGCCGGGCGGCCGCCGATCCGGGTGATGATGCCGCGCAGCATCGGCGCGGCCTCGACCTTCTCCACGCCCGCGTCCGCCGCAAGCCGGGCGCGAAAACCGTCGATCTGGCCGGGCTGGATATCGACGAAGAAATAGCTGGGTGCGCGCGCCGGCAGGTCGCGGGCGATGGCGGCGCGCAGGTTGGCGTCGATCTGGCCCACCGCGGCCAGCACCGAAAGCCCGAGCCCAAGGGCAAGCACCACAGACGCCGTTTCCGCCCGCGGTCCGCCGAGTGCCGAAAGCGCCAGCCGCAGCCCGGTGCGCCCCCGCGCGACGCGGGTCCGCGCCAGCCGGCGGGCGCCGCGGCGCAGGCCTGCGGCGACCAGCATCAGGACCGCCAGCGCGCCCGCCACCCCCGCCGCCGACCAGAGCGCCAGTTCCGCGACGCCGGAAAACCAGCTTGCCCCGCCGACCAGCGCGGCAAGGACCAGCGCCAGCGCGATCCACCAGCGCGCGCGCGGCCAGCCCCCGGTCGCGGCGCCGCGGTAGAGCGCGGCCGCCCGCACCCGCTCGGTCCAGGCCAGTGGCCAGAGGGTGAACAGAAGTGCCGTGGCCACGCCATAGAACGCCGCCTCCGCCAGCGGCGCGGGGAACAGGCGGAATGCCACCGGGAACGGCAGCCGCGCCTCCAGCCAGGGCGCGAGCAGCAGCGGCAGGCCGGCGCCGAGGACCAGCCCGGCCGCCACGCCCAGCGCGGTCAGCACGCCGATCTGGATCAGATAGGTCGCGGCGATGGTGCCGGAGCCCGCGCCCAGCGTCTTCAGCGTGGCAATCGTCTCGGTCCGCCCCTCCAGCCAGGCCCGCACCGCCGCCGACACGCCGACGCCGCCGACCGCCAGCCCCGCCAGCCCTACCAGCACGAGGAACGAGCCGATCCGGTCGACGAACTCGCCGATCCCCGGCGCCGCCGCGCGGCGGTCCTGCCAGCGCAGGCCGGTGCCGGTGAAGGCGGCTTCGGCCTCGGCCTGCAGCGCGGCCAGGTCGGTGCCCGGCGGCAGGGTCATGCGGTATTCGGTCTCGTAGAGCGTGCCGGGTTCCAGCAGGCCAGACGCCGCCAGGTCCGCCGTCCGCACGATGGTGTGCGGCCCCAGCGCAAAGCCTGCCGCTGCGCTGTCCGGCTCGCGGGCCAGGATCGCGGTCAGGACGAAGTCCTGCGCGCCGAGGCGGAACCCGTCGCCGGTCGCCAGCCCCAGCCTGTCGGCCAGCACCCGGTCCATCACCCCGCCCGGCCTGCCGTCATGCCCGGCCAGCGCCGTCGCGAGCGGCAAGGCGGGGTCGAGTTCCACCGCGCCGGTCAGCGGATAGGCTGCGTCCACCGCCTTCACCTGCGTCAGCGCCCGCTCTTCGGCGCCCTCCGGCCCGGTCACGGCCATCGAGCGGAAGTCCACGATCTCGGAGACCGCCGTCGCCCGGGCCGCCATCCAGGCCCGCTCCCCGGCCGAGGCGTAGCGATAGGTGAACTCCATCTGCGCGTCGCCGCCCAGGATCACCGCGCCCTGGTCGGCCAGCCCCGCCGCGATGGCCGACCGCAGCATGCCGACCGCGGCGATCGCCGCCACGCCCAGCGCGAGGCAGGCGAGGAAGACGCGGAACCCCGCAAGTCCGCCGCGCATCTCGCGCCGGGCCAGGGCGAAGGCGACCCTCACTCCGCCGCCCGCGCCAGGCCGGCGCGGTCCTCGCCCTCGATCCGCCCGTCACGCAGGCGCACCACGCGGTCGCAGCGGGCGGCGAGATCGGGGGCGTGGGTGACCAGGACCAGCGTGGCACCGTGGCGGTCGCGCAGGCCGAACAGCAGGTCCATGATCGCCTGGCCATTGGCCCCGTCGAGGTTGCCGGTGGGCTCGTCCGCCAGCAGGATCGCCGGGCGCGGCGCTGCGGCGCGGGCCAGCGCCACGCGCTGCTGCTCGCCACCGGACAGCTGCCTCGGGTAGTGGTCCATCCGTTCGCCCAGCCCCACGGCGCACAGTTCGGCCTCGGCCCGCGCAAACGCATCGCGCGCGCCGGCCAGCTCCAGCGGCACCGCCACGTTCTCCAGCGCGGTCATCGTCGGGATCAGGTGGAAAGACTGGAACACAACGCCCATATTGCCGCGGCGGAAGCGCGCGGCCTCGTCCTCGCCCATCGCGGTCAGGTCCCGGCCCAGCGCCCGAACCTCGCCGCCGGTGGCGCGTTCGAGCGCGGCCATCAGCATCAGGAGCGACGACTTGCCCGACCCCGACGGCCCGACCAGCCCCAGCGTCCCGCCCCTGTCCACATCGAGCGTGATGCCGCGCAGCACCTCGACCGGGCCGGCGTTGCCCGACAGCGTCAGCCGCGCGTCGCGCAGGGACAGGATCGGCTCGGCCATCTCGGGCGGTCTCCGGCGGGGTCTGGCTCCGGCATATGGCGCGTTGCAGGCGGGGCGCAATGCCGCGATGGCGCTGGCGATCACCTTTGCGTCATGGCTTCCCGCCGTGGCGGCGGCCGAGCCGGTCACCATCGCGGCCCTGGGCGACAGCCTGACGCAGGGCTACGGCCTGCCGCCAGAGGACGGCTTCGTGCCGCAGCTCGCGGCCTGGCTTTCCGCGCGAGGGGTCGAGGCGACGCTCATCAACGCCGGCGTCTCCGGCGATACCACGGCCGGCGGCCTGGCCCGAGCCGACTGGACGCTGACGCCGGAGGTAGCGGCGCTGATCGTCAACCTCGGCGGCAACGACATGCTGCGCGGGATCGACCCGGCGGTCTCGCGCGCCAACCTCGACGGCATCCTGACACTGGCGGCGGACCGCGGCGTCCCGGTGCTCCTGGTCTCGCTGCGGGCGCCCGGCAACTACGGCGCGGAGTACAAGGCGGCTTTCGACGCGATCTATCCGGACCTGGCCGCGAAACACGGGACACTGCTGGCGCAGAACTTCTTCTTTCCGCTGATCGACCAGACCACCGCGCGTCTCGACCCCGCGCTGATGCAGAACGACGGCATCCATCCCTCGGCCACGGGCGTGGCAAAGGTGGTCGAGGCGCTGGGGCCGCTGGTGCTGGAGCTGATCGACCGGGCGCGGCCCAAGGGACCCTAGCACAGGCTGGCCGATCCCGCGCCGTCGTGGCAGGACGGGGCCTGACGACGGGAGTGCGCCGATGACCCTGACCGAAGACCTTGGCGCCCGGATCGGCGCGGCCCGCGTCCTGACCGGGGCCGCGATGGCGCCCTACCTGCCGGACTGGACCGGGCAGTACACGACGGCGCCGCTGGCCGTCGCCCGGCCGGGCAGCACCGCCGAGGTCGCGGCCTGCGTGCAGGCGGCCGCCGCGGCGGGGGTTCCGGTGATCCCGGCGGGCGGGCGCACCGGCATCACCGGCGCGCTGATGACCAGGGGCGGTCTCCTCTTGTCGCTCGACCGGATGGCCCGCGTCCGCGCGGTCAAGCCCGACGTGTGCCTGGCGGTGGTCGAGGCGGGCTGCGTGCTCTCTACCCTGCACGACGCGGCCGAGGCCGCGGGGCTCACCTTCCCGCTGTGGTTCGGCGCCCGCGGCTCGGCCACCATCGGCGGCGTGCTCTCGACCAACGCCGGCGGGTCGAACGTGCTGCGCTACGGCTCGACGCGCGGCCTCTGCCTGGGGCTGGAGGTGGTGCTGGCCGACGGCCGCGTGCTCGACCTGATGGGAGAGCTGCACAAGGACAATTCGGGCTATGACCTCAAGCAGCTGTTCATCGGCGCGGAGGGTACGCTCGGCGTCATCACTGCGGCCGTGATGCGGCTGGTGCCGCAGCCTGCCGCCCATGCGACCGCGACGCTCGCGCTCCACCGCCTGTCCGACGCGCTGGGTCTGTTGCGCCGGCTCCAGGCCGCGACCGGCGGGGCGGTCGAGGCCTTCGAATACATGTCGCCCAGCTACATGCACGAGCTTGCACGCCACCGCCCCGATGTCCGCCAGCCCTTCGTCCCGGCCGCGCCCTGCACCATCCTGGTCGAGATCGCCGCGCCCACGCCCGAGGCGGCCGTGCCCGGCGAGGACGGCCGCCGCCCGCTCGACCGCCTGCTGGAGGACGCGCTGACCGCCATGCTGGCGGACGGCACCCTGATCGACGCCGAGATCGCCGCCTCCGACGCGCAGCGCAGTGCCATGTGGCAGCGCAGGGAACTGGCGGCGGAGGTGATGTTCGCCCGCCGGCCGCACATCGGCACCGACATCGCCCTGCCGCTCGACCGCGTGGCCGATTTCCTTGACACCATCGGGACGCGGCTCACCGTGCTCGATCCCGGCGCCGAGCCGATGGCCATCGCGCATCTGGGCGACGGCAACATCCACTTCACGGTCTACCCCAGCCGCGACGACCCGGCGCTTGAGGACGCGGTGATCGAGCGGGTGGAGGACCTGGTCCTGACCATGGGCGGCAGCTTCTCGGCCGAAC
>JANOGU010000405.1:0-3182 GCA_031406135.1 Rhodobacterales bacterium
TTCGCCAACCAACCCGACATCGTCACGTCAATAACCAGACGATCCTGGGCAACGGTCACATGATACAGCCGTTGGTATAACTCCAGCCTCCCTGATCCGCCCCGAATGGACAACCTGCTGAAAGCTCACAGCTAGTGCACACCCGGAGGCCGTACAATCGCCGCCCGGCGGGCACGGTGACGCTGGACAGCGAGACGGTGCTGGAGGGCATCCCGCGCGAGGCCTGGGACTACCGGCTGGGCAACCGCAGCGCCATCGACTGGGTGCTGGACCAGCACAAGGAGAAGACGCCGAAGGACCCCACGATCCGCGCCAAGTTCAACACCTACCGCTTCGCCGACCACAAGGAGCGCGTCGCGGACCTGCTGGCGCGGGTGGTGGCGGTGAGCGTGGCGACGCTGGCGGTGGTGGCGGAGATCGCGGCGGCGCGGGGGTGAGGTCGGTGGCATACCCGCCCCGGGCCCGACCCGGGGCCACCGCCTGACCGGGAGTACCTGTCGTCGCGGGAGGTCCCGGGTCAGGCCCGGGACGGGGTTTCGGCCTGTCGCCCCCAGGCCTCGAGCTTGCGGTAGAGCGTGGAGGGCGAGACGTCGAGTTCGCGGGCGGCGCGGGGGATCGAGCCGGCGTGGCGGGCCAGCGCAGATTCGATCGCCCGGCGCTCGACCGTGGCCAGCGACAGGCCGGCGAAGGGATCGGCGGCGGCCTCCACGTCTGCCGCCGCCGGGGCGGCGGGCAGGCCGGGCAGTTCCTCGCCGGCCAGCGTGTCGGGCAGCATCGCGGCGGTGACCGTGCCGCCGCGGTTCAGCACCACGACGTTGCGGATGACGTTCAGAAGCTGGCGCACGTTGCCCGGCCAGGGCAGACGCCGGAACAGGGCGAGGACCTCGGGCGCCAGCCCGTCGAAGTGGCGCTTCTCCTCCTGCGCGAAAAGTTGCAGCGCGGTCTCGGCGATCTCGACCACGTCGGCGTCGCGCTCGCGCAGCGGCGGCATGTGGATCGGGACGACGTAGAGGCGGTAGTACAGGTCTTCACGGAAATGCCCGCGGCGCACCGCCTCGGTCGGGTCGCGGTTCGTCGCGCAGACGATGCGCACGTTGACCTTCTTCGGCCGGGTGGCGCCGACCGGCTGGACGGTCGATGTCTGCAGAAAGCGCAGGAGCTTGGTCTGCAGCGCCGGGGCCATCTCGCAGACCTCGTCGAGGAACAGCGTGCCGCCGTCGGCGGCGGTGGCGGCGCCGGGCTTGTCGGAGATCGCCCCGGTGAACGAGCCCTTCATGTGGCCGAAGACCTCGCTTTCCAGCAGGTCCTGCGGGATCGCGCCGCAGTTCAGCGCGATGAAGGGACCATCGGCGCGGGTGGACTGCTGGTGCACGGCCAGCGCGCAGAGCTCCTTGCCGGTGCCGCTCTCGCCGGTGATGAAGACGGTGGCCATCGACGGCGCGACCGAGGCGATCTTGTCCATCACCCGCCGCATGCTGGCCGAGGAGCCGATGAACTGGCCGGGATCGGTGCGGGCGGCCACGGCCGGCGTGGCGCCGCCGCGCCAGGCGGCCAGCGCGTTGGCCACCGCGTCGCCGAGGCGGGCCTCCTCGACCGGCTTGACCAGGAAGTCGTGGGCGCCGGCCCGCATCGCCTCGACCGCGCGATTGGTGGAGCCGTGCGCGGTGATCACGATGACGCGGGTGCCGGGGCGCTGGCGCAACAGATCGGCCATGACCAGCAGCCCGTCGCGATCGGGCAGCACCAGATCGAGGATCACCGCCGCCGGCTGCGTCCGCGCAAAGGCCGCCAGCCCCTCGGCCGCGGTCGCGGCAAGCACGACCTGGTAGCCTGCCGCGGACAGCACGGTGCGGTAGAGCATCTGCAGCGAGAGCGTGTCCTCGATGACGAGGACAGCCTGCTTCGTGGCGGAGGCCGCCCGGTTCACGCGTCGGCCCCGGCGGCAAGGCCGTCCAGCCGGGCCAGCAGCCGGTCGATGCCGGGGACCAGATCGGCCGCAGCCGCGTCGCCGGCGAGGCAGCGCCGCGCGAGGGCCGCAAGCGCCTCGTCGCCCGCGGTCCCGGCCAGCGCCGCGACGACATGCGCCGACTGCCGCGCCGCCGCCGCGCCGGGCCGCGCCAGCACCGCCCGTTGCGCCCGCAGGTCGGCGCGAAACTGGCCGAGGAAGACGGGCCAGTCCGGCCCGAAGACAGGGCGAAGGCGTTTCAGAGCATCGGTCATGTCGGGCACAGCCTACCTTCGCAAATTGCAAAGTCCAGCGCAGCGTGGCGTCAGATGCCCAGGTCGCGGATGGCGCGGGAGAGCACGGGGACCGTGTCGGCATTCAGCCCCGCGACGTTCAGCCGCCCGTCCGACACCAGATAGATCGCGTGCTCGTCGCGCAGCCGTGCCACCTGCGCCGCGCTGGCGCCCAGCAGGCTGAACATCCCGCGATGACCGGCGAGAAAGCCGAAGCGGTCCGACCCGGTCAGGCGGCGCAGTTCGCCGGCAAGCATCCGGCGCAGCGCCTGCATGCCGGTCCGGATGCCGTCCAGCTCGGCCTCCCAGTCGGCGCGCAGGGCGGGGTCCTGCAGGATCAAGGTCACGACGCGGGCGCCGTGATCCGGCGGGAACGACCAATTCTGCCGGTTCAGCCAGGCGAGGTTGCCCTGCACCACGGCGCGGCGCACAGGGTCAGACAGGGCGATCAGCAGGCCCGCCCGCTCGCGGTAGATGCCGAAGTTCTTCGAGCAGGAGGCGGCGATCAGCACCTCGGGCAGCCGTGCCGCGATCAGCCGCGTGCCGGCCGCGTCGACCTCCAGCCCGTCGCCGAAACCCTGGTAGGCCAGATCGATCAGCGGCACCGCGCCACGGTCGGACAGGACCTCGGCCACCGCCGCCCAGTCGGGCAGCGTCAGGTCGGCGCCGGTTGGGTTGTGGCAGCAGCCGTGCAGCAGCACCACGTCGCCCGGCGCGACCTGCGCCAGGTCCGCCAGCATCCCCGCCACGTCCACGCCGCGCGTGGCCGCATCGAAATAGCGGTAGGTCCGGCAGGCCAGATCCAAATAGCGGATCATCGAGGGATGGTTGGTCCAGGTCGGATCGCTGATCCAGACCGTGGCGCCGGGTGCCGCGAGCTTCACCAGTTCCATCGCCTGCCGCACCGCCCCGGTGCCGCCCGGGGTGGCCGCCGCCGCCGCCCG
>JANOGU010000002.1:0-4810 GCA_031406135.1 Rhodobacterales bacterium
GACGCCTGGTTCACCAAGGACGGGACGGTGACCGAGGGCACCTCCAACAACGCCTGGATCGTCATCGGCAACCGCATCGTCACCCGCGAACTGTCCACCGACATCCTGCACGGCATCACCCGTGCCGCAGTCCTGAAATTCGCCGTCGAGGCGCAGTTCGAGATCGAGGAACGCGCCTTCACCGTTGCCGAGGCGCAGGCGGCCGACGAGGCCTTCGCCACGGCCGCGAGCATCTTCGTCATGCCGGTGGTGGAGATCGACGGCGCAACCATCGGCACCGGCACGCCCGGCCCGGTGGCCTGCCGGTTGCGGGAAATCTACATCGACGAGATGCGCAAGGCCGCCGTTTGACCGCTCGTTTCAGCCGCGACGGCCTGTGGCGCGGCGCGCGCGACGGGGTGCCGCTGGCCTTCGGCATCTTCCTCTACGGGGCGGGCTTCGGGCTGGTGGCGGTGCAGGCGCAGATGGCGCTCGGCCCGGCGCTGGCGATGTCGGCCACGGTCTTCTCCGGCTCGGCGCAGCTCGCCGCGCTGAACCTGATGGCGACCGGGCAGTTCACCCTCTGGACGCTGGCCGCCACCATCCTCCTGATGAACGCGCGCTACTTTCTGTTCGGCGCGGCGCTGCGGCCCTGGCTTTCTGCCGCGACGCCCGCACAGGCCTACGGCACGCTGATGCTCACCGGCGACGCGAACTGGATCGTCACCATGCGCGCCATCGCGAGGGGCGAGGAGGACCGCGCCTACCTCGCCGGAACCGGCCTGCCGCTGGTCGTGGCCTGGCTTGGCGGCACTGCCACAGGCGTCCTTGGCGGCAGCATGCTGGCGGAGCCCCGGACGTTCGCGGCGGACCTCCTGCTGCCCGCCTTCGCCGCGACCATGGCGGCCGGGATGATGCGGGACGGCGCCCCGGTCCTGCCCGCGGTGGTCGGGGCGGGCGTGGCGCTGGCGCTGGCGCCTGTCGTCGGGGCGGGGCTCGCGATCATCGCGGCCGGCCTCTGCGGTGCGGCGGCCGCGGCCGCGCGGGGATAAGGCAGTGGCGGACTTTCCGGTCCTCCTTCTGGTCATGGCCGCGACCTCGCTGGCCTGCCGGTTCGCCGGCTTTGCGGCGATGCGGTTCGTCCCCGACCACCCCCGGCTTTCGGCCGCGCTGCGCGCCACGCCGCTGTCGGTCATGGCGGCGATCAGCGCGCTTGCGGTCGCGAGCGGCCAGGTGACGGATGCGCTGGCGCTGGCGGCGGGCGTGGCGCTCACGCTCGCCACCGGGCGCGACATGGCCGCGGCGCTGGTCGCCGTCGCACTCGCGGCGGGTCTGCGGGCGGCGATGGCGGGGTGACCCCCGCGCTACCCGGCCTTGCCCACATTCTCGGCGAAGGCTGTGGCGAAGGCCGCCTGCCTGCCCTCGTCCGCCGGCGTCTGGTGCCGCGCCACCCAGTCGGCATGGGGCATCCCGTAGACCGCTTCGCGACCCTCCTCCCTGGTCATCCCGATGCCGCGCTCGGCCGCCGCTTCCTGATACCAGCGGCTCAGGCAGTTGCGGCAGAAGCCGCCCAGGGTCATCAGGTCGATGTTCTGCACGTCCGGGCGCTTCACCATCAGGTGATGCAGCAATGTGCGGAAGGCGGCGGCTTCCAGTTCGGTCCGGGTGGCGTCGTCCATGTCAAAGTCCCCCAAGTACTTCGGTCAGGATGGGCGCAAGCCGCGCGGCCCAATGGGCCTGTTCCGCCTGCGTTGCGATCAGGTCGTTGCGCAGCTCGATCAGTGCGTTCTGGCGACCAAAGCGCAAGGCATGGCGGTCGATGGCATCGCCCGGCAGATGGCCGGAATAGGGTTCGTTGTCGCCGATGCAAAGGTCTGTTTCGGCCTGAAGCCGCGCGATCAGCGGCTTCGAGAAGCGTTCATCGAGGTGGGAATAGAGGACGCCCACGTGCCAGGGGCGCGGCGGCCGCCCGCGCAGGCCGGGGGTGAAGGAATGAACGGCGACGATCACCCGGTCGCGGCGCAGTGCTGCCAGACGGGCATAGGCCGCGTGATAGGGGCGGTAGAGCCGGTCAAGGCGGCGTTCCACCTCTTCCGGACCGGCGTGGCGGTTCGCCGGAATGATCGTGCCGTCACAAAGCTTCATCACCAGGGTCGGGTCATCCTCGCCCCGGTTCGGGTCGATCACCAGGCGCGAGAAGTCGGACAGGATCACCGGACTGTCGAGCAGGCTGCCAAGCGTTGACGCAAGGCCCGCCGCACCCACATCCCAGGCGATGTGGCGGGCCATGTCCGCGGCCGGGATGCCAAGGTCTCCGCCGTTCACCCAAGTTGGCACGCGGTTCGAGGCGTGGTCGCAGGTCACCAGCCAGCGGCCCGGGCGGTCACCTCCCTCGATGACAAGGGGCGGCTCGGAGAAGTCGGAATTCGTGGTGGCCATGGCGTCCTGCAGCCTTCGCAACGGCTGCGCACCTACGTCAGGCGCGGGAAAAAGGGAAACGCGTTAGCGCCACCATCCGCGGTGGACATCGCTCCCGGCTTTCGGCCATAAGGAGCGCGGTCGCGCTGGCGGCCCAAAGCGATTTGGAATGAAGGACCCCACGATGCGCCGCCAACGCAACGTCAAGATCGTGGCCACGCTGGGGCCGTCCTCCTCGACCTACGAGATGATCCGCGCGCTGTCCGAGGCAGGCGCGGACGTGTTCCGCCTGAACATGAGCCACGGCACCCACGACGATATCCGCAAGCGGCACGAGTTCATCCGCCAGGTCGAGAAAGACACCGGCCGTCCCATCGCCATCCTGGCCGACCTGCAGGGCCCCAAGCTGCGCGTGGGCGCGTTTGCGCGGGAGGGCGGCGAGGAGCTGGCCGAAGGCGCCGCCTTCCGCATGGACCTCGACGCAGCGCCGGGCGACGCGACCCGGGTGAACCTGCCGCACCCGGAGATTTTCGCGGTGCTGGAGCCTGGCTCCACGCTGCTTATCAACGATGGCAAGATCAGATTGCGGGTCGAGACCTGCGGCAAGGATTTCGCCGAATGCACCGTGGTTGTCGGCGGCGCGATCTCCAACCGCAAGGGCGTGAACGTGCCCGATGTGGTCCTGCCGGTGGCGGCGCTGTCGGCCAAGGACCACAAGGACCTGGAATTCGCCTGCGAACTGGGCGTGGACTGGCTGGCGCTGTCCTTCGTGCAGCGGCCCGAGGACGTGATCGAGGCGCGCGCGCTGGCCAACGGCCGTGCCGCGATCCTGTCCAAGATCGAGAAGCCCGCGGCGGTGAAGGCCTATGAGGAGATCCTGCGGGTCTCCGACGGGATCATGGTCGCCCGCGGCGACCTCGGCGTCGAACTGCCGGTGCATTCGGTGCCGCCGATCCAGAAGCGGCTGGTGCGCAGCGCGCGGGCGGCGGCAAAGCCGGTGATCGTCGCCACCCAGATGCTCGAATCGATGATCGAAAGCCCGGTGCCGACGCGGGCCGAGGTCTCCGACGTGGCGACCGCGATCTACGAGGGCGCGGATGCGGTGATGCTGTCGGCCGAGTCGGCCGCCGGCCAATATCCGATTGAGGCCGTAACCACGATGGACAACGTCGCGAAGTCGGTCGAAAGCGACCCGACCTACCGCGACGTGATCGAAGCCAGCCGCAAGGCAAAGCGCGAGACCATCGCCGACGCCATCGTCGCCGCCGCGCGCGAGATTGCCGAAACGACGCCGATCAAGGCCATCGCCTGCTTCACCCAGACCGGCACCACCGTCAGCCTCGTCGCCCGCGAGCGTCCCCGCGTGCCGATCCTGGCGCTGACCCCGCTGATGGGCACCGCCCGCCGGCTCTGCCTGACCTGGGGTACGACCTGTGCCATTGTCGCGCCGCAGGACCGTTTCAAGGGCGCGGTCATCGAGGCGGTTCGCGCCGCCAAGGCGCTCGGCTTCGCGGTCGAGAAGGAGCAGATCGTGGTGACGGCCGGCGTTCCTTTCAACGTCCAGGGCACCACCAACATCTTGCGCGTTGCGCCCTGCGACGAAAGGCTTATCTTCCGGGCCGAGGGCGAATAGGAGAAAGACCACATGGACCCCGACCTGATCCTTGTCATCGGGATCATCCTGGTGGTTCTGTCGATCCCCTCGCTGCTGTCCGCCTTTGCGGAAAGCCGGGCGCCGCGCACTGCCACGATCCTGGGGCTCGTCGGCGGCGTGATGATCGTCTACGCAGTGCAGACCTACGCGCCCGGGTACCGGATCTCCGAGATTCCCGATGTTTTCCTGCGCGTGGTCGGCCGCTACCTCCCCTGAAGGGGACTTGCGCCCCGTCCCGCCTGCCCCTATAGGCCCGGGCTTCGACAAAGACCCGCGCGGCCGGCCCATGTGGCATGCCGAGTCGCGCCTGCAACGAACGGAGTTCGAAATGCCCAAGATGAAGACCAAGTCGGCGGCCAAGAAGCGGTTCAGCTTCACCGCCCGACACCCTGCTGCTCGGGCGTACGTCGTACGAGGGCTTCCGGTCCTACTGGCCCGCGATCGCCGAGGACGTGAGCCAGCCGGCTGTGGAGCGCGAGATTTCGCGTCTCAACGCCGTTATCGAGAAGGTCGTGGTTTCGAACAGCCTGAAGACCGACGAGGTCGAGGGGTGGGGCCCGACCCGCGTCGTGCGGCGCGCGGACGCGCACGCGGAGGTCGCCGCACTCAAAGAAAGGCCGGGCCGGGAGATCCTGATGTTCGGCAGTCACCTCCTCTGGAACGACCTGCTGGCCAACGGGTTGGTGGACGAGCTGCACTTCATGATCGGCGCCGGCGTGGTCGGCGCGGGCGTGCGGGCGTTCGAGACCCGGCCGCCCG
>JANOGU010000023.1:0-4857 GCA_031406135.1 Rhodobacterales bacterium
GATGCGCCGATCGCGGCCCATGGCCTGATGCACATGGTGATCACCAATGCCGCATTGGGCGATCCCTATCCGATCGACGTGCTGTTTCTCTACATGGCCAACATGGCCTGGAACTCGTCGATGAACACCGCCGCGACGATGCGGATGCTGACCGACAAGGGCGAGGACGGCGAGTACCTGATCCCGCGCATCATCTATTCCGACGCCTATGCCTCCGAGATGGTGGCCTATGCCGACCTGATCCTGCCGGACACGACCTATCTGGAGCGGCACGACTGCATCTCGCTGCTGGACCGGCCGATCTCGGAACCCGAGGCGGCGGGAGATGCGATCCGCTGGCCGGTGGTGGAGCCCGACCGCGACGTGCGCGGGTTCCAGTCCGTGCTGCTCGACCTCGGGGCGCGGCTGGGGTTGCCGGGGATGGCGAACCCGGACGGAACGGCGATCTATGCCGATTACGCCGACTACATCACCCGCCACCAGCGCCGCCCCGGGGTCGGCCCGCTGATCGGGTTCCGGGGGAACGGCGAGGAGACCGGGAGAGGCGCCCCGAACCCAGCGCAGATCGAGGCCTACAAGGCCAATGGCGCATTCTTCCAGGCGCATGTCCCCGAGGAGGCGGCCTTCTTCAAGCCGTGGAACGCCGCCTATCAGGACTGGGCGGTGGCGATGAGCTTCTTCGACAGCCCGCAGCCCTATGTCTTCACGGTCTATTCCGAACCGATGCGGCGGTTCCAGCTTGCCGCAGAGGGGCAAGGCTGGACCCAGCCACCGGACCACCTGCGCGGGCGGATCAGGCAGGCGATGGACCCGCTGCCGGTCTGGTATCCGCCCTTCGGCGACGAGGCCGCGGCGGGCTTTCCGCTGCACGCGATCACCCAGCGGCCGATGGCGATGTACCACGCCTGGGGCAGCCAGAACGCCTGGCTGCGGCAGATCCACGGGCGGAACTTCCTCTATGTGCCGTCGAAGGTCTGGCTGGACCACGATTTTGCCGAAGGCGACTGGGCGCGGCTCACTTCGCCCACGGGGTCCATCGTCGTGCCGGTGGCGCTGATGGCGGCGCTGAACGACCACACGGTCTGGACCTGGAACGCCATCGGCAAGCGGCGCGGGGCCTGGGGGCTGAAGGACGATGCACCGGAGGGGCGGCAGGGGTTCCTCTTGAACCACCTGATCCACGAGCTTCTCCCCGCAAGGGGCGACGGCTACCGCTGGTCGAACTCCGACCCGGTGACCGGACAGGCAGCCTGGTTCGACCTGCGGGTCAGGATCGAGAAGGTCGGCCGGCAGGCGGTCAGCGAGCCACAGTTCCCGGCGCTGGCCGGGGTTCCGGTGGCAGGCGGTGGGCGGTGGGATGCGGTGGAGGCGGCCGGCGGTCTGGCCGGCAAGCTGCGCAAGATCCTCGGCCGGCACGGAAAGGGGCCGGCATGACCGCGCTGCCCGAAACCACGGCGAAGTCGCTGGGCCTGGTCATCGATCTCGACACCTGCGTCGGCTGCCATGCCTGCGTGACCGCCTGCAAGGGCTGGAACGACCAGGGTTACGGCGTGCCCCTGTCGGATGCCGATCCCTACGGTGACGCCTCCGGCGTGTTCCTGAACCGGGTGCATTCCTATCAGGTCGCCACCCCCGACGCGGCGCCGCAGATCGTGAACTTCCCGCGCTCCTGCCTGCATTGCGCGGATGCGCCCTGCGTCACCGTCTGCCCGACCGGCGCCAGCTACAAGCGGGCCGAGGACGGCATCGTTCTGGTCAACGAGGACGCCTGCATCGGCTGCGGGCTCTGCGCCTGGGCCTGCCCCTACGGCGCGCGCGAGATGGACCCGGCGGCAGGGGTGATGAAGAAATGCACGCTCTGCGTCGACCGCATCTACAATACGGAGCTTCCCGAGGAAGACCGCGAACCCGCCTGCGTGCGCACCTGCCCCACCGGAGCACGGCACTTCGGCGATCTGGCCGACCCCGACAGCGATGTCTCGCGGCTGGTGGCGGCGCGTGGCGGCGTGGACCTGATGCCGGGGATGGGGACGAGGCCGGTCAACAAATACCTGCCGCCGCGCAAGAAGGGCGCCGTCGCGGCGGCGCCGCTGGCGCCGTTCCTCGACGTGCCGGCCACCGGGGTCGCGGGCTTCCTCGACCGGCTGCTGCGGCGGCTCTGATGCATCCCGCCCCGTCGGTCATCGTCTTCACCGTCCTCTCCGGGCTGGGCTTCGGTTTTCTTGCGTTCCTCGCGCTCGGCCAGCCCGCCGTCGCGGGCGCCACGGCCTTCCTCGTCTGGGGCGCGGGCTATGGCCTCGCTGTCGCCGGCCTTCTCGCCTCGACCTTCCACCTCGGCAACCCGCAGCGCGCACTGCTCGCCTTCACCCAGTGGCGGACCAGCTGGCTCTCACGCGAGGCCTGGGCCTCCGTCGCGGCGCTTCTGACCCTGGCGCCGGTCGCCCTTGCCGACATTTTCGGCTGGCCGCTGCGCTGGGTGTTCGCCATTCCGGGCGCCGCGCTCGCGGTCCTGACCGTGCTCTGCACGGCGATGATCTACAGCCAGATCAGGGCCGTGCCGCGCTGGCACCACTGGACCACGCCCGCCGTGTTCGCAGGGTTCGCCGCCACTGGCGGCGCCATCCTGGCCTGCCAGCCGCTGGCGCCGGCGCTTGCCGTGGCGCTCTCCTTTCTGCTCTGGACCGCGTACCGCCTGGGCGACGCGCAGTTCGCCAGGGCCGGCCAGACGCTCGGCACCGCCACCGGCCTGGCCGGCCAGATCGCCGTCTTCGAATGGCCCCACACCGGCGACACCTGGCTGCTGCGCGAGATGATCCACACCGTGGGCCGCCGTCATGCCGACCGGCTGCGGGTGGTCGCCATCCTTGGCGCGGGCCTCGTCCCCGCCGCGATCCTGCTCGTTCTCCCCGGCATCACCGCCACCGCGCTGGCCGCCGCCGTCCACCTCCTCGGTGCGCTCGCCGCCCGCTGGCTGTTCTTCGCCGAAGCCGAACATGTCGTAGGACTGTACTATGGCAGGCGCTGAGGCGCGCGGGCGGCAGGGGACAGGTCGCTTTCCGACAAGCGCGCCCGCCGTGCCCGGGGTTTGATCCGGCCATCGTGACGCCGCCCCGCATGTCCTATTCCACCGGAATGATCCTCGCCTGCCTCGCGGCCCTGCTGTGGTCGCTGATGGCGCTGGGGCTGCGTTACATCGAGGCCGCCAGCGTCTGGGAAATCCTGTTCTGGCGATCCCTCGGGGTGATTCCCGTGGTGGCCGGCCTCATTCTCTGGACCCACGGCAGCCTTGTCCGCCCGATCCGCATGGCCGGCCGCGCCGGGCTCGTCGGGGGCCTGGCGCTGGCGATTTCCTTTTGCGGTGCGGTCTACGCGATCCAGTCGACCACGGTGGCCAACGCGGTCTTCCTCTATTCCGCCGCGCCATTCCTCGCCGCCCTCCTGGGCCGCTTCGTCCTTGGCGAAGCCGTCCGGCCCGCGACCTGGGCCGCCATCGCGCTGGCCTCCGTCGGCGTCTTCGTGATGGTTCGCGACGGGCTCGCCCTCGGCGCAGGCCCCGGCACTATCGCGGCGCTGGTCTCGGCCGTGGGCTTTGCGGGCATGACCCTCGCCATGCGCGCCCGGCCCGAGGCCGAGGCGGCGGTGATCGTGCTTCTCGGGGCCCTGTTCAACGCGATGCTCACCTTTCCGGTCGTGCTGGCCGGGGGACGTTTCTGGATCGGCCTGCATGACGCCGCCATTGCCATGACCTTGGGCGCGGTCATCCTCGGGATCGGCCTCGGGCTCTACTCCCGCGGCTCGCGCGGCGTACCGGCGGCGGACCTGGCGCTGGTCTCGATGCTGGAGGTGCTGCTCGCCCCGGTCTGGGTCTGGCTCGTCCTGGGCGAGACCGCCACGCAGGGCACCCTGCTCGGCGGTGCGATACTCCTCGCCGCGTTGGCCTTCAACGCGCTGGCCGCCACCCGCGCGCCCTCTTCCCCTTCGCCTGCCGCCGGAGGATAAGAGGCCAAGGCCCGCCAGCGGCCGTCACAGGGGGAGGGACCGGGAATGGCCGGCAATCTGACGTTTGACCAGCTCAAGGCCGCCGTGGCGGCGGGCGAGATCGACACGGTTCTGGTGGCCGCGCCCGACATGCAGGGCCGCTTGGTGGGCAAGCGCTTCCTCGCCCAGCATTTCCTCGACCACCCCGAGGAGACGCATTGCTGCAACTACCTGCTGGCCGTCGATATGGAGATGACCACCGTCCCGGGCTACAAGTCCGCCAGCTGGGAGCGTGGCTACGGCGACTACACGATGGTGCCGGACCTCGCGACCCTGCGCCGCATCCCCTGGCTGCCTGCCACGGCGCTGGTCCTGGCCGACCTGATCGACCACGACAGCCATGCCGAAGCCAGCGTCAGCCCGCGCGCGATCCTGAAACGCCAGGTGCACCGGGCCCGGGCCATGGGCTTTGCACCGATGATGGCGACGGAGCTGGAATTCTACCTGTTCGAGAACAGCTACGAGGGGCTGCGCGACACCGGGTTGTCCGGCCTGAAGCCGATCAGCGCCTACAACGAGGACTACCACATCTTCCAGACCTCCAAGGAAGAGGTGTGATGCGCGCCGTGCGCAATGGGCTCTACGGCGCCGGGATCATGGTGGAGAACTCCAAGGGCGAGGCGGACTGCGGGCAGGAGGAGATCAACGTCCGCTACTCCGACGCGCTCGACACCGCCGACACCCACATCATCGTCAAGCAGGGGGTGACCAAAATCAACTTCAACTCGGAGAAATCGAAGCCTCTTCGACGGGAGCGATCGAGTCGGATCTGACCCTTAGACTAGGCCAAGATAGTATCCAGTTTTTGCATCAAAATCC
>JANOGU010000057.1:0-1707 GCA_031406135.1 Rhodobacterales bacterium
CGGATTGCGGCGACGTACCCGCCCGGACCCGCGCCGATCACGATCATGTCGAACTTGGTGGCGGCCATGGTTTCCTCCCCGGAAAAACTGGTTCACCCTTAAACCACGCAGCGCCAAGCGGCAACAATACCGCCGCCGCGCCCATGAACACGGTGACCTTGTTCTTCTTCATCAGATGGCCGATGCCGCCCGACAGCTGCGCCGCCACCTTGCGCGACCGCGCTACCACCGCCGGCAGGTCGTAGCTGACCCCGGTCGCGGACAGCCCGAACTCCTTGGCCCGGTGCATCAGGTGGTAGACCTCGGCCGACCGCAGCATCGCCTTGGTCGGGATGCAGCCCCAGTTCAGGCAGATGCCGCCCAGGTGCTCGCGCTCGACAATGGCGACCTTCAGCCCCAGCTGCGCCCCCCGGATCGCGGCCACATAGCCGCCGGGACCGGCCCCGATCACGATCATGTCGAAGCTCTGCGCCGCCATCGTCCATCCTCCCGAAAAGATGGTTTACCCTTAAACGATCTTGCCCTGCCGAGCAATCAGCCCGGCGCCGCAGGCCCTTGCGCGGCTTGCATGGCTTTCACCAGCGCCGGATAGGCGCCTTCGTCCAGAAACGCCTGTTCCTCGGCCGTGGTCTGCCGCCCCAGCGCGGCGTTGCGGAACGGAAACCGGCCGAAGCGCGCGATCACCTCGCGGTGGGCGCGGGCATGCAGGACATGGATGCCGGGCATCCGCGCCGCGAACAGCCGGATGCACAGGTCCTGGTCGGCGATCTCCTCGGAATGCATCAGCGGCATGTAGCAGAACTGTCGCTGCGGCTCCGGCAAGGCCATGTCCCAGCCCGCGTCCACCGCCTGCCGCGCGACGGACCGCGCGCGCGCATCCGAAGCGAAGGACAGCGCCGATCCCCGGTACAGGTTGCGCGGAAACTGGTCGGTCACCAGCAGATAGGCCAGTGCCCCCTGCGGCCCGTCGAGCCAGTCCAGCAGGCCGCCGTCGCGCGCCGCCTCCACCAGCGGCAGGAACCGCCCGCAGGCCGCGTCGATCTCGGCCCCACCCTTGTACCACCCGTCCTCCCCGATCTCTCGCAGCCAGAAATCCAGCACCTGATCCCGCGTCATCCCGCCCTCCCCTCCGGCCGCGGATCGGCCGAACCCTTCCGCAGCACCGCGCCCACCGCGATGGCCGAGGCGCCGGGCGTCACTGCCGCTGTCGCCTGCGACTTCGCTGGCGCCGCGCGCTTCGTCATCCGCCAGGCGGCATAGGCCGCCAGCCCGGAATACAGCAGGCCGATGAACACGAAGAACCCGTCAGACCCGAAGACCTCCATCATCCAGCCCGTCACCAGCGGCCCGAAAATCGCGCCAAAGCCGTTGAGGAAGATCAGCCCGGCCGAAGCGGCGGGCATCTGGTCGCGGCTCAGGAAATCGTTGGTATAGGCGATCAGCAGCGCATAGATCGGGTTGGTGATCCCGCCCAGAAGGAACGCCACACCCAACAGCGCCCGGAACGGCAGCGCGAACAGCGTTGCCGCCGCCATCACCAGCACCGCCACCACGCTCAGGCCCAGGATCAGCTTGCGCCGGTCCATCCGGTCCGACAGGAACCCGATGGGATATTGCAACACCAGCCCGCCGACGTACAGCGCCGCCACAAAGGCCGAGATCTGCGCCACCGAGAGGTTGATCAGCGCCCCCCAGACCGCCGCCATG
>JANOGU010000098.1:0-3634 GCA_031406135.1 Rhodobacterales bacterium
CGTCCAGCGACGGGGCAAAGCCGCCAGAGGTCACCTTGCCCACCGGGGTGCCATCGGGGGTGAACAGCGCGGTCCCTTCGCGCATCGGCGCGCGGCCGTCGGGGCGCAGGCCGACGCGCAGGCGTTCGGGGCCTTCGGCCAGTTCCTGCAGGATGCGGTCGTCGCCGAAAAACCCGCCCGCCCGGGCGCCGCCGGTACGGCGGGCTTTCGGGATCGCCCAGGTCAGCCCGGCCTCGACTGGCGAAGTGGTCTCGTCGATGTCGTGGCCATAGAGGCACAAGCCCGCCTCCAGCCGCAGCGAATCGCGGGCGCCGAGGCCGATGGGCGCGACCCGGGGGTCGGCCAGCAGCGCCTCGGCAAAGGCGGCGGCGGTTTCCGCAGGCAGCGAGACCTCGTAGCCGTCGTCGCCGGTATAGCCCGAGCGGCTGACCCAGAGATCGCCGAACACGCTCACGTCCATGAACCGCATCGCCGCCACGCCCGGGGCATGGGCAGCCAGCGCCGCCTCCGCCTGCGGCCCCTGCACCGCCAGCAGCGCGCGGTCGGGCAGCGGCTCCACCTCGGCCTCGCCATCCAGGTGCTGCGCTAGCCAGGGCAGGTCATGCGCCTTGCGCGCGGCGTTCACCACCACGAAGACATGGTCGCCGCGGTGGGCGAACATCAGGTCGTCGAGGATGCCGCCGGTGTCGCTGGTCAGCAGCCCGTAGCGCTGCCGCCCCTCGGCCAGCCCCAGCGCATCGACCGGCATCAGCCGCTCCAGCGCCAGCAGCAGGCGCTCCATCCCCGCCTTCGGGCGCAGGATCGCCTGGCCCATATGGCCGACATCGAACAGACCGCAGGCGGCCCGCGCGTGCAGGTGCTCCTTCAGCACCCCCATCGGATACTGCACCGGCATCTCGTAGCCGGCGAAGGGCACCATCTTGCCGCCCCGGGCCAGGTGCAGGTCGTAAAGCGGTGTGCGTGCCAGGTCGGTCATCGCCCATCTATCCCCGTGGCGCGGGCGCAACGCCAGCACCGTGCCGGGCAGGAACCCTGCCCTCCGGTGCCCCCTCTGTCCCTTGCGCCTGAGATCGTTATCCCGTCGGCGCCCCCGGCCTGACCGGGGGTCTCTCCAGAGTTCAAGTCGTCCGCGCGGTCCCTTGCGCCTGAGAGTTTACCGGGGCGGTTGCTCCTTCGGCACCGGGGGTCACCCTTGCAAGGCTGGCCCCGGATTCTCCCGTGCGGACGTCCCAAGGCTTAGCCCGCTCTGCCGCCGCGTGGCAAGGGGGGGCTTGCCGCGGCGATGGCCCGTTCCGCCTGCCAGACGGCGATGGCGGCAAAGACCACGCCGCCCACGCCCTGCCCGACCAGCACCCCGGCCGCCCCGAACCACAGGCCGAACAGCATCACGAAGGGCACGGTGCCCAGCGTGTGGCGGCCCCAGTTCAACAGCGTGGACTGGAACGGCCGGCCGAGGTTGTTGCAGGCGGCGTTGGAGACGAACAGCACGCCGTTGAAGAAGAACAGCAGCGACAGCGGTCCGCAGAACAGGAACACCAGCTTCCGCGTCGTGCCCTGCGCCAGGAACAGGTCGGCGATGGGGCCGCGCAGCAGAAACAGCACGGCCGAGACGCCGACGACCACCAATGCGGTGAACTTCAGCCCCTCGCGGAACGCCTCGCGCACCCGGTCCATCTGCCCGGCGCCGTGGTTCTGGCCGATGATCGGGCCGATGGCGCCCGAAAGCGCGAAGATCACGCCGAAGGCCACCGGCGTCATGCGGCCCGCAATCGCCATGCCCGACACTGCCGCCTCGCCAAAGGCGGCCATGGCGCGGGTGACATAGGCCTGGCCGATGGGCGTGGCGATCTGGGTCAGGATCGCGGGCACCGCGATGGCCATGACCGGCCGCAGGTCGGCCAGCACCTGCGCCGGCGTCGGCCGGTCGAAACCGCCGTGGTAGCGCAGGATCGGCAGCAGCGCCGTCAACCCGATCACCACGCGGGCGACGACCGAGGCAATCGCCGCCCCGGTCAGGTCCCAGCCGAAGCCGAAGATCAGAATCGGGTCCAGCACGGCATTGGCCAACCCGCCGTAGATCGTGCACATCATCGCCCGGCGCGCATCGCCATGCGCGCGCAGGATCGCACTGCCCAGCATCCCCACCATCAGAAACGGCAGCGACGGCACCACGATGGCCAGGAAATGGATCGCCAGCCGCTCCGTCTCTCCCGCCGCGCCCAACAGTCGCACCAGCGGCCCGAGCCAGAGCCAGACCGCAAGCGCGAAGGCGCAGCCGACCCAGACGCCGTGGATCAGCGCCGTGGTGGCCCGGGCGCGGGCCAGTGCCGTATCGCCGGCGCCCAGCGCGCGCGCCACCAGCGCGCCGGCCGCGATCGACATGCCGATCCCCACCGAGGTGGTGAAGAACAGGATCGCGCCCGCGTAGCCCACCGCCGCCGCCAGTTCGGCGTTGCCCAGCCAGGCGATGTACACCATCGACACGAAATCGACCGAGAACACCGCCATCAGCCCGACCGAAGCGGTCAGCGACATCACCGCGATGTGGCGAAACAGGCTGCCGGTCAGGAACTTGGCCTGCGCCGGGATCGGCGCCGCATGGGCCGGGCTGCCGGTGTCGGCGCGCAGCGGCCCCGCATCGGGCGCCGGATCGATGCTGTCGGTCATGCGCCCCCGTCCTGTGGAGTCCTGCGAGACTAAAGGGCGGGCCGGGTATTGGGAAGCCGGGGAAGCGTGCGCCTGATCATGACGCCGCGTGCATCCGTTCGATATAGGACCGCATGTCCTCGGTCTCCTGCCGCGCGGCGCGCAGGCCCTCCATCGTGGCCTTGAGCTCCGCCTCGGTCTGGACCAGCTGGTTGGAAAGCTCGGCTTCGCGCGCCTCAATATAGACCAGCGCCTCCTCGCGGGCCTCCTCGGCATCGTGCAGCTGCTGCGCCAGCCGGTCGATCTCGCCCATGTCGCCGCCCGAAACCCGGGCAAAGCGGCTGAGGAACCAATGCGTGAACCAGCCCAGCATATAGGCCACGAACAGGATGACCGTGGTGGCGATGATGAATTCGGTACGGTTCATGGGCGGGGTCCGGCGCCGGCGCGGGGTCAGGGCTGCGGCGCGGTCCGGCGCTGGGGACGCGGCGTCGTGGCCTCGGTCGGCTGGAACAGCGCCATCGGTGCGTCCTCTGCATCCGCAGGCAGGGAGACGGACCGCGTGGCGCCGCTGTCGGGTTCGGCCGGGGCGGCGGCAACCTGCACGGGCGCCGCAGCGGCGTCAACCTCGCCCGCCGCTGCAGCGTCGGCCGTTTCGGCCGCCGCATCGCCCGAAGTCGCCAGCGTCGTGTCGCTGGCCGCCGCGGCGTCGGTGTCGGTGCTGTTGGCGGTGCCGTCGGCCGGGTCGGCGCCGGGCCTGGGCGGCGGCTTCGGCACCGCCTCGGCGGGCCGGAAATCCTGCGCCTCCGGATCGGCCCCCGGATCGGCCCGCAGATCGCCCGGGTCTCCGGCTGCGGCTGCCCCTGGCGGCGGGCCGATCAGGGTGAACTCGATCCGCCGGTTGGCCTCGCGGCCGGCCTCGCTCTCGTTGTCGGTGATCGGGCGGCTTTCGCCATAGCCCATGGCGAGGAAGCTCTCGACCGGCAGG
>JANOGU010000105.1:0-1518 GCA_031406135.1 Rhodobacterales bacterium
CGCAGTTCCGTCGCCGTCAGGTCCGTCCTCGTGATCACCACTGCCACCATCGCTCAGCCTCCTTGCCTCAGCGACAGTGATTCAGAAATCGAAGCCTTTGGGAATCCCTCTCGAGTCAGCCATGAGGGCCGTTGGTATGAGCCCCCGTCTGGATCAAGGACGCCCATGCCGACCGCCGCCAAGCTTGTCGCCGCCGTCCTGTTCGCGATGACCGGTTTCCTCGCCGCCGAGTCCTTCAAGCCGCAGATGCCGGAGGGCACCGCCTTCGGTGCCTTCAGCCGGCTCTGTCAGAGCAATCAGACCGACTCGTCCTTTCCCGCTCCATCCCCTATCGGATGGGCACAACTATACGTTCTGTAAGGAGAAAAGCCTTGCAGCGCGCTTCGCAGGAGACCAACCGGGCACCGTTGAGCGTAGCAGACCAGTTTAATCTGACAATGCCGCTTGAGGAGCAGGGCTGATGGCCGACACGCCTGCCCCCCGGCCCCGGCCGCGGCGTGAAGATCGCGCTGGCACTCTCGGTCGCCCTGAACCTCCTCGTCGCGGGCGTGCTCGCCGGCGCCGCGCTGCGCGGCGGGCCGCCGCGCGAGCTGGGCTTCGGCCCCTTCGCCGCGGCGCTGACCGAGGATGACCGCGCGGCGCTGAAGCGCGAGTTCCGGGCGCGGATGCCCGACCTGCGCGAGATGCGCCGGGGGCAGCGGGCGGCGATGGCCGGCGTGCTGGCGGCGCTGCGCGCCGACCCCTTCGACCCCGCTGCGCTGGCCGCTGCGATGGACGGCGCCGCGGCGCGGATGGGCGACCGGCTGCAGATCGGGCAGGACCTGCTGATCGGCCACCTGTCGGCCATGCCCCCGCCGACCGCGCCGCCTTTGCCGACCGCCTGCAGGCCGCCGCCGCCCGCCCCGGCCGCCGCGACCGACCGGATGCGGAGCCGTGAAAGAAGACGGGCGCAGCCGCGCATCACACGGTTCGTGGCCGGGGGTGGTGCGGCGGCTGGCGGAGTTTGTGCCGCGGGTGCGGCAACACGCAGGGTGCGCCATGAATGCGCACCCTACCCCCGCTTCGAGAACACCCGGTAGTAGAGCCAGTCCGGCAGGAAATTCCCGGCGCGGAAGAAGAGGGAGAAGAGAAACGGAAAACTCTTCTTGAAATTGTCCGAGTTCATCAGCTCGAACATCTCCCGCGCCGCCGCCTCGGGTTCCATCAGGAACGGCATGACGAAGTCGTTCTTGTCGGTGAGCCGGGTGCGAATGAAGCCGGGGTTGGCGATCTGGACCTGGACCCCGGTTCGCCGCAGGTCGGCGTAGAGGCATTCGGCCAGCACCATGGTGCCGGCCTTGGCGGCGGCGTAGCCGATGGCGCCGGGCAGGCCGCGGAAGCCGGAGAGCGAGCCGGTGATGACGACATGGCCGCGGTCGCGTTTCACCATCGGCGGCAGCGCGGCACCCACCACCCGCAGGCAGCCGGTGAAATTGATGTCGGCCATGGTTTCGGCATGGGCGGCGTTCCAGTCCTGCG
>JANOGU010000106.1:0-2351 GCA_031406135.1 Rhodobacterales bacterium
CGCAGTTCCGTCGCCGTCAGGTCCGTCCTCGTGATCACCACTGCCACCATCGCTCAGCCTCCTTGCCTCAGCGACAGTGATTCAGAAATCGAAGCCTTTGGGAATCCCTCTCGAGTCAGCCATGAGGGCCGTTGGTATAACACATTGCTTTTCAATAATTTAAACAAGCGTCCCACCGTGTGACGCTTGCCTCAGTCTGCAGCCAGCACGCCCTCGCACTGCCGCGGCAGGTCGGCCATGGTGTAGTCGCGCGGGCCGCGCTTGCGCGGCTCGTCGGGGTCCTTGGGCTTCTTGCCGGTGGATTTTGGCGGGTTGAGGTAGTCCGTCACCCACCACATCAGCGTGTCGTCGCAGCCGTTGCCGCCGTTCGACAGCTCGCTGACCGTGGGCGTCTGGGTCACGCAGAGCTCCGCCCCCTTGGGGCACTTCAGCCGCACGTGGAAATGCGTGTCGTGCCCGGCCACGGGGCGGATCTTCTGCAGCCACTTCTTGTCCGCCGCTCTGGCGGTCTTGCAGATCTCGAGCTTCACCGCCGCGGCGGTGAAGATGCGGTCCACCCGCGGGTCGGACGCCGCGGCCTTCAGCAGCGCATGATGCGAGGCCGTCCAGTTCTCGGTCACCGAGCGCTGGTCGGCCGACCGCACCGGGATCGAGCCCACCTCTTCGCGTTCGGCCTTCGACAGGTTCAGCCGAGGCGGCGGCAGCATCCAGACATCGGCGTCCAGCCCGATCTGGTGGCTGGCGTGGCCCGAGGTCATCGGCCCGCCGCGCGGCTGGCTGATGTCGCCGATGTAGAGCCCGCGCCAGCCCAGCTGCGTCGCCGCGACGGACAGGTCCTGCAGGAAGGCGATCATCTCCGGCTGGCCCCAGTTGCGGTTGCGGGAAAGCCGCATCGCCTGCCAGGTCGTGCCAGTCTCCGGCAGTTCCACCAGCCCCGCCGCGCAACCCTTGGCGTAGCTGCCGATCGGCATCGGGTTCTGCTGCGACGGCGCGGCATGAGCGCCGAAGAGCCTGTTCGCCTTCTCCTGCGCCGCGACCGCGCCGGCGCCGAGGATCGCCAGTGCCAGGCCCAGAACCGCTGCCTTCATCGCCGCCCTCCGCCCCTGCCGCCGTCAAGGCGTGTCGCCGTCCGGTCTAACCCAGGCCATCAGAAGGAGGCCAATCACGAAAAGCACGACCACCGGGACGATCCCCAGCGACTGGCTGCCGGTCAGGTCGGTGACGAGCCCGATGGACAGCGGCGCGATGAACGAGGTGGCCTTGCCGGTCAGCGCGTAAAGCCCGAAGGCCTCGGTGATCCGCTCCCCGTCGGCCTGCCGCACCATCATCGTCCGGCTGGCCGACTGCAGCGCCCCGCCGCCGGCCCCGATCAGCCCGCCCAGCACGTAGAAGGCGATGTCGGGCAGGGCGCTGTCCGGTCCGACCGGCATCCCGAAGACCGAAGTGCGGGTGACGAAGACCACCCCCAGCGTCACCAGCGACAACAGGATGACGGTGGCCACAATCACCGGCTTCGGCCCCCAGCGGCTGTCGGCCTTGCCGCCCAGCCAGGCGAACAGCGCCCCGGTAATGGTGCCGAGGATGCCGAAGATGCCGATGTCGATGATCTCCCACTCCAGCACCCCCGCGGCGTAGATGCCGCCGAAGACGTAGATGCCGTTCAGCGCATCGCGGTAGAACATCGAGGACATCAGGTAGGCGAACAGCGACGACCGCTTCGGAAGGGTGGCAAGGCTGGCCTTCAGGTCCGGCCAGGCCCGCCGCGCCGCCGCGCGGACCGACAGCGCGCCAGCCTTCACCGGCTCCCGCACCCAGAGGAAGAACGGGATCATGAACACTGCGTACCAGATCGCCGTCAGCGGCCCGACCGCCCGCGTCCCCTCGCGCGCCTCGGGGTCGAGCCCCAGGATCGGTGCGATGCCGATCAGGGTGACGCCGGCCTTGCTCTCGGCCAGCAGCGTCAGCATCAGGATCAGCGCCACCATGCCGCCCAGGTAGCCGAAGGCCCAGCCCGAGCCGGAGATCCGCCCCATCTCCTCGCGGGTGCAGAGGTCGGGCATCATCGCGTTGGTGAAAGTGGTGGCGAATTCCATGCCGATCATGCCAATGCAGAACGACAGCATGATCAGGGTCAGGTTGAAGTTGCCCGGTGCGGCATACCACAGGCCGGCAGCGCCCAGGACATACATCGCCGAGAACAGCCAGATGAACCGCATCCGCCCGCCCGCCCGGTCGGCGATGTTGCCCAGAAGCGGCGACAGCACCGCGATCAGCAGGCCGGCCGCGCCGATCCCGTAGCCCCAGACCGCCTGCGCCCGGCTGCCGTCGCCCAAGAGGTCCTTGACATAGGG
>JANOGU010000107.1:0-24352 GCA_031406135.1 Rhodobacterales bacterium
CGGGCGCGCCGGCACTGCGGCCGGGTGCGGCCGGCTCGCCGGGCAGTCGGGTCAGCGTCAGGCCGGGGCCGATCTCCATCCCATCGGCGAAGCGGTCGGCCACGGCCGCGGCGAGCTGCACCCAGGTCTCGGCCTGCTGAACGCGGATTGCACCGATGGCGTCCTTGGCCACGCCGCCGGCCTCGCAGAGCTTGGGCAGGAGCCAGCGCGCCTCGGCCCGGCCGTCATGGCCGACCGGCAGCGAGAACCAGACCGAGGGCCCGAACTCGCCGCGCGGCTTGGCCGGTGTCGGGGGCGGCGCGTCGGCCATGTCGGACAGCACCTCCGGTGCCGCGCGACCCTCGCGCCAGAGCCGCACGAAGGCTGCCGCCACCGCCTCGGCGCCATAGCGGGTGACGATCGCCTCGGCCAGCGCCGCCTCCTCCGCCTCCGGGGCGCCCAGGTAAGGGTGGTCGAGCAGCCGCTCGTCCTCGCGCGCCTGCACCTCGTCGGCCGAGGGCGGCTTGCCCCAGGTGGCCTCGACCTTCGCCTCGCGCAGCAGGCGCTGGGCCTTGCGGACATCGGCCGGCGTGGCGATCAGGGCCGAGGTGCCTTTGGCCCCTGCCCGGCCGGTGCGGCCAGAGCGGTGCAGCAGCGTATCGGCGTTGGCCGGCAGGTCGGCGTGGATCACCAGCTCCAGCCCCGGCAGGTCGATGCCGCGCGCCGCCACGTCGGTGGCGATGCAGACCCGGGCGCGGCCGTCACGCAGCGATTGCAGCGCCAGCGTCCGCGCCTCCTGGCTGAACTCGCCGGACAGCGCCACGACCTTGAAGCCGCGGTTGCCCATCCGGGCGGCGAGGTGGTTCACGTTGACCCGGGTCTTGCAGAACACCAGCGCCGCCTTCGCCTCGTGGAAACGCAGCAGGTTGAAGATCGCCCCTTCGCGGTCGCGCGCGGGGACGGAAAAGGCCTGGTAGCCGATGTCGGCGTGCTGCCGCGCCTCGCCTTCGGCGATGACCCGGACGGCGTCCTTCTGGAACTCCGCCGCCAGCGCGGCGATGGCCGGCGGCACGGTGGCCGAGAACATCAGGGTACGGCGTTCCGCGGGAGCCTGGCCCAGCAGGAACTCCAGATCCTCGCGGAAGCCGAGGTCCAGCATCTCGTCGGCCTCGTCCAGCACCACCGCGCGCAGTCCGTCGAGCCGGAGCGAGCCGCGCTCCACATGGTCTCTCAACCGGCCGGGGGTGCCGACGACGATATGGGCGCCGCGATCCAGCGTGCGACGTTCGGTGCGGTAGTCCATGCCGCCGACGCAGGAGGCCAGCGTGGCGCCGGCGTAGAGCCATTCGAACTCGCGCCGGACCTGGAGAGCCAGCTCGCGGGTGGGCGCGATGACCAGGGCGAGCGGGGTTCCTGCCTGCGGCAGGCCATCCCCCAGAACATCCGGGGCAATGGCCAGCCCGAAGGCAACCGTCTTGCCCGACCCGGTCTGCGCCGAGACCAGCAGGTCGCGGCCGGTCAGGCCCTCGGCCAGCACGGCCTCCTGCACCGGGGTCAGCGTCGTGTAGCCCCGCGACGCAAGCGCGCCGGAAAGGGGGGCGGGCAGCCCCGGCATGTCGATCATCGCGTCGTGTCCCACAAGCGGGCGCCATGCCCGGACCGGCCGTGCCGCATCCCCGCTTGCCGCCCGGGCCTCCCCGCCCGGCGGACCGTGGACCTTTCACGCCGCGCGCGGGCCTTACACCAAGGCCCGGCCGCTGTATAGCCGGGGCTCAGGCGGCTGCGGCGACGCCCAGGTCGAGAAGTGCCGCGATCTCGTCCGCTCCGGTTTCGGCGACCAGCCGGCCAAGCTCCCGCCGCCCCTGCATCAGGACCAGCGTGGACCGGCGCGGGATCCGCAGGCTGCGCGACAGGTCGCCGTCTCCGAATTCGTCCCAGTCCACGTCGATGAAGGAGATGGCGGCGTCGTAGGCGGCGTTGTCGGCGCGCAGCTTTGCCAGAACCCGTTCCTGCGCCGCGCAGGTGGTGCACCAGCTGGCCTTGAAGGTCAGAAGCACGATGCGCCCCTCATCCATCGCCGCTTCGGCGACGCCCGGCGCATAAGCGATGGTGCCTGCCGCGCCGGCGGTGGTGGCGGTGGTAGCGAAGGCAGGCAGGGCGGCGGCCAGCATCAGGACATGGCGGCGGTGCATCTTCGGGGGTCTCCTTGCGGTCAGAGGGATACGGAAAAGTCGATCAGCCAGGGCGGCAGGGCCTGGATCGCCCAGGCCTCCAGCCGGTGGTTCAGGCCGAACCACAGCGCGGCGCCCACCGCCAGCATCGCCAGGCCCATCGTGGGCCGGGCGCGGGCGGCGAGGCGGCGCAGCAGCGCCTGGCGGCGTTGCAGGGTGCCGCGGGCGCCGAAGGCCAGCGCCAGAATGACGGTCGAGACGCCGGCAGCGAAGGCCGCCATGATCGCCCCCGCGCGGGCGAGGTCGGTGCCGGCCGAGGCCAGCGCGATGGCGCCGCCCAGCGTCGGGCCGATGCAGGGGCTCCAGACCGCGCCCAGAAGCGCCCCGGCGGCGGCCTGGCCGCCCAGCCCGCCCGCGGCCACCCCGTCGATGCGGGCGTCGGCCCGGGTGGCGATCCCGGCGGCGGCGGTCTCGAAGACATGGCCGAAGGCGGGGACCAGGAGGATCAGCCCGAAGGCCGCCATCGCCAGAGCTGCGCCGCGCGCCAGCGCGTCGGGACCGATCCCGAGCGCCGGCCCGAGTGCCGAGATCACGATGCCGACGGCCACGAAAGCGGCCGACATCCCGGCCGCCAGTGCGACCGGCGCCAGCCGGTGGCGGTGCAACGCGCTCGCCAGCACGATGGGCAGGACCGGAACGACGCAGGGGTTGATCAGCGTCAGCAGCCCCGCGACATAGCCCAGAACGATCTCCACCCGGTCCTCCGCATGCGCCTTGTCGCTCCTTACGCGCGCGCTCGCGATCAGGTTACGCCGATCACGGGAAGGTGTGCGCCGGGCGCCGGGCTTGACCCGGTGCGGCGGGGAGCCAAGATCGCGGCAGCACCGGAGGACCGCCATGACCCAGACCGCACGCACCGTGACCATCGACGCCCCCGGTGGGCCGGAGGTCCTGCGCCTGACCGACCGTGAGGTGCCGCCGCCGGGGCCGGGGCAGGTCACCATCCGACAGCATGCGGCGGGGCTGAACTTCATCGACGTCTACCAGCGGACCGGGCTGTACCCGATGTCCTATCCCGCTGCCCTTGGCATGGAAGGTGCGGGCGAGGTGACCGCGGTGGGCGAGGGCGTGGCGCACCTGGCGGTCGGCAGCCGCGTCGCCTATGCCGCGCAGCCCCCCGGCGCCTATGCCGAGGCCCGCACCATGCCCGCGGGGCAGGTCTGCCCGCTGCCCGACGGCATCGCCTTCGAGACCGGCGCGGCGATGATGCTGAAGGGGCTGACGGTGCAGTTCCTGTTCCACCGCACCACCCCCCTTGAGCGCGGCGATACCGTGCTGTTCCACGCCGCCGCCGGCGGCGTCGGGCTGATCGCCTGCCAGTGGGCCGCCTCGGAGGGCATCCGGCTGATCGGGACCGCGGGCAGCGCGGCGAAGTGCCGGCTGGCGCTGGACCACGGCGCCAGCGCCTGCATCGACTATTCGGCCGGCGACTGGGTGGCGCAGGTGAAGGCGCTGGCCGGCGGCAAGGGCGTGGCGGCGGTGATGGATTCGGTCGGGGCAGCGACCTTCGCGGGGTCGCTGGCCTGCCTGCAGCCGCTCGGGATGATGATCTCGTTCGGGAACGCCTCGGGCAAGGTGCCGCCGGTGGACATCATGACCCTGGCCGCCGGGGGGTCGCTGAAGCTGACCCGTCCGACGATCTTCAGCCACATCGCCGACCCCGCCACCTGCCAGGTGATGGCGGCGCAGCTGTTCGGGAAGGTCATCTCCGGCGCGGTGAAGCCGCGGATCGGCCAGCGCTTCCCACTGGCCGAGGTCGCCGCCGCGCACCGGGCGCTGGAGGCGCGTTCCACCACGGGATCGACGGTCCTGACCATCTGAGAGCGAAGCGTCACACGGTGGGACATTTTTTTATAGTATTAGTTCCAATAGCTTATGTGACAAGATTCAGGGTTTGTTAGGGAATGGGGTAGCGTTAACCGGGCGAACGCCGGGAGCTGTCGGCGCGAGCGGGCGCCGCCCTTTCCGATCAACGTCATGGATCGGGACGGGACGCCAAAGGCGCCGCGTGCCCGGGCTCAGGCGGGCGAGGCGGCGGTGCGGCCGGGCTGGCGGCGGGCGAGGAAGGCGGCGTGCAGCGCGGGCGGCGCGACGATCAGGCCGGGCAGGCGGCGGGTGGCGCAGTCAAGCGGCTGGCCGTCGCGGCCGGTCACGGCGGCGCCGGCCTGCGCGGCGATCAGCGCGCCCGCGGCCACGTCCCAGACCCAGGCGTCACGCAGGGTCAGCGCCGCGTCGAACGCCCCTTCCGCCACCAGGCACAGCCGCCAGGCCAGCGCGGAGCGGAACGACCGGCGCACCTCAGGCACGCCGCCCGGCCATTCGGACACCGCGAAGACCGCGGCCGAGGCGAGCACCCGGGCCCCGTCGGGATCGCTTCGGGCGGCCGGGCGCAGAACCTCGCCATTGACGGTCGCCGGCCGTCCCGCCTCGGCGGCATAGGTGCGGCCCATGGCCGGCAGGTGGACCACGGCCGCCACCGGCTGTCCGTCCCGCACCACCGCCAGCGCCTGGGCGAAGGCGGTCTCGCCCGCGATGAAGGCGCGGGTACCGTCGATGGGATCGACAACGAAGCTTGTCCCTGAGGCGCCGAGCGAGCCGTCGTCGGGGGTTTCCTCCGACAGCCAGCCATAGCCGGCGCGCGCGCCGCGCAGCCGGTCTTCCAGCACCCGGTTCACCGCCAGGTCGGCCTCGGTGACCGGGCCTTCGCCGGGCTTGTCCCAGACCCGAGGGCTGCGCTTCCAGTAGCTCAGCGCCACCTCGCCCGCCGCGCGCGCGGCGTCGAGCAGCAGCGTCAGGTCAGGCCCCGGCAAGCATCAGCCCTTCGACCAGCAGGCTCGGCACCCGGCTCGACCGCTCGGCACGGGCGTCGTTCGCGGGCGTGAGGCGCAGCAGAAAGTCGCGCAGGTTACCGGCCACGGTGCATTCGTTGACCGGATAGGCGATCTCGCCGCCGTCCACCCAGAACCCGAAGGCGCCGCGCGAGTAGTCGCCTGTGGTGGGGTTGATCGAGGCGCCGATCAGCGAGGTGATGACCAGGCCGCGGCCCATGCCGGCGATCAGGTCTTGCCGCGTGGCGGTGCCTTGCGTCAGTTCGGTGTTGGTGACCGAGGGCTGTGGGTTGCTGCCCGGGCCGCGGGCGGCGTTGGCGGTACTGCGCATCCCGAGCTTGCGGGCCGAGGCGAGGTCGAGCGTCCAGCCGGTCAGCATCCCGTCCTCGACGATGGCGCGGCGGGCGGTCGGCAAGCCCTCGGCGTCGAAGACGCGGCTGGCGAAGCCGCGCGGGCGGTGCGGGTCCTCGACCAGCGACATCCCCGCGGGCAGGACCTGTTCCCCCAGCCGGTCACGCAGCCAGCTTGACCCGCGCGCCACGGAGGCGCCGTTGGCGGCCCCGAGCAGGTGGCCGATCAGCCCGGCGGCCACGCGCTCGTCGAACAGCACCGGGAAGGCGCCGGTCGGCGGCTTGCGCGCGCCGCGGCGGGCGAGCGCGCGTTCGGCGGCGCGGGCGCCGATCTCGGCCGCGCCCGGCAGGTCGGCGCCATGGATGCGGCTCTCGGCGGCCCAGTCGTGATCCTGCGCAGTGCCCTCGCCGACATAGGCCGATACCGCCAGCGACTGCTGCGAGCGCGTGCTGCCGCCGGCAAAGCCGTTGCTCGCGGCCAGGTGCGCGCGCCCGCGCCAGAACGACGCCCCGGCCTCTGCCTGGGTCACGCCGGGGGCGGCCAGCGCCGCGGCCTCCGCGCTGCGGGCCGCGGCCTCCAGACTGGCGGCGCCGGGATCGGGCGCCGGGTCGTTCAGTTCGAGCGGCCCGGTGTCCCAGGATGTCGCCAGCTGGTGCGGATCGGCGAGGCCGCTGAACGGGTCCTCCGGCGCCTCGCGCGCCATGGCGACGGCGCGTTCGGCCATGGCGGACAACGTCGCGGGCGAGGCGTCGGAGGCCGAGACGATGGCGGACCGCCGACCCAGGAAGACGCGCAGGCCGAGGTCGATGCCCTCGGCCCGCTCGGCCTTTTCCAGCGCGCCCTTGCGGATGTCGATGTTGAGCGAGACGCCTTCGGCGACCAGCGCGTCGGCGGCCTCTGCCCCCGCGTGGCGCGCGACCGAAAGGAGCGCCGCGGCAAGTTCGTCCAGTGCTGCGGCCATGCCGGGTCTCCTGTCCTGTCGCCTCCCGGCGGAGGTAGGCACTTGCCGCCGCCGCCGCAAGCGCGGCAACGCAGACGGGCGGCCCCCCGCGGGGCCGCCCGTCGGGTCCGGTGCGCGGCCCGGCTTATTGCAGTTGCATGCCGTTGGCGAAGATGCCGCCATCCTTGAACTCGATGGTCGAGATCAGCGTGTCGGGGCCGTCGCCCGGGCGGGCGAACATGCCCATCATCATCCGCGCGCCCATCGCCTCCTCCTCCGGCACGAAGCCGAGGGCGATGAGGTTATCCAGCAGCGCGTTGCCGCCCACGAGCATCAGGTTGATGGCGCCCGACGGGGCCGGCATCCCGCCGAAGGTCGTCAGATCGGAGTTGTCGAAGGTCAGCGCGCCGTTGCCCGTGAAATCGGCGCCGCCGAACTTCAGCTGCAGCGCCGAGATGTCGAGCGACTGCAACTCGCCCGGCATTCCGGTGGGCGCGCTGCTGACCGCCGCCTCGTCCATCAGGTCAACGTCGAGCCTGGCCTTGGCCTTGGTCTCGATGACCAGCGTGGCAGGGTCACGCGATATCGTGGCACCGGGGTCGAGCATCGACCAGATCTCGTCGGACACGGTGACGCCGATCAGCTTGGTGACGAACGTGAAGTCCTGCGGCTCCGGATTGGCGCCGATCGGCACGTTGATGTCCACGACCGATTCGGCGTAGGCGATCCTGGCCTCCGGGAAGGGGATCTGCGGGCTCTGGACGGAAATCTCGACGGCCTTGGCGCCGCCCTTGTAGGCGATGCGCGTGCTGTCGATGATCAGGCCGAGGCTGCCGCCGTCGTTCTTGCCCGAGCCCGTTGTCGGCCCGGTCGCGTCGACCACGTTGAAGGCAAAAGTCGTCGGGCCGTAGGTGACCCCGACGTCGCTGCGGAACCCGGCGCGCAGCGCGTCGATCAGCTCGCCCATCATCACGCCCTTGCCGAAGATGCCGGCGGTGGACAGGGTCAGCCCGGCGACGGTGCCCTGCATCGAGCCTTCCGACCCTGCCGCCGGATCGCTGAAGCTGAAGGTGAAGGCGGCGTCGCCGAAGGTCGCGGTGGTCGCGAGGTCGAGAATGTCGGGCGCCATCTGCTTCAACGCGTAGGTGCCGCTGACGCTGTTGCCGTTCAGCGCGAAGGTGAAGGGCACCGGCACGCCGGCCTCGGTCACCGTGGTGGTGGCGACCGCGATGCTTTCGGCGGTATAGTCGTAGCTGGTGTTGCCCGGCTCGCCCGAGGCGATCATCGCCATGCCGGTCTGGCTTATGGCAAGGCCCACCTCGGTCGGGTTGCCGTCGGGGCTGAGGGTGCCGATGGTCATCGCGTAGTCGGGCGACATCGTCACCTCGACCGTTCCGTCGCCCAGTTCGCGGAACTTCATCTCCGCGATGGCGCCCTTGAAACTGCCGCCGTCGGCGACGTCCTGCGACATTTCGAGCCCGGAGACCGTCAGCGTGTCACCGGACATCACCTCGCTCGCGGACGTCATGGTCTGGCCCGAAGCGGTGCCCAGCGACTTCCAGTTGTCCCAGACCTGCTGGGCGGTGAGGTCGGCGCGGACGGCCGTGGAGGACAGGAGCGCCGCGACGAGCGCGGCGCCGAAGAGGGTGCGATGTGCCATGAGAAAGCCTTTCAGGAACGCAATCGGCGGGCATCCTCTGCCGCGGGCGACGGCGGGTCAAGCCGGTTCTGCGGCCGCCCGGTCCCCGCGCCTGGTCACAGGCCGGCCCGCACCAGCGCCGCCTCGAGAGCCGCCTGATCCGCCAGGACGAGGCGCACCGGCAGGGTCAGGACCTGCGGCCGGAATGCCGCGGGCAGGCGCACCGCGTCCTTCTCTGTGGTCACCAGCTGCGCGCCGAGCGCCGCTGCCCGCGCGGCGAGCCGGGACAAGAGCGCGGGCGTCAGCGGCGCGTGGTCGTCGAGCGCCACGCTGCCGCGCAGGTCGGCGCCCAGGCCGCGCAGGGTGGCGAAGAATTTCTCCGGCCGGCCGATCCCGGCAAAGGCGAGGACCGGCGCGCCGGTCCAGTCCATGCCGGTCGGCAGGGCTGCCAGTTCCGCCTGCACCACCGGCACCGGGATGCGCGGTCCCCAGCGCCGGGCAAAGGCCGCGCACGCCTCGGCCGGGCCGATCAGCAGCACCAGGCCGGCGCGCGCGAGCCCGGCCTCCACGGTCTCGCGCAGTGGGCCCGCGGGCAGGCAGCGGGCGTTGCCGAAGCCTTGTTCGGCATCGACGACGACGATGGACAGGTCCTTGGACAGCGCCGGGTTCTGGTGGCCGTCGTCGAGGATCAGCACCGTCGCGCCGCCTGCCGCGCCGCCCGCGAGCGCAAGCGGCGCCCCGCGTGCCCGGTCGCGGGCCACGACGACGGGGGCGAAGGCCGACAGAAGCAGCGGCTCGTCGCCGACCTCGGCCGCGGTGTGCCGGGCGGGATCGACCGCGACCGGGCCAGCCGTCGCGCCGCCGTAGCCACGGCTGAGCACCGCCGCGCGGTGGCCACGGCGCGCCAGGATGTCGATGAGCGCGATCACAGCGGGCGTCTTGCCGGTGCCGCCGAGGCTGAGGTTGCCGACCGAGATCACCGGCACCGGCGCGCGCCAGCCCTGTGCCGCGACCCGCCGCGCCGTCGCGCGCGCGGTCAGCGCGGCAAGCGGCGCGAACAGCCGTGCGGCCAGCCCCGGCGCCTCCGGCGCGGCCCACCAGAAGGCGGGCGGGCGCATCAGCCGCGCCCTGCGGGCGGCTGCGCCTCGATCGCCGCGCGCACGAGGTCGGCCACCCGCTCGGTGACCTCGGTCCCGTCCGACGCGACGGCCCAGGCCGCCGCCGCCGCCCGGGCTGCGCGGTCCGGCACCAGAAGCTCGGACACCGCCTCGGCCAGGTCCGCCGCACTGCCGACGAGCGCCGCGCCTCGCGCCGCGGCGAGCCGGCCGATGACGGCACCGAACCCGCCGCCGCGCGGCCCGTGGATCACGGCGGAGCCCAGCGAGGCGGGCTCCAGCGGGTCGATGCGACAGCCCGGTCCGGAGAGACTGCCGCCCAGAAAGGTGACCGGCGCCAGCCGGTACCAGAGCCCGTATTCGGCACCGTCGGCCAGGAAGACCTGGGTTTCCGCGTCCGGCACCTCGTCGGCCGCGCGGCGGGCCACGGTCCAGCCCTCGATCTCCTCCATCTGCCGCGCGAGCGCCGGCAGCCGCACCGCAGTTTCCGGCACCAGGATGAGGAGCAGGCGGTGGCTCAGGCGCAGCAGCGCGCGGTGCGCGGCGATAACGGTCGCTTCCTCCGCCTCGGGCACGCCGGCGGCGAGCCAGACCGGACGCGCAAGCAGGGTCGCCGACAGTTCGGCCCGCTCCGCCTCGTTGCAGGGCAGGGCGGCGGAGGGCAGTTCCATCCGGCCCGTCGCCTCGACCGCGCCCGGCACGGCGCCGGCCCTGCGGAAGGCGCGGGCCGCGGCCTCGTCCACGGCCAGCACCAGCCGCAGGCGGGAGAGCGTGCTGCGCATCAGTCCCGGCCACCAGCCGTCGCGGCCGCGGGGCAGCGATGGGGCGCGGCCCTCGGCGAGGATCAGGGGAATGCCGCGTTCGCCCGCCTCGTGGATCAGCGCGGGCCGGACCTCGCCCTCGAACAGGACGCCGATCACCGGGCGCCAGTGGTCGAGGAAGGCACAGGCCGGCCCGGGGGCATCGGGCGGAGCGGTTGCGACGACGATGCCCGGTTCCGCCGCTGTATCGGGAGGCGCGGTCATCACCACGGTGGCATCCGTTCCGCCGGCCAGCCGCCGCGCCAGTGCCCGGGCCGGGCGTGCTGCCTCGGCGGACGGAGCGTGCAGCCAGACCACGGGCCGGTCCGGCCGCGGCGTCGGGTCGGGTGGCGGCGGCTCGGCCGCGCCGCGCCAGCCGAGGTTGTAGAGCTTCAGCCCCAGCGAATAGGCCATGGGCGCCCTGCGTCAGCCTTCTTCCGTAGCGTCGTCGCCTTCGCGCAGCTTGTGCAGGGGGGCAATGAAGTAGCGCATGTGGGCGTTGTCGACGGTGCGCTGCGCTTCAGCCTTCCAGGCGGCCTGCGCCGCGGCCTGGCTCGGGAAGATGCCCACGACGTGCAGCGCCGAGACATCGCGGAACACGCTGCGCGCGGGATCGACGAGTTCCCCGCCGAAGACGAGGTGCAGGCGCTGGGCGGCCATGTGAGTTCCCCTTGATCGAGCCTGGCGCGGAGCCTGTGAGAAAGCCGGCCGGCGGTCAACCATCGACCGCGCGGCGGCGGATCGTGTCGCCCGGGTCGAGCCGCGGCATCAGCTCGATCCGCTGGGCGTCTGTGCCGCCGGCTGCCACCAGCCCGGCCGCCAGCCGCCCGATCTCCCGACGGCAGGCGTCCATGGTGGCCAGCCGGCGCGGCAGCCCGGCCAGCAACTCCACCGCGTTGAAACCGGCGAGGCCCAGGCTTCCGGGCACGTCGATGCCCCGTTCCAGGCACCACAGAAGCCCGCCCGCGCCGATCATGTCATTCGAATAGTAGAGGAAGTCGAGGTCCGGACGGCGCCCCAGGATCGCCTCGGTCATCTCGCGGCCCTTCAGCAGCGCCGAACCGCCGGAATAGAATTCGCGGTCGGCCAGCGCCACGCCGGCGGCGGCCAGTTCCGCCTCGAACCCCTCCATCCGCTTCCGCGCCCGGTGGTCATCCGGCATCATCGTGCCGAGGAAGCCGATGCGGCGATAGCCGGCGGCCAGGATCGCGCGCGCCATGTCGGCCCCGGCGCGGCGGTGCGAGATGCCGACGACGCTGTGCACCGGCGTGCCGTCCACGTCCATGATCTCGACGATGGGCACGCCCGCGCCCTTCAGCATCGCGCGCGCTGCGTCACTGTGTTCGAGCCCGGCCAGGATCACCGCCTTGGGCCGCCAGGACAGCATCTCGTAGAGGATCGTCTCCTCCCGCGCCGGGGCGTATTGGGTGACGCCGACGACCGGCTGCAGGCCCGCCTCCTCCAGCACCTCGGAAATGCCGGTCAGCACCTCCGGAAACACCATGTTCGACAGCGAGGGGATGACCACGGCGACGAGGTTGACGCTGCGGCTCGCCAGCGCGCCGGCGATGCGGTTGGGGACGTAGCCCAGGTTGCGGGCGGCGGCGAGCACCCGGTCGCGCGTGGTCTGCGAGACATCGCCCCGCCCGCGCAGCACGCGGCTGACCGTCATCTCGCTGACGCCCGAGGCTTCGGACACGTCCCGCAGGGTCAGCGGGCGGTGGGGTTTCGCCGTCGTCAAGATGTCACTTTCCGACCCGTCATGCCGCCACTCTGCGCCAATCCCGCGCCCGGGCCAAGGTGCCTTGCCGGTTGCATGGCGGTCGGATTTTGACCAGAAGGGGTCGACGGCCCCGTAGCTCAACGGATAGAGCGACCCCCTCCTAAGGGGTAGGTTGCAGGTTCAATTCCTGCCGGGGTCGCCAGAGTCGCCGCCTGCGCGGCGCTGATGATCGGCGCGGGCCGCCCCGCCGGCCGCCGGAAGGGGATGGTCCCGCGAAAAAATTGCGCCTGTTTCCCGGCGCTTGAAAGATAAAGTCCCGGGGCAGATGGCTTTTTCGCCAGACCCCTGCCATACCGGATGCAGCCGTGCGCGACCGGATTCCGGGGTGCCGGCCGCGGCCACCCCGGAACGGACGTCGGCGCCGAGCCGGACCCGACGCGGAGCTTTGACTGAACCCTACCCGGGAAGGACGCAGGCCATGGGCTTTTCGACCCCCAAAGATCCGTTCGACCTCACCGCCTTCCTGAACCAGAAGGGCGTGCCGCGGTCGAAACTGCGGCCGCGCTGGAAACAGCGCGATCCGCTGCCGACGCCGCCGGCGGAGGCGACCGGCCCGCAGCCCGCGGACAGCGAGGCATCCGCGGAGTAACGCCGACGGCGTGGGCAGCGGCGCCGGTTTCCGGGGGCGACGCCCGATCCGCCGCGGCCGGTGCCGCCTGGCGTCCGGCGGGCCGCGCCAGGGTCAGCCGAGCGCCCGGTCGAGGTGGGTGTAGCCGCCGTCGACGAACACCCACTGGCCGGTGGTATGGGCGGAGCGGTCCGACAGCAGGAACAGGATCGTCGCGGCCATCTCCTCCGCCGTCGTCATCCGGCGGCCCAGGGGAATGCGCGCGGTGATTTCCGCGCGCTTCGCCGCGGGATCGGGGAAGCTGCCGAGCCAGCGGGTGTACATCGGCGTTTCCACTTCGGCCGGAACCACCGCGTTCACCCGCACGCCCTGCTCCACCAGCGCCGCCGCCCACTCCCGCGTCAGACCCAGCAGCGCCGCTTTCGCGGCGACATAGGCAGAGCTGCCGCCCTGCCCGGTCACCGCGGTCTTGGACGAGACGTTGACGATGGCGCCGCGATTGCGGACCAGTTCGGGCAGGCAGAGGCCGGCCAGCACGAAGGCATGGGTCAGGTTGCGGTCGAGCGAGGCGCGGAAGGCCTCGCCGGAAGCGCCCAGCGGGATGCCGTCGTTGCTGCCGGCATTGTTGACCAGCGCGTCGATCCGTCCGCGCGCCGCCAAGAGCGCCGCCACGGCGTCCGCACAGGCGGCATCGGAGCAGAGGTCGGCCACGGACCAGAACACTGCCCCCGGCAGGTCCGGCGGCGGTGCCGCGCGGTCGAAGACCGCCGGCAGGGCACCTTCCGCCAGCAGCGCCGCCACCACCGCCGCGCCGATGCCCGAGGCGCCGCCGGTGACGATCACGACCTTGCCGTGCAATCCCAGGTCCATCGTCATCGCCTCCAGAACCGCCAGCCGGCGCCGGCCGGCCCGGCCGGCGCGGGCAGCAGTTCCTGCCGCCCGTCGTCGGTCAGCAGCCAGGCCCGCCGCCCCTCGATCACCACCGCCGCCAACGGCCCGCCATAGGCCGCGCCGCTGTCAAGGTTCAGCCGGTTGCCGTAGTGCTCGGGCGCGTCCAGCGCGGTGTGGCCGTGCACGATCAGCGCGCCGTGGTCGCGCGGGTCGTCGAGGAACCCGCCCCTGATCCAGACCAGATCGGTTTCGTCCTGCGCCTCCAGCGGCACGCCGGGGCGGATGCCGGCATGGACGAAGACCGCCTCTTCGCGGGCGAAGATCGTCGGGCGGGCAGCGAGATAGTCGAGGTGGGATTGCGGCACTGCTGCGCTGGCCTCGGCGTGGACCGGCGCCACCGGCCGGTCCGCCGCCGACCGCACACCATACGAGGCGAGCGTGTCGGCGCCGCCCAGACGGGGATGCAGCCAGGACAAGTCGGACCGCAGCCCCGGCTCGGGTGCGGCGGGTTCGGCCATGAACCGCGTGAACATGCGGTCGTGGTTGCCCTTCAGGACAACCCAGTTTTCGCCCCGCCGCTCTCCCGACATAAGGAATTCGACGACGCCCCGGCTGTCCGGGCCGCGGTCCACCAGATCGCCCAGATGCACCACCGGCGCGTCCCGCTCGCGTTCCCGCGCGCGGTCGCTGTCGATCCGCGCATGCGCCGACAGCAGCAGGTCGATCTGGCCGTGGATGTCGCCGATGGCGTAGGTGGTCATGCGGACCCCGCGGGTTGCGCGCAGCCTAGGTCTGCGTGCGGGAAGAGGCCAGCGGGTTGGCGTGTCCGGCGCGCGGGCCTAACTTGGGTGCATCACGGCGGGAGTGCGGATGATGGCGCAGGCGGCAATCGGACTGGCGGGGCTGGGCACGATGGGCGCGGCGCTGGCACTCAACATCGCCGAAAAGGGGTTTCCGGTGGCGGTGTGGAACCGCTCGCCGCAGGCGGTGGCGGACTTCGTCGCCGGGGCGGGGGACCTTGCCGGCCGCGTGGTGCCGGCCGCGACGCTGGAGGAATTCGTCGCTGCCATCGCGCCGCCGCGGGCGGTGATCCTGATGGTGCCGGCCGGGGCTGCCGTGGACGACATGATCGCCCGCCTGCGCCCGCTGATGGGGGCGGGAGACCTGATCGTCGATGCCGGCAACTCGGATTTCCACGACACCGAGCGGCGGGCGGCGGGCGGGACGGGATTCCTCGGCCTCGGCGTCTCGGGTGGCGAAGCCGGCGCGCGGCACGGCCCCTCGATCATGGGCGGCGGCCCGCGGCAGGCCTGGGACCGCGTGGCGCCGGTGCTGACCGCCATCGCAGCCAGGCATCAGGGCGAGCCCTGCGCCACCTGGTTCGGCCCCGGCGGCGCCGGGCATTTTGTCAAGACCGTGCACAACGGCATCGAATACGCCGACATGCAGATGATCGCCGAGGTCTACGGCATCCTGCGCGACGGACTGGGGATGCCCGCGCCCGCCATCGGCGAGGTCTTCGCCCGCTGGAACGAGGGGCCGCTGCGGTCCTACCTGGTCGAGATCACCGCCGAAGTGGCACGGGCGGCGGACCCTGAGACCGGGGCACCGATGCTGGACGTGATCCTGGACGCGGCCGGCCAGAAAGGCACCGGCCGCTGGACCGCCATCGAGGCGCAGCATCTGGCCACGCCGGTGCCGGTGATCGAGGCCGCGGTGATGGCGCGCAACGTCTCGGCCCGGCTCGACGAGCGCGCGGCGGGACAGGCGCGGTTCGGGGCGGCGCCGGGGCCGCTGGCCCTGACCGAGGCCGATCTGGAGGCGGCACTGATCGCGGGCAAGATCACCTGCTACGCGCAGGGCTTCGCGATGATCGCCGCCGCCTCGGCCGCGCAGGGTTGGGGCACGTCCCTGCCGGAGGTGGCAAGGGTGTGGCGCGCGGGCTGCATCATCCGCTCCGACATGCTGACCGACATGGCCACGGCGTTGGCCGAGGACCCCGACCGCAGCCTGATCCTCGCTCCGGCCTTCGCCGCGCGGATTGAGGCCGCGCAGGGCGCGCTGCGCCGTGTCGTGGCCGCCGCCATGGCGGCCGGGCACGCGGTGCCGGCGCTGGCCGCCGGTCTGATCTGGTTCGACGCCATGCGCACCGCGCGCGGCACGGCGAACCTGATCCAGGCACAGCGCGACTTCTTCGGCGCGCACGGGTTCCGGCGCATCGACGGGCGGCCCGGGACGCACGGCCCCTGGGCCGGGCATGGGAGCTGACGTCACGCCTCAGCGATGATGCCGCGGGCCGCGCTCGCGTTTTCGGCTGTCGCGTGAGAACGTTGCGTCGCGCCCGTCGGTCTGTCGCGATCCGGCATCATTTGTCGCAAGGCGGTGTTTCGGCGGGCTGTCTTCGCGCTACGCCACCAGAAGAAAAAGCGGGAAGATCGGGAATGTTCGGCATATCACCCTCGGCACGGCTGCGCGCCTCGCCGTTCTACGCCGCCACCCTGCGCGAGGGGGTGACCGCGTTCACGCTCTACAACCGCATGCTGATGCCCACGTCCTACGGCGACCCGGAGGCGGAATACTGGCGCCTCATCAATGGCGTCAGCCAGTGGGACGTGGCGGTCGAGCGGCAGGTGGAGCTGCGCGGCCCGGACGCCGGGCGGCTGGCGCAGATTCTCGCGCCGCGCGACCTGTCGAAACAGGTGGCCGGGCAGGGCAAATACGTACCGCTGTGCAACCACGACGGCGTGCTGATCAACGACCCGATCTGTCTCAAGCTCGCCGATGACCTCTACTGGCTGTCGATCGCCGACAGCGACATCTGGTTCTGGGCCCGCGCCATCGCCGCCGAGCGCGGGCTGGATGCGCGCGTCAGCGAACCCGACGTCTCACCCATGGCGATCCAGGGGCCGAAGGCCGAGGACGTGGTGGCGCATGTCTGCGGCGACTGGGTGCGGGGGCTGAAATACTTCTGGTTCCGCGAGACCGAGATCGCGGGCATCCCGGTGCTCGTCGCCCGCTCCGGCTGGTCCAAGCAGGGTGGTTTCGAGATCTACCTGCGCGACGGGTCGAAAGGCACCGCGCTGTGGGACATTTTCCGCGAGGCCGGCAAGCCCTGGGACATCGGCCCCGGCAACCCGAACTGGTGCGAGCGGACCGAGAGCGGCCTGATCTCCTACGGTGGCGACACCGACGACGCGACCAGCCCCTTCGAGGTGCATATGGGCAAGTATGTCGATCTCGGCGTGCCGGATGACACCATCGGGATCAGGGCGCTGCGCCGGATCGCGGCCGAGGGGCCGCGGCGGCAGATGCTGGGCGCGGTCATCGACGGCGGCGCGCCGCTGGGGCCAGCGCTGGGCTGGCGGGCGATCACTGCGGATGGGCAGCCGGTCGGGCAGCTGACCAACGGTGTGTATTCCCGGCGGATGCAGTCCAACATCGGCTTTGCGCTGGTGTCGGCGACCTGCAAAGTGGGCGACACGGTAGAGGTTGCGCTGGAAGGCGGGCCGCGCCCGGCCCGCCTGACCGGCCTGCCCTTCCTGTGATCCGGAGACCCGACATGGACCTCGCCGCCCTGGGCCTGCGCAACCTCCGTCTGGACGATGCCGGCGACGGTGTCCTGATCGCCACGCTGAACCGCCCGGCCAAGCGCAACGCGCTGAATGCCGACAGCGTGGAAGAGCTGGTGCGCCTGTTCGACGCGGTGCCGAAGGCCGGCGTCCGGGCGGTGGTGCTGGCCGCGGAGGGGGAGCATTTCTGCGCCGGGCTGGACCTGGTCGAGCATCACGGCGAAGACCGCAGCCCCGCCGCGTTCTGGCAGCTCTGCCTGCGCTGGCACGAGGCCTTCAACAAGATGGAATACGGCGGCGTGCCGATCATCGCCGCGCTCAAGGGGGCCGTGGTCGGCGGTGGGCTGGAACTGGCCTCGGCCGCGCATATCCGGGTGGCGGACGCCACCACCTACTTCGCTCTGCCCGAGGGGAGCCGCGGCCTGTTCACCGGCGGCGGCGCCACGATCCGGGTTTCGGCGCTGATCGGCAAGGCGCGGATGATCGACATGATGCTGACGGGGCGCATCTACCGGGCGGAGGAGGCGCTTGCGGTCGGCCTCTGCCAGTATCTCGACGCGGGATCGAGCCTCGACCGTGCCATGGCCCTGGCCCGGGCGGCGGCGGCAAACCTGCCGCTGACCAACTTCGCCATCTGCTCGGCGGTGAGCCATGTGCAGAACATGTCGGCGATGGACGCCGCCTATCTGGAGGCGGCGGTGGCGGGGATCGTGAACACCCAGCCGGACGCCCGGTCGCGCCTGGCGGCCTTCGCCGACAAGACCGCAGCCCGGGTGAAGCCGGACGGCGGCTGACCCGCCGCCTGCCGGTCGCTCATCAAGCCCTTGCGGGCTTTCCTCGCTGGCGACGGAGCCGAGGAAAGCCCGCAAGGGCTTGATGAGGCGTCGTTTCGCGTGTCCTCAGCCGACCTCGAACTGCAAGGGCTTGACCTGCTGGAACATGCCGGTGCCTTCCAGCGTTGCCACCACCTTCGGGTCGATGCGCTGGTCGAGGTAGAGAAGCGCGATGGCATCCTTGCCGGGACCGGACCGGCCGAGGGTGAAGTTGGCGATGTTGACGTTGTTCTTGCCCAAGGTCATGCCGAGCAGGCCGATGATGCCGGGCACGTCCTCGTTGGTGGTGTAGAGCATGTGGGCGCCGATCTCGGCGTCGATGTTGATGCCCTTGATCTGGATGAACCGCGGCTTGCCGTCGGAAAAGCAGGTCCCCGCCACCGACCGCTCGCGCTTGTCGGTCACCATGGTGACCTTGATGTAGGCGTCGAAGACGCCGGACTTGTCCTGCCGCGTGGTGGACAGCTGGATGCCGCGCTCCCTGGCGACGATTGGCGCGGAGACCACGTTCACGTCGGGGTTCGCGGCCTTCATCACCCCGGCGATGACGGCGGAGTTCAGCGCGGGCAGGTTCATCTCCGCCACGCGGCCGTCATAGAGGATGTTGATCGCCCTGATCGGCTCCTCGGTCATCTGGCCGATGAAGGCGCCGAGGTGGCTTGCGAGCTTGATCCAGGGGCCCATGACGGCCGCCTCCTCGGCGGTGACGTTGGGCATGTTGAGCGCGTTCTGCACCGCGCCGGTCAAGAGGTAGTCCGACATCTGCTCGGCGACCTGCAGCGCCACGTTCTCCTGCGCCTCGGTGGTGGCCGCGCCCAGATGTGGGGTGCAGACGACATTGGCGTGGTTGAACAGGGGGTTGTCGGTCGCTGGCTCGACTTCGAAGACATCGAGTGCTGCGCCGGCGACGTGCCCGGCATCCAGCGCGTCCTTCAGCGCCGCCTCGTCGATCAGCCCGCCGCGCGCACAGTTGATGATGCGCACGCCCTTTTTCGTGCGGGCAAGTGCCTCGCGCGAAAGGATGTTCCTCGTCTTTTCGGTGAGCGGGACGTGCAGGGTGATGAAGTCGGACTTTGCCAGCAGCTCGTCCAGCTCCACCTTGTGGACACCGAGCGCGCGGGCGCGTTCCTCCGACAGGAACGGGTCATAGGCGACGACCCGCATGTGCAGCGCCACCGCCCGGTCGCAGACGATGCCGCCGATGTTGCCGGCACCGATCACACCGAGCGTCTTGTTGTAGAGCTCCACCCCCATGAAGCGCGACTTTTCCCATTTGCCGGCGTGGGTGGAGGCGTTGGCCTCCGGAATCTGCCGGGCGACGGCGAACATCATGGCGATGGCGTGTTCGGCGGTGGTGATCGAGTTGCCGAAGGGCGTGTTCATCACGATCACCCCCTTGCGGCTGGCGGCGGGGATGTCGACGTTGTCGACGCCGATCCCGGCGCGTCCCACGACCTTGAGATTGCTGGCCTTTTCCAGAAGCTTCCCGGTCACCTTGGTGGCCGAGCGGATAGCGAGGCCGTCATAGGCCGGGATCGCGGCCAGGAGGGCCTCCTTGTCTTTGCCGAGTTTGGGGAGGTAGTCGACCTCGATCCCCCGGTCGCGGAAAATCTGGACGGCGGTTTCGGAAAGGTCATCGGAGACGAGAACGCGGGGGGCCATGCGGGGCTGCTTTCTTGGGGCGGGGAAGGTGGGCAAATTGCCCACCCTACGCGGTCGAGGGATGGTGTAGGGTGGGCAGTCTGCCCACCATTTCTAGGCAGCCGCCGGAAGGACCGCGACTTCACTGGCAAAAGCCCAGTCGATCCAAGGCATAAGTGCCTGAACATCCGAGGTTTCCACCGTCGATCCGCACCAGAAGCGCAGGCCGGGCGGGGCGTCGCGGTAGCTGCCGGCATCGAGCGCCGCGCCGGCCGTTTCCAGCCGCTTCGCGACCGCCCTAGCGAAGGTCGCACCGTCCACTATGCGGGGGTCGGTGAACTTCAGGCAGACCGAGGTGGTGGAGGCCGTCGCCGGGTCCTCGGCAAGGTTCGCGATCCACCGGCGGGTTGCGCAGAAGTCCTTGATTACCTTGGAATTCGCTTCGGACCGGGCGATCAGGGCTGGCAGGCCGCCGAGGCTTTCCGCCCATTTCAGCGCGACCAGATAGTCCTCGACGCAAAGCATCGAGGGGGTGTTGATCGTCTCGCCCTCGAAAATGCCTTCGATCAGTTTGCCGCCCTTGGTGAGCCGGAAGATTTTCGGCAATGGCCACAAGGGTTTGTAGCTCTCCAGCCGCTTCACGGCGCGGGGGGAGAGGATCAGGACGCCATGCGCGCCCTCGCCGCCCAGGACCTTCTGCCAGGAGAAGGTGGTGACGTCGAGTTTCGCGAAAGGAAGGTCCATCGCGAAGGCGGCGGAGGTCGCATCGCAGATGGTAAGGCCCTGGCGTTGCTCGGGAATTGCGTCGCCGCTCGGAACCCGGACGCCGGAGGTGGTGCCGTTCCAGGTGAAGACGACGTCGCTGTCGAAGTCCACTTCGGCGAAATCGACGATCCGGCCGTACGGCGCGACGCAGATTTTTGCGTTGAGTTTCAACTGCTTGACGGCATCGGTCACCCAACCTTCGCCGAAGCTTTCCCAGGCCAGCATCTCCACCGGCCGGGCGCCGAGGAGGGACCACATGGCCATTTCCATGGCGCCGGTGTCGGAAGCGGGGACGATGCCGATGCGGTAGTCGGCGGGCACGCCGAGGACCGACCGGGTGCGGTCGATGGCTTCCTTCAGTTTGGCCTTGCCGACGGCTGCGCGATGCGACCGCCCGAGCGGGGCGTCGGCCAGCAAGTCGAGGGAATAATTGGGAATCTTGGCGCAGGGGCCGGACGAAAAGCGCGGGTTTGCCGGGCGCGCGGCCGGGGCGGGCAGGTCTGTCATGGTAGCCTTCCAGCTATGAGCCCCTCGTTGGGGAAGGGTGTCCCGCCGCGGGGTCTAGTCCCGGTTGCAATGCTTCGCAAGGCGGATGCGACGCGCCCGGCCCGGAGAACCGGACGCCACGGCAACTCCCCGGAGTCCGGTGGTTGCGGTCGTCGGATACCTGTCGGGTATCCGTCGGGCATCCGTCCCGACGCGCGCTGCGGCAGGACGGGGTTCACCATGTCTGGCGCGGCAGGGTGGCTCGCGCGGGCTGCGGTCGTCTCAGCCGGGGCGGGAGGCGTGCAGCGGCGGGACCCGTCCGGCCCAGGGGCGCGCCTGTTCCAGCGACTGGCCGATGTCCAGCAGGACATCCTCCCGTGCCGGGGCGGCGGCGATCTGGACGCCGATGGGCAGGCCGTCGCCGGACATCGCCAGCGGCAGCGACATGGCCGGCAGGCCCGCGATGTTGCAGGGGAAGGCGAACTGCACGATGCGGTCCATGAAGACGACGTAGTCGACCGCCGAGAGGTCGTCGCAGTTCTGGCCGAGATAGCCGTTCGGCGCGGGCAGCGTGGCGACAACGGGCGAGAGCCAGACGTCGAAGCGGGTGAAGAAGGCCCCCAGCCGCCGCCGGGCGCCGTTCATGATGGCGAGGCCGGCGTTGAAGGCGTCGGGGGTGAGGGTCCGGGAATATTCGTATAGTTTGAGCGTGGCGGGTTCGAGCGTGTCCGGGCCGACTTGGCGGCCGGTGCGGGCGGCGTAGTCGGCCATGCGCCGGTCGAAGCCGAGGAACCACAGGTCGAGCATCACGCGGCTGGCGGCCTCGTGGTCGAAGTCCGGGGCCGCCTCTTCGACGCTGTGGCCCATGTCGGCCAGCAGCCGCGCGGTGTCGGCCACCGCAGCGGCGGTCTCGGCGTCCACCGGATGATTCATCAGGGGTGCTGTGGACCAGCCGATACGGTAGCGGCCGGGGGCCCGCGCCAGCCCGGTGAGCCAGCCGCCCTGGGGTCGGGGGATCACGAAAGGGTCGCCGGGCTTGGGCTGGCCGAGGATGTCGAGAAGTGCCGCGGTGTCGCGGATCGTGCGGGTCTGGGCGAAGTTCATCGCCATGCCCCAGCCGCTTTCATCCATCGCCGGGCCGTAGGACACCCGGCCGCGCGATGGCTTCAGCCCCAGCGTGCCGCACCAGGCGGCGGGCATGCGGATCGAGCCGGAAATGTCGGAGCCCTGCGCCAAGGGCACCATGCCGGAGGCTACCGCCGCGGCGGCGCCGCCGGAGGAACCGCCCGCCGACCAGCCGGAACGCCAGGGGGTGGAGGTGTCGCCATAGAGTGCCGATTCAGTGGTCCCGGCGTAAGAAAACTCCGGCGCGGCGGAGCGGCCGAGGGGGGCGACCCCGGCGGCGCGCAGCATCTGCCAGACATGGCTGTCGGCCGCGGTGGTCAGGCCGGCGCAGAGCCGGCTGCCGTTCTCGATCCGCCGCCCGGCCTCGTGACCGAGGCCGACGTCCTTCCACAGGAACGGCGCCCCGGCGAGCGGTCCGTCGGGCAGCGGGCCGGGCAGGCCCTCCGCGCGGTCGGGGTAGGTCTCGACGACCGCGCCCACCGCGGGGTTGATGCGTTCGATGGCGGCCATGGCGGCCTGCGCCACCTCGGCGGCGCTGACCTCGCCGCGGCGGATCAGGGTGGCGAGGCCGCTGGCGTCGTGGCGGGCGTAGTCGGAAAGGTCCATCCCTTGTCTCCTCGCGGACTGTCCGGATCGGGCGGATCCCGCGCGGCGGGCGCCTCCCCACCCTCTCCCTCCCCACAAGGGGGAGGGAAGCGCGCCTGGCCAGGTCGTGGATTCGCCTCGATCGGGCGGCAGCCTGCCATGCCGGCAAGGTCCGGCACAACGGCGGCGCTGGCGCGGCGCGGCGAAACCGGCTAGGCGCGGGCCGCCCCTGCCGCGGAGTGTCTGGCATGTTCGTTGCCGTCCTGCTGACCGATCCCGCCCGCGGCGGGCTGGAGCGTGCCGCGGTCGAGGCCTTGCGAAACGCCTGGGGCGGGGGGGCGGTGCGCTGGCTGAACCCCGGGGTGGCGGCGGAGTTTCCCCTGGCGGCGGTGCCGGGGAACCGCTGGGAGGTGTGGGCGGACCTGCAGGCGCTGGGCATCGACCTGTGCCTGGTCCCGGCCGCCGGGCGGCGCAAGCGGTTGCTGCTGGCCGACATGGATTCGACGATGATCGGGCAGGAGTGCATCGACGAGCTGGCCGTCGAGGCCGGGGTCGGGCCGCAGGTGGCGGCGATCACGGCGCGGGCGATGAACGGCGAGATCGGCTTCGAAGGCGCGCTGCGCGAGCGGGTGGCGTTGCTCCGGGGGTTGCCGGAGGCGGTGATCGGCGAGGTCCTGGCGCGCCGGATCACTCTGGCCCAGGGCGGCCCGGCGCTGGTCGCGACGATGCGGGCCGCTGGGGCGCGGACGGCGCTGGTCTCGGGCGGGTTCACCGCCTTCACCGAGGTCGTGGCGGCGCGGCTTGGCTTCGACGAGCACCGGGCCAATGTGCTGGTGGCGGATGGCGGACGGCTGACCGGGGTGGTGGCCGAGCCGATCCTGGGGCGCGAGGCGAAAGTGCGGGCGCTGGAGGAGATCACGGCGCGGCTGGGGACCGGGGCGGCGGATGTGCTGGCGGTGGGCGACGGGGCGAACGATCTGGGCATGCTGCAGGCCGCGGGGCTGGGCGTGGCGCTGCACGCCAAGCCCGCCGTGGCGGCGCAGGTGGAGGCGAGGGTGAACCACGGCGACCTGACCGCGCTGCTGTACCTGCAGGGCTATGGCGTGGACGAGTTCCGTGCCTGAGCTCGGTCCCGAGGTCATCGCGCTGCTGATCGCCGCCGCAGGCTTCGCCGGTTTCGTCGATGCGATCGCCGGCGGCGGCGGGCTGATCACGGTGCTGGCGCTGCTGCTGGCCGGGCTGCCGCCGGTGGAGGCGCTGGCGACGAACAAGCTGCAGGGGTCGTTCGGGTCGGGGTCGGCGATGGTCGCCTATGCCCGGGCGGGGCAGGTGCGGCTCGCCGATCAGGGGGGCATGGCGGCGGTGTCGCTCTCGGCCGCGGCGGCGGGGTCGGCGGTGGCGCTGGTGGTGCCGGCCGATGCGCTGCGCGCGGCCTTGCCCGTGGTGCTGGTGGCGGTGGCGCTGTTCTTCCTCATCAAGCGCGACCTTGGCGATGCGGACCGCGTCGCACGGCTGACGCCCGTGGCGTTCGGGCTCACGGTGGTGCCGGCGGTGGCGTTCTACGATGGCATCCTGGGTCCCGGGACGGGGTCGTTCTTCATGCTGGGCTTTGTGCTGCTGGCAGGCTCCGGCCTGCTCCGGGCCACGGCGCAGACCAAGACGCTGAACTTCGCCTCGAACCTCGGCTCGGTCGCGGTCTTTGCCGCTGCCGGCGGCGTGTGGTGGGGGCTGGGGCTGGCCATGGCGGCGGCGCAGGTGGCGGGCGCCACGCTGGGCGCGCGGCTGGCGGTGCGGCTGGGGGCGCGGGTGATCCGGCCGTTGCTGGTCGTGGTGTCGATGGCGCTGGCGGCGCGGCTTTTGTGGAGCGCCTGACGCCCGGCTCATCAAGCCCTTGCGGGCTTTCCTCGCCTCTGTCGCGACGCAGCCGAGGAAAGCCCGCAAGGGCTTGATGAGGCGTCAGTTGGATGTAGGTTCTATCCCTACAGCCTGAGCCAAATAACCTTTAAAAACCAACAATTTAGGTTCCAGAGGCGTCAGTTGGATGGGTTGCTTTTCCCTCTTGTCACCGGATTTGTCACCTGCTCCGCAGAAACGAAAACGCCCGCCGGGTGAGGGCGGGCGCGCTGTGTCGCCGCTCGGGCCGTCATACCAACGGCCCTATTGGTTGACCTGTGCCCATAGGCGGTCAGTGATCGAGGTTACGGTCTTGGGATCATTGGCGAA
>JANOGU010000181.1:0-4397 GCA_031406135.1 Rhodobacterales bacterium
GAGAGCGGCGGCGCGGTTGAGCTTGAAATTCTGTCGTGTGTAGAGGTGGCGCTCCGAGTTGAAATGGTTGTGGACCGAGGCGTGAACGGAGGCAAACTTCTGTAGCGTTCGCATCCGCCGAAAGCGTTGCATCGCCCGTTCGCGTCGTCGGAACGGCAGGTGAGAATTCTCTGCGCGGTTGTTCATCCAGCGTCCGGTCTCCTGCCGGTCGGCCGCGCCAATCTCCTTCAGCGCGGCGCCGTAGGACCGCAGCTCGTCGGTCACCAGGATATGCGGTCGGCCATGGCGCTTCATTGATTTCCTGAGGAATTTCAACGCCGCCTTCTTGTCCCGCTTCTTCGTCACGAAGCTTTCGAGAACCTCGCCTTCATGGTCGACAGCCCGCCAGAGGTAGTGCCGTTCACCGTTGATCTTCACGAACATCTCGTCGAGATGCCACTGCCACTGCGGCGAGGAGCGCATCCGCTCGACGCGCCTGCGGCGGATCTCAGCCGCAAACATCGGACCGAACCGGTTCCACCAGAACCGCACCGTCTCGTAGCTGATGTCGATGCCGCGCTCGTGCAGAAGGTCCTCGACGTTTCGCAGCGACAGCGGGAAGCGCACGTACATCATGACCGCCAGGCGGATGATCTCCGGGCTGCTGTGGAAATACTTGAAGGGGTCGCGTTTCGTCATGGCCGGAGGCTACGAAGCCACCCCGACCGTCTCAACCGGATTCCTTCTGACAAGACCGTTGAGGCGCAGGCGGTAGGGTGCTCATTCATGGCGCACCATGGACGGCCGGAAGGTGCGCCATGAATGCGCACCCGACGCCTGCTATTCGTGTTCGCCGTTTGAGCGGCGGCCAGAGACACGAACGAACAGGCCCGGCCTGGTCGCGGCCATGGTGTAGGTCGCGACGGTGATCGCTGCGGCGGCAATCAGGACGCTGTGGCCAAGCACGCTCCACGCGAGAACGGTGTAGCTTCCGACGGCGATGGAGAAGCTCACAGCCCACATCATGGCCAGGATTTGCAGGATGTAATGCCGGATGGCCACGTCGGGAATGTTGCGAAGCGGGCTGACCTCGTGGTCGAACAAGAAGTTCCAGGCGTAGACGATCCTGGTTCTGGCGAATGCGATCATGTCGAGCCTCCCTGATGATGTTGAACGCTTTGGTGCGTTTACTGTTGAGTGATACGGCCCGGGATGCCCGTTGGATCAAGCGAGGTCGCTCAGGGTGTAGCCCGATGATGAAGCACACGCCCTTTGAGCGGAAAGCGCTGCGCCAAACCGCGGCGCAAAGCGGGCCGCGACGGGTCTGGCGGGGTGAGCGGCGGCCCCGCGCTGTGTTTCGGCGCGGGGTTTCACCCCACCATCGGCATCTAACGATGACCCTGCCCTCGGCCAATCAAACCCTTGAAATATAGCGGAGGTTGACAGCCTTGATGGGGTCAGAGTTCGGCGCCGAAGGGGGTCAAAGTTCGGTGCTTATTCACACCCAACTCCGGGCTCTTGCGCGATCGCAGGGGCCAACCGGGGCGAAAATCGCTTGATCTGCAAGCCCCGTCAGGCGACCATCCGGTCAGACGGCAGGACAATTGGGGAATGTCGGCTGAGACGCTACTTCCGCTTCTTGGCCTGCTTCTCGCACTCGTCCCTGATCGTCTCCAACATCTTCCGGTTGGCGGCGAACTCGTCGATCAGCTTCTTCTCCACCGCCTCCGGCGTCTCCTTCCCGGTCAGGCTGTCGAGTACCATGTCGTAGACCTTGCTGCCGCCCTCCTTGGAGAAATCCTCGATCGCCTTGGCGAAGATCTTCTCCAGATCGGCGGGCTTGGCACCGGGACCGAGCGACTTGAGGAAATCCTGAACGACCTTGTTGGGCAGGCGCGACATCAGCGCCTTGGAACTGACCTCGCCCAGCTTGGCGAACTTGGCGAAGACGCCCGCCGTCACCACGTTCTTGGCAACGATCTTGAGGAATGCGTCCACCGTCAGCCCGGTGGCGTTCGACTTGTTGGCCTTAAGTGAATCGACAATGATGCCTTCCAGGATCGCCGCGCCGTTGGCCTTGAAGTAGGCGCCGATCCAGCGGACCACGGCCTTCTCGCCCGCCTTCTCGAAAAAGCGCCCGGTCATCTGCTTGGCGATCATCGGCCCGAGCTTCTCGATGATCTTGTCGGCGCCCTTTCCGGCGCAGAAGGCGCCGACCATGCCGCCGATGGCGCTGTCTTTCAGCACGTTCAGCGAGGCGTTCCCGAACCCCTGCGAACTCCCCGCGATGCCCTTGCCGACCTCGGTTGCAATGCTCTCGACCGCTCCCGTTCCCGCGCCAGCGACCACACCCGCCGCGACGGCACCAAGGCCGAAGGTCGTCGCCGCCGCGGGCGCCGCCAGCACGGCCACCACGGCGAAGCTGCCGTCCTTGACGAACTCCAGCCCGGTGACGATGCTGCCCGCCCCCTCCACGATGCCCTCGCAGTAGGACTTCATCGCGACCCGGGCGTCGTTCGCGGCCTTTTCGGCCCTGCGGTAGACCGAGGCGAAGGACGAGAAGTTGCCGGCGTTCAGCGCCGCTTCCGCCGCCGCCAGCCCGGCCTCGGCGCTCTTGATGATGCTCTCGGGCGGCAGGCCCTTGCGCTTCCAGGCATTCACGAAGAAGCTGACGATATACTGATCGTTGTTCAGCTTCTTCATGTCGTTGTAGAGCATCCGCGCTTCCTCGACGGCGCCGCGGAGCTGGATCATGGGCTTGCGGAATTCCTTCTTGACCCGCTCGATCAGACTGGCCCAGTCGTCTTCGTTCAGTAGGTAAATCTTGCTGCCGAGCTTGATCTCGTACTTCGGCGGCTTGCCGAGCTTGGCGGTCTTCTGCAGCAGGCTCACAAGCTCCTGGTCGAGCACGCCCGTGGCGCGCAGACCGCTTTCCTGCTGGAAGGTTCGGATCGCGTCCTGCGTGGCGCGGTCGAATGCGCCGTTCTCCTTGACGCGCGACTGTCGTGTGACCTGGTTGATGAGCTTCTGCGTCTCGAGAACTACCTCGGACGAGGTGCCGGGTTCCGCCAGAGCCTTTGCCATGATCGCTCCGCTCCACCACCTGCAATCGAGTTGCACAATTCATTGCTGCGCCCCGTGATTCCTGCAAGGGGCGTACGGCGGCCGGCCTGCCCGGTTCACGGCCCGGCCACCACGCGTGCATCCATCAGCCGCCCGATCTCTCCGGACCCCAGACCCAGCACGTCGCCCAGAATGGCTTCCGTATCGGCCCCGAGCCGGGGAGCCGGTGCGGGGGGCAGGCGTGGATGGTCGCTCCAGACCACCGGGCTGCCCGAGGCAAGGAGAGGTCCGATCCCCGGCTGGTTGATGCGCGCTTCAGCCTTACAGTTCCGCATGCGATTGGCGGCGCCGAGTGTCAACGGCGGCTATCCGGCGCGCCGCAGCTTTTACACCGGCGACGAGGCGCGGTCCGGGCGCGAGAAGGCAACCGGAGATAATCATCGAAACGGCAAAGCCTAGTATACCGAAGCCAATACCTGCGATCTTCCCCAGGAACGCGCTACCCGTCGGCAGCAGCTGCGGTCCGAACCGTCTGAGCGCCGCCTCGAAGTTGTTGGAGGCAAGACTCCATGCCGCAGCGACAGCGGGAAGCGCACATACATCATGACCGCCAGGCGGATGATCTCCGGGCTGCTGTGGAAATACTTGAAGGGGTCGCGTTTCGTCATGGCCGGAGGCTACGAGGCCACCCCGACCGCCTCAACCGAAATCCTTCTGACAAGACCGGCTCGGTGCATGCGCTGGAGCGACGCCTGACGGCCGAGGGCATCGTCTCCAAGGCCCGCGTGGCACGGTCCGGACCAACGGCCGGGCAGACCTCGGGCGGCCAGCCCTTCAGCCGTGGTGCGCTGTTCCATCTCCTGCGCAACCGGGTCTTTCTGGGCGAGATCTCCCATCGCGGCAGACATCATCCCGGCCTGCACCCCGCGATCCTCGACGCGGAACTCTTCGCCGCGGTGCAGGCGCGGCTCGATGCCCAGGCCCGGCGTCGGGAGACCACCCGCAATGCCACCGTGGCCAGGGCCGCGCTGACCGGCCGGATTGTCGATGCCGAGGGCCAGCCGATGTCGCCGACCTTCGCCTATGGCAAGGGCGGCAGGCTTTACCGCTACTATGTCTCGGCGCCCCTGCAGCAAGGTGCCCGCGCCACGCCCGGTGACGACATTCCCCGCCGGATCTCCGCTGCGGCATTGGAGGCCGCGCTCACCGAAGCCCTAGCTGTGGAACCTCAACAGGTTGTCCATCGGTAACGCGAGACGGCTGATGGGTGGCTTGGAGTTTAGACTGCCGTGCGGGCGGTGCCAATTGTACATGTGGGTCCATTCCGGGAGGTGGGATTTGCGCTGATCCGAGGT
>JANOGU010000208.1:0-25857 GCA_031406135.1 Rhodobacterales bacterium
ACCCGCGCGATCGTATCCACCCGCTTCAACTCCACCTCCGTCCGCTGCCCCGCAACGGACGGTCTGCCAGATCAGCAGGGGGGTCAAAATTGGACGCCGATCACCCCGCCTAAGGGGTCAAAATTGCATGCTGAAACACAGTCTGCCACGCGGCGTGCAGCATATCCCAGTGCGAGGCTTCATCCGCCGACATGGTGGCCATGCGGTCAACGTGAACCGCCGCCGGCGCCACGCCTTCGGCCTCTGACATGGCCACGATTGGCAGGGTGCGGCCAAGGCGTTCGCGGAAGGCCACCACGACGCGGCGGGCGCCCGTCTGGTGTTCCTTGCGGCGGCGGTCAAAGCGGTCCTCTTTCAGGTTCGCCGGGCGAATGTGGCCGCCGAAGTAGGCGCCATCAACTTCGACATGGCCGCGCAGTTTCTCGCCGGTCTGGACTTCGGCCGCCATTGCCTCGCGCAGCTTGTGGGCCAGCACGAAGGCGGTTTTGTATTGGCAGTCCAGGTCGCGGGAAAGCAAGCTGAGCCCTGCCGATCTCGTAGAGGCGCAGCGCCGCGCGGGAGAATGCTTGGCGTCAGGTTTCAAGAATTGTGAGTGACGACTTCTGAACCCAGAATCCTTGGTCCTCGGCGCCGGGAGCGACGTGCAGGCGCACGTTGCGAAGTATTGCGCAATTGAGCCGCCCCGCGAAATATGGCAGTATGATTTACCTATTCTCCTCGCTGTCGGTTGCACAGAATGAACGATGTCTCACGCACGAATCCCGCCGACCTGGGCGTAAGGCTCAAGGGGTCGGCAAAGTCGGGACACGTGGTCGAGCTCGACCGCGATGGCGTGCTGTCGGCAATCTTCGGCACGGACGAGCAGGAACAGGTGAAAGCTCTGCTGAGCCATTGCCTGAAAGTGCTGAAGGCGGACGAGGCCAGCGACGAGTTCCCGGCCAACGACGAGCGCATGTTCCTGCTTTCCGTCATACGGGACATCGCTCCACGGGATGCCGTCGAGCGGATGCTTGCCGTTCAGATGGCGGCAACCCACGTCGCCACGGTCCGTGCCGGGCGATGGATGGCGAACAGCGACAACCTTCCGCAGGTCGAGGCTCATTACACCGGCTTCAACAAGCTCGCCCGCACCTTTGCGGTCCAGGTCGAGGCCCTGAGAAAGCATAGGACGGGCGGGGAGCAGCGGGTGACGGTGCAGCATGTCACGGTCGCGGACGGCGGGCAGGCCAGTGTCGGCAACGTCCAGACCGGGGGGAGGGGGAGCAATGGAAGATGACGCCAGCCCGATGAGCAAGGCACATGAGGCCCCGCGCTGCACGGCCAGGTCGAAGCGGACGGGTGAGCGGTGCAAGGGGCCTGCAGTCACCGGATGGGCCGTCTGCCGGTTTCACGGGTCCGGTGGCGGGCATCCGCCAGGGAAGGCGCACCCGTCCTGGCGGCACGGGATGCGGTCGCGGGAATGGGTGGAGGAACGGCGGCGGCTCAACGACCTGGTGCGGGAGGTTCGCGAGATCGAGCGGCTGGTCTGGGCGGGGCAGAGCTAAGCACGGTTTCTTGGGAGCGATCGACCGGGCGATTGCATAGCGCGATTGTGCTGAACTGCGGATGGCATATTCTGAATTTGCCGAACTCGGTGGGGCGGGGGGGGGTGAACTTGCTTCCCCCATGTGCCGTTACGGCGCATCGCAAAAATTGGAGGGACCATGCTCGAAGACCTCGCCCTGCAGTACTCAGAGCTGCCCGAAGATCAGATGAACGCCATCAGCTTCGGCCTCGTTATCCTCGGTGGCTTGATCGGCGGGCTTACCTATCAATCTGCCGCCGAAATCAGACGGGCGCACTACTTCGCACTCTTGGGCCTGATCTTCCTCTCAGTGTCTCTGGTTACATTCGGAGGCATGGCATTCATCGTCCAGGCACTGGTCGGCGGCTTCTTTTGGGTAGTGGTGGGAGCCGAAATGCTGGCTTCAGTCGTTGCTGGCTTCTATTTCGGGCGGATTGCCGCTGACCGATCTCGGGACGCGTATGGCCACGGTCGGATGGCCGTGCTGGCCTTCATTCCTCTCGCGAACTTTTGGCTGCTCCTGACTCCGTCCAAAGTCCAAACGTCGGCCAACCGTTCGCCCACGATACCATTAGTGACAGGTGGCATGGGGGTGCTGTCCGGCTTCGTCCTGTTGGCCGCCGGTGTCAGCGTGTCGGCATATGCGCAGGTCGAAGGGACGCGCCGTGTCGAGGAAGCGGCTGCTGCGGGGGTCTTCAACGTGGCAATGCTGGACCGCATCCTTATCACGATGGCTGCCGAGGTTCAGACGCCCAATGTGGTCGACGAAACGACAACCCTTGTCCGAATTGAGGCACAGGGGTCGGAGCTGAGGTTCGTCTACACAGTCGATCCACCGCCCGACTTCCTTCCCGTGAGCATGCGCATGGGGCTGCTGCAGCAGAACTGTTCCTTCGAGGGATTGACCGGTGTAATCGAAGCCGGCGCGATGATACGACACGTCTTCACTCGGAAAGATGGGAGCGAGATCGGCATCGTCGAAGTTACGAAGGCCGCTTGCGACCAGTGAACTACCCTCTGTTTGCCGTTGCCATCAGGATTGTCTTCCAAAGCCCTTTCGTTTGAGCGATGCCGGGCAGGTTCCCCAGCCCGGCGGACGGCCCTCGCGCGGATGCGCTGCGCCATGCGCTCAAGCTGATCGTCCTGCGACTGGCGGGCGTAGCTGGCGAACGCGGCGGCTCTAATGTCCCGGCGCTGCCGCTCTTGGGATGCGCGTTATGGTGAAGGCCCCTCAGGACGACGCCACTGGCAAGAATCGAGCGGACGGCGGGTGACGGGCGCTCAACTTGCCTCAAGCGATTTCAAGTTGAGGGGCATAATGATGGGTATAGCGTCGAAGAGGCTATTTTTCGTAACGATTTCAATGGTGAGTGGCGGACCCGGAGCGATTCGAACGCCCGACCCTCAGATTCGTAGTCTGATGCTCTATCCAGCTGAGCTACGGGTCCGTACCCGGGCGCCTTTACGCCGCAGGGGCGGTGTTGGCAAGGGGCGGGCAGGACGGGCGCGGTGTTCCCGACGCGCCCGGCGCCCGGCCCGGCTGGCCGGGCACCTCGCGGCGGCCTGCGGCCCCGCGGCGGGCGGGTCAGTCCTGGCCCGTATCGCCATCCGCGCCCGCCGACTTGGGCAGGCGGATCAGGAACTCGGTGCCGCCCGCGTCGGACCGCAGCAGCTCCAGCCGCCCGCCGTGGCCGCGCACCAGATCGGCCGAGATGGCAAGGCCAAGCCCGGTCCCGCCCTTGCGCGCGCCGCCCTGGAAGGCGGTGAACAGATGCTCGCGCGCCTTGGGCGGCAGGCCCGGGCCGCTGTCGCCGACGCGGATCCACCAGGCGACCTCGTCCTCGCCGCCGGCGATCTCGATGGTGCCGCCGGTGCCCTGCGCCTCGATGGCCTGACGGGCGTTGCGCACGAGATTGGACAGGACCCGGTGCAATTGCTCCTGGTCCGCCCGGATCGTCAGCCCCGGCGGGACGTCGATCAGAACCGGCAGCCCGTCGCGGTCTTCCAGCGCCTCTCCGGCCAGGACTTCCTCGGCCAGGACACGCAACGGAAACCGGGTCAGTCGTGGCGGCGGCTCCTCCGCCTTGCCGAAGGCCAGCGTCGCCTCGGTCAGGTGCACCGCCCGGGCGATGGAGGCCACGAGTTTCGGCGCCGCCTTCGCCACCCCGGGGTCGGCCGAGCCGGACATCCGGTCGGCGAACAGCTGGGCCGAGGTCAGGATGTTGCGCAGGTCGTGGCTGATCTTGGCCACCGCGGCGCCAAGCTGCGCCAGCCGCTCTTTCTGCCGCAGCGCGCCGGTCAACTGCGTCTGCAGAGCCGCCAACGCCTCCTCGGCATCGCGCAACTCGGTCACCCGCGCGGTCGGGTCGATCACCCGGCGCGCGTCTTCCGGCGCCTCGGCATAGGCGGTCATGTGGCGCGCAACCCGCGCGATGGGGCCAACGAGCAGGCGCTGCACGGCGAGGAACAGCATCGCCGCCGTCACCGCCGAGATCAGCGCCGACAGGATCAGGACGCGGATGCCGTAGTCGATCATCGCCCGCCGCAGGGGCAGCGTGTCCATCGTGACCTCGATCAGCAGGCCGGCCTCCTGCACCGGCGAGCCGATCACCCGGACGACCCGGTCCCGGGGGTCCAGAAGCTGCGCCATGGCGTCCCGGATCAGGCCCAGCGGCCCTTCGGCGCGCAGGTCGTAGGTCGCGTCGATGGGTTGCGGGATCGGCTTGGACAGCACCAGCTGGCGCAGTTCGTCGCGCCGCAGCACGACGTTGTAGACCTCCGCATTGGCCAGGAGCTCGCCCTGCAACTCGTCGGACAGCGGCGTGTCGGTGGCCAGCAGCGCCAGCGAGGCGATCTGCGCCTTTTCCAGCCGCAGCTGCAGGTAGTCGGCGCGGAACCGGGCGATGGAGGGCACGAAGATCAGCACCTCGGCGATCATCACGAAGACGACCGTCAGGATCAGGAACCGCCCCGAGAGGGTGTTCAGAAACCGCCCGCGTGCCACGCCCCGTATGCGCCTCTTCGCCCGGCCTGCCGCGGCTCAGGGCAGAAGGCGCTGCACCAGCCGGACGGTCCGCTTCACCCACGGGTTAGCAAAGAGACGCGGCGAGAAATAGTCCCCGGCGACGCGTTTGTTCGCCTCCGCCAGCGTCGGATAGGGCAGGACCGCGCCGGCCACGGCCGAAAGCTTCAGGCCGGCCGACAGGGCGAGCGCCCAGGGCGCGATCAATTCGCCCGCATGGTCGCCCACGATGGTCGCGCCGACCGGACGGCCCTTCACCGCCATCAGCTTGATGAACCCATCCGTTCGGCCAGTAGCCTGCGCCCGGTCGTTGTCGTGGAACGGCATCCGCAACACCTCCAGCCGGCTGCCGTGCTTTTCCCGGGCCTCGATTTCGGTCAGCCCGACATGGGCAATCTCGGGATCAGTGTAGGTCGCGCGTGGAATGTGGTCCGTGCGCGCCTTCGCCGGCAGGCCGAAGAGCGCGGAGCGGATGACGATGCCGGCGTGGTAGCCCGCCAGATGCGTGAACTGCGCCCCCCCCGCGGCATCGCCGATGGCATAGACCCGCCGGTTGCTGATCGAGCGCAGGCCGGCACCGACGGTCACGCCCTTGCGGTCAAAGGTCACGCCGCCGCGGTCCAGCCCCATGTCGTCGAGCACGACCCTGCGGCCGACAGCGACGAGGAGGTGGGTGCCCTCGATGCGCTGCCCGCCTGCGAGGGTGACCGCCACGCCAACGGGCCTGGCCTGCACCCGTTCCGCCGCGGCGCCCTCCAGGATGTCGATGCCTTCCGCCCGAAGCGCGCCCAGCACCACCGCCGCGGCCTCGGGGTCCTCGCGCCCCAGTGCCTTCGCGGCCTCCACCACCGTCACGGCGCAGCCGAGCCGCCGGTGCGCCTGGGCCATCTCCATGCCGATCGGCCCGCCGCCGAGCACGATCAGATGCGCCGGGCGTTCCCGCAGCGCGAAGATCGTCTCGTTGGTCAGGAACGGCGTCTCGGCCAATCCCGGCACCGGCGGCACGAGCGGGCGCGAGCCGGTGGCGATCACGATGCGGCGGGCACGGATCGCCTCGCCGCCGGCCTCCACTGTGTCGGGGCCGGTCATCCGGCCCCAGGCGCGGATCACGCGGACGCCCAGGCCCTCGAACCGTGCCTGGCTGTCGATCGGGGCGATGGTCTCGATCACCCGGGCGACGTGGTCCTTGACGGCGGCAAAGTCGACCTCGGGCGTGACCGGCCGAAGGCCCATCGCGGAACCCTTTGTGCGGGCATGGGCCGCCCTGGCCGCGGCGATCAGCGCCTTGGATGGTATGCAGCCCGCGTTCAGGCAGTCGCCTCCCATCTCGCCCGCCTCGACCAGCACCACGCGCGCGCCCATCTGGGCGGCGCCCGCGGCGACCGACAGGCCGCCCGATCCGGCGCCCAGGATGCAGATGTCGGTACGGGTCACGGCAGGCGCGCCTTCAGGAAGATGGGCAGCGCAGCCAGCACGCAAAGACCGAGGAGGGGGAAAAGAACCACCGGGTCCGAGAGCACCGAAAGGTCCGGCGACTGGCCGCGGGCAAAGACTTCGCCCAGCCCGGCGCCGACCGAGGTGAAGACCAGCGCCCCGGGCAGGATACCCAGCGCGGTCGTCACGGCAAAACGCGACAGACGGATATTCAGGAAGGCGGGGATCAGGTTCGCAAGAAAGAACGGCACCACCGGAACCAGGCGCATCAGGAACAGGACCGACCATTCGTTCCGCAGCAGCGCCTGCTGCAGGCGGGCGGCGCGCCCGCCCTGCCCTTCCAGCCGCGCCGCAAAGCTGGCGCCGAACCCCCAGCGGGCGGCGAGGAAGACGCCGATGGCGCCGAGTGTGGCGCCGGAGACGTTCCAAAGGACGCCCGGAAAGGTGCCGAAGAGAAAGCCGCCGGCCAGCGTCGCGACCGTCGCCCCGGGAAGCGACAGGGCGACCAGCACGGCATAGGCCGCGGTGAAGAGCAGCGGCGCCGTGACCGGGTGGCTGTCGCGCCAGAGCAGAAGCGCCTCGCGGTGCCGCGCCAGCGCCTCGAATGACAGATGCTCGCGGAACGCCACCGCGCCCAAGGCCGCGACTGCAAGGATCGCGAGGAACGGGAGTTTCGCGACTAGGGACGAGGGTTTGGCCAAGGGGTGCTCCGGCAGGCTGCTGCCGACCTTACCCCGGATGGCGCCCCGCGCTACCCCCCCTCACGTCGGCTTGAGCCGTTGAAACCCGCGCAAGATGCGCCGGAATCGCCTTTCCGCGCGTTGACTTGGGTGGGCCTTGCCCTTATGCGGCTGGCTTCGGAATAGGATCGCGCTCGAATCCCCGCATCGGGATCGCGCGGTGACGACAGATGGAGTGGCCGCGATGAAGCGCACGTATCAACCCTCGGCCCTGGTCCGCAAGCGGCGCCATGGCTTCCGCGCGCGCATGGCGGCCAAGGGCGGCCGGCTGGTGCTGAACGCCCGCCGCGCCCGCGGGCGCAAGCGCCTGTCAGCCTGAGGCCGGGGCCCCGGCGGGGCCATGTCCGAGCTTTCGCCAGATCTGCCGCCGGCGGCCTTTGTGTTGCAGCGGTTGCGCAAGCGTGCCGATTTTCTGAAGGCGGCCGCGGCCCGGCGTCAGTCGACACCGGGATTCACCATCCAGGGCCGCGACCGCGGCGACGGCATGGCACCGCGGGTCGGGTTCACCTGCTCGAAAAAGGTCGGCAACGCGGTCGCGCGCAACCGCGCCAAGCGACGGCTGCGCGAGGTGGCCCGGCTGGCGCTGGCGCCGCAGGCGCGGGCGGGGTGGGACTATGTGCTGGTCGGCCGGCCCGGCGAGACCGCCGCGCGGGATTTCGAGGTCATGCTGGCCGAACTGCGGTCGGCGCTGCCGCGCCTGTACGGGACCGGCCGGTGACGCCTCTTGCCTGGACCCTGTCGCTTCCCGTCCGGGCCTACCGGCTGGTCCTCAGCCCCTGGGTCGGCCACGGCTGCCGGTTCCAACCCACCTGTTCGGCCTATGCGCTGGAGGCGCTGGAGCGACACGGAGGGTTCAGGGGGACCTGGCTGACGCTGCGGCGCATCGGGCGCTGCCATCCCTGGGGCGGGTCGGGGCATGATCCGGTGCCGGGGAAGGACGGAAACGGCTGAGCGTCACACGGTGGGACATTTTTTTATTTGAACAAATACAGATTGTTACAAGGCTAAATTAACTGTTTGATAGTACTCTCGTCGCCGTTAACCCAGCGTGCGGTGCCTATTCCAGCGTCGCGATCAGCGCCCGCAGCGCCTCGATCCCCTCGCCCGTCTCCGACGAGGTGACCACGATCTCGGGGAACGCCGCCGGATGCTTCGCCAGCGCCGCCTGCACCTGCGCGACGGTCGCCTCTCGGGTGGCCGCACTGACCTTGTCGGCCTTGGTCAGCACCGCCTGGAAGGTCACCGCCGACCTGTCGAGAAGCGCCAGGATGTCCTCGTCCACCGCCTTGACCCCGTGCCGCATGTCGATCAGCACGAAGGCCCGCCGCAGGGTCGCCCGACCCGCGAGATAGGCTTTCAGCAGCGTCTGCCATTTCGCCACCGTCGCCCTCGGCGCCTCGGCAAAGCCGTAGCCGGGGAGGTCCACCAGATATTTCGCCTCTCCGAGCGTGAAGAAGTTGATCTCCTGCGTGCGCCCCGGCGTGTTCGAGGCCCGGGCCAGCGACTTCCGCCCGGTCAGCGCGTTGATCAGGCTCGACTTGCCCACGTTCGACCGGCCGGCGAAGCAGAGCTCCAGCCGGTCGGCCGGGGGCAGGCCGGACATCGCCACCACGCCCTTGAGGAACTCCACCGGACCGGCGAACAGGAGCCGTCCGGCCTCGCGGGCCTGCGCGTCCGGTTCCTCCGCGATGGGGAAGGCAAGGCTCACAGGATCGACACCGCATCGCCACGGGACAGGCGGCCGCCCCGGATGACGCGGGCATAGACGCCGAAATCCTGGTGGCCCCAGCCGTCTTCCAGTCCGCGCAGGATGGCCGCATCGAAGGCGCCGGTCTGCGGATTGGCCTCGATCGCGCGGCAGCGGATGATGCGCGCCTCCACCCGCAGGACCGCGGCGCCCACGGCAATCTCGCGGCCCAGGGTATCAAACTCGGCAAACGGCTCCCACCCTTCGACCCAGAGATTGCCACGCCAGCGGTGGATCGACAGGTCCTGCCCCAGCCTCTGGCCCAGCGCGCGGTTCGACGCGAGGTTCAGGACCGCGATGAATGGCTCCGGCAGGTCGGTCATCGCCTGGCCGGCATGGCGGGTGACGAAGGCGGGCTCCGGCCGGTTCGCAGGCCAGAGCGGGCGCAGCCAGTCGACCAGCGCCGCGCCGTCATCGTCCGGTGCGAAACTCGCCGTCGGGCGGCGCGGGTGGGACAGGGTGACGGTGCGGGCGGCGGGGTCGGAGGCGCAGGCCACGGCCATCAGGTCCGCCGACCCCGAGCCGCGCAGGAAGTTCATCCTCGACACCCAGCCGCCCGGGCCTTCGCGCCCGAACTTCGCCGCGGCATGGGCCACGGCCCATTCCCGGTCGAAGGGAAACGCAGCCCCGGCCGTCAGGATCGCCGCCTCCACCTCCTCGAAGCCGGCCGACTTGATCGGATGGCGGCAGAGGCGGGCGAGCGTCGCGGTCACTTCTTGCCCTTCTTCTCCGCGGGCTTGGCGGTGGGTTTCGCGGCGGGCTTGGCGGCGGGCTTGGCGGTGGGCTTGGCGGCGGGCTTGGCGGTGGGCTTGGCGGTGGGCTTGGCCGGGGTGTTGGCCGGCTTGGCCGGCACCTTTGCTGCCGGGGCGGCCGCGGGCTTGCGCGAGAAACTCGCGCGGATGTTGCCGAAAATGTCCGGCGAATGCCCGTGGCTCTTCATGATCAGGTACTGCTGCGAGAAAGTGATCATGTTGTTGGTGATCCAGTAGACGATGAGGCCCGAGGCAAAGCTGCCCAGCATGAACATGAAGACCCACGGCATCCAGGCGAAGATCGCGGCCTGGGTTGGATCGGTCGGCGTCGGGTTCAGTTTCTGCTGCATCCACATGCTGATGCCGAGCAGGATCGGCAGGATGCCGATGAACAAGAGGTGCAGGATCGTGCCGGTCACGGGCGCGTCCCAGGGCAGGGCGCCGAAGAGGTTGAACAGCGACGACGGGTCGGGCGCGGAAAGGTCCTGCAGCCAGCCGAAGAACGGCGCCTGGCGCAACTCGATGGTGACGAAGATCACCTTGTAGAGCGAGAAGAAGATCGGAATCTGGATCAGGATCGGCAGGCAGCCCGCGGCGGGGTTCACCTTCTTGTCGCGGTAGAGCTGCATCATCTCTTTCTGCAGCCGCTGGCGGTCGTCGCCCACGCGCTCCTTGAGCGCCTCCATCTCCGGCTGCAGCTCCTTCATCCGCGCCATCGAGACGTAGGATTTGTAGGCGAGCGGCAGGACCAGGACCTTGAGCACGAAGGTCAGGCCGATGATCGCGAGGCCCATGTTGCCGATCAGCTTGTTCAGCCAGTGCAGCACCGCGAAGATCGGCTTGGTCAGGAAGAAGAACCAGCCCCAGTCGATGGAATCGAGAAAGCCGCCGATCCCGGCCTCGTTCTGGTAGTCGCGGATCGTCGCCCATTCCTTGGCGCCGGCATAGAGCCGCGTGGTGACGGTGGCGGAGGCGCCGGGGGCGATGGTGACCACCGGCTGGCGCGCCTCGGTCTGGTAGATGTCCTGCCCGGGCACGTATTTCACCACCGAGGTCCAGGGCTTGCCCTGCTCGGGGATCAGCGCCGTCATCCAGTAGTGGTCGGTAAAACCGATCCAGCCGTCGGTCGCGGCCTCGAGGACCTCGGCCGGCACGCCCTCACGGGGGTCGGCGGCCATCTCGGGCATGTCGGCATAGTCGATCTCTTCCAGCGTGCCGTCGGCGCGGCGCACCACGCCCTCGTGGACGACGAAGATGTTCTGCAGCACCGGCAGCCCGTGGCGGGCGATCTGGGCATAGGGCTGAGCCTGGAACGCGCCGGTCGAGCCGTTGGTGACCGTGTCGGTCACGGTGAACATGAAGTCCGCATCGACGGCGATCTGCCGGGCGAAAGTGACGCCCTGGCCGTTGTCCCAGGTCAGCGTGACCGGGGCCTCGGGCGTCAGGACGGCATCACGCGGGGCGGTCCAGGTGGTGCGGGCGTCGGGCACCGGCCCCGCGGCCGAAGTGGCCGCCGCGGCCCAGCCGAAGACGCTGTAGTAGGACAGCGGCTCGCCGATGGGCGACAAGAGCGTCACGGTGGGCGAGCCGGCCGCCCTGGTCTCGCGGTAGGCGACGAGGTGCAGGTCGTCGATGCGGCCGCCGAAGGTGGAGATCGAGCCCGCGAGCTTCGGCGTCTCGACCTTGACCCGCAGAGCATCGGGCTGCGCCTCCTCGCCGCCGGCGGTCGGGGCGGTGGCGGCCGGGGCGGGGACCGACGGGGCGGCGGTCTCGGTCGCGGAAGGCGCCACCGGCGCGGGTTCCGGCGGCGGGAACAGGAAGAACCACACCAGGATGACGAGGAAGCTCAGCGCCGTCGCCAGGATCAGGTTCTTGTTCTGGTCGTCCATGCGCCTCGGCCCGCCGCTTTTCCGGATCAGCGGCGCTTCAACGCCAGAGGGGGCGAAAGGTCAAGCCGATTCACCGCCCGCGGGGGGGCCTGTCCGGTGGCGGGAGGGAGCGCGCGGCGGGTGCGGCCGGGGCCAGCGGCCGGGGATCAGCGGGCGCGGTGGCCAAGGAGCACGGGCGACGCGTTGCGCGACTGGTGCGCGGTCAGCCAGGCGTCGGTCGCCTCGAACGGCATCGGCCGGCCGATGCCGAAGCCCTGCACGTGGCCGCAGCCAAGCTGCGCCAGCATCGCATGTTCGCCCGGCGTCTCCACCCCTTCGGCCAGCGTCTCCAGCCCCAGCCGCTCGGCCAGCGACAGCACGGCGGCCACGACCTTCTGCTGCTCGCGGTCCTGGTCGAGGCGGGTGACGAAGCTGCGGTCGATCTTCAGGCGGCGGACCTTGAAGCGGCGGATGTTGGTGATCGAGGCGTGGCCGGTGCCGAAATCGTCCAGGTCGATGCCGCAGCCGAGGTCCACCAGGCGTGCGATGTTGCGGGTGATGACGTCGTTGTCGGTCTGCGCCACCACGGTTTCGAGAATCTCCACCGCCAGCCGGTCCGGTTTCAGGTCGAGGCGGTCGAGCTCCCAGGCGACCTTTTCGGGCAGTTTCGGGTTGCGCAGCTCCGCGGCGGAGAAATTCACCCCCACCCGCGGCACCCGGAAGCCCGCCTTGTCCCAGCGGCAGAGCGCCAGCAGCGACTGGTAGAGGATGACCTCCCCCAGCCGCTCGCTGAGGCCGGCATCCTCGATCGCGGGCAGGAACTCCGCCGGCGGCACCAGGCCGCGGTCGGGGTGCTGCCAGCGCGCCAGCGCCTCGAACCCGGTCACCGCGCCGGTATCGGTCGACAGTTGTGGCTGAAAATGCGGCCGGATCTGGCCCTGGTCCAGCGCCGATTCCAGTTCGCGCCGGTAGGCGTCGCGGTCGGCGCGCTTGCGCGCCATGTCGGGCTGGTAGGCGCGCACCGCGCCGGGGCCGTTGCGCAGCGCCCCGTCCGCGGCGACCTGGGCGGCGTCGAGCATCGCCCTGCCGGTCGCTTCGGGCGCGCGGGCGGCGAGGCAGAAGCCGACCGACACGGTGACGTAGAGCCGCGCCGCATCCACCGCGACCGGCGGCGCCAGCGCCGCCTGCAGCCGCGCAGACAGCTGCACCATGGTCTCGAGGTCGAGCCGCGCCACCGCCCTGAGTGCGACGGCAAAGCCGCCGCCTTCCAGCCGCGCGACCGTATCGCCGTCGCGCAGCACAGCGCAGAGCCGTTCGCAACAGCTGGTCAGCACCTCGGTCTGCGCCGCGCGGCCGTGGCGGTCGAGCAGGAGGTCGGGCTCGTCGATCTGCACCACCAGGCAGGCGGTGGTGCGGCCGGTGGTCCCGGCCTCGCGCAGCGCTGCATCCAGCGCCCCGATCACCTGCGGACGCAGGGCAATGCCGGACAGCCCGCCGGGCAGCATATCGGAACGATAGCGGAAGGCGCCGGCGAAGGCGAAGACAAGGGGGGCGCCAAGCGCCAGCAAGACCAGCGCGCGTTCGCCGCCGAGCCAGAACGCGGCCAGCGTCAGCGCCGGCAGGAACAGGAACAGTTCCGGTCGCCGGACCCAGCCCACAAGACCGCGCGCCAGCGCCGAAAGACCCGGAACCCCACGCCCTGACATACGACCGACCCTTCCCAAGCGACGGACGCGGGGAGCGCCCGGACGGCGGCAAGGGTTAGGCAGCGGGCCTGACAGCTTCCTTAATCTGCACGCGAAAGTTGCGGAGAATTCTTCCCATCCTCCGGCGCGGCAGCCGCGCCCAGCGCCGCGAAGTCGAACAACGCGGGGTCCGCGAGGTGGCTGGGCCGCACGTTCATCAGCGCCCGGAACATCACCTGCCGCCGCCCGGGGCTCTTCGCTTCCCAGCCGTCGAGCAGCGCCTTGACCTGCGCCCGCTGCAAGCCTTCCTGGCTGCCGCACAGGTCGCAGGGGATGATCGGATAGGCCATCACCCTGGAAAACCGCGCGCAATCCTCTTCGGCGACGAATGCCAGCGGGCGCAGGACCTGCAGATCCCCATCCTCGTTCAGCAGCTTGGGCGGCATCGCCGCCAGCCTTCCGCCGTGGAACAGGTTCATGAAGAAGGTTTCCAGGATGTCGTCGCGATGGTGGCCGAGGACCACGGCCGAACAGCCCTCCTCGCGCGCGATCCGGTAGAGGTTGCCGCGGCGCAGGCGCGAACAGAGCGAGCAATAGGTGCGGCCCTGCGGAACCTTGGAGACGACGACCGAATAGGTGTCCTGGTACTCGATCCGGTGCGGCACGCCCATCCGGGTCAGGAACTCCGGCAGCACCGTCGCCGGGAACCCGGGCTGGCCCTGGTCGAGGTTGCAGGCCAGCAGGTCCACCGGCAGCAGCCCGCGCCACTGCAACTCGTGCAGCACGGCGAGCAGGGTATAGCTGTCCTTGCCGCCGGACAGACAGACCAGCCAGCGGTCGCCGGGCCGGACCATGGCGTAGGTGTCGAGCGCCGCACGGGTCTCGCGCACCAGCCGCTTGCGCAGCTTGCGAAACTCGGTCGTGGACGGGGCGCCCGCGAAGAGCGGGTGGATGTCGGTCCCCGCATCATCAGGGGCATCGTCAAGGTCGGTGTCGAGCATGTCTGCCATTGGCCCGAGGGCGGCCCGCCGGTCAAGGGCGGACGCGGGGCTCCGCCCCGCACCCCGGGGTATTTGGACAAGAATGAAATCCGGGAGGGTCAGACGTGCTGCGCCCCGTTCACCTCGATCTCGGCGCCGGAGATGTAGGAGGACTGGTCGGAGCAGAGGAAGAAGATCGCGTCGGCCACCTCCTTCGGCTGGCCGAGCCGCTGCATCGGCAGCTTCTCCACGATCTTGTCGGTACCCGGCGACAGGATCGCGGTGTCCACCTCGCCCGGGGCGATGGCGTTCACCCGCACCCCGAGCGGGCCGAAGTCGTGGGCCATTTCCCGCGTCAATGCTGCCAGCGCGGCCTTCGACGTGGCATAGGCCGCCCCGGCAAAGGGATGGACCCGGGAGCCGGCGATGGAGGTGACGTTGACGATGGCGCCCCTGGCAGCCGCCAGTTCCTGTTGCAAGGCGCGGGCGAGGATGACCGGGGCGAAGAAGTTGACGTGGAACACCTGACCCCAGACGCGCAGGTCGGTGTTGAGCGTGGTGAGCCGGCTTCCGCCCTCACCCTTGGGCGAGATTCCGGCATTGTTGACAAGGGCATGCAGTTTTCCATCGACCAGCTTGCCGCGGATCACTTCGACCGCCGCGATGGTCTTGTCCGGGCTGGCGAGGTCGATCTGGACGTGGTTCTCCTCGCCGCCGGGCCAGGGGCAGCGGGGATCGAAGGGCTGGCGCGAACAGGTCAGGACGCGCCAGCCCTCGGCGCCGAAGCGCTTCACCGTGGCATGGCCGATGCCGCGGCTGGCGCCGGTGAGGAGGAGTGTCCTGTGCGCCCCGGTGCTGTCCGCCATGGCGCGGGAGGTTGAGCCTTTCGGTCGGTCAAGTCCATCCTTGGCAGGGGCTTGTGCAGGGTCTATGGGGCCGCGACGGAGGCCCCGCATGAGACGCCAGACCATGACCATGGAAGACGGCATCGCCACCGCCCGCATCCTGAGCGAGGCGCTGCCCTATCTGCAGCGCTATGCGGACGCCGTGGTGGTGGTGAAGTTCGGCGGCAACGCCATGGGCGACGAGGCGGCGATGGCGGAGTTCGCCCGCGACGTGGTCCTGATGCGGCAGGTGGGGGTCAACCCGGTGGTCGTGCACGGCGGCGGGCCGATGATCAACGAGATGCTGCAAAGGCTTGGAATCAAAAGCGAATTCCTGCGCGGCAAGCGGGTGACGGACAAGGCCACGGTGGAAGTGGTGGAGATGATCCTGTCCGGCCTTGTCAACAAGCGGATCGTGCAGGCGATCAACGACCAGGGCGGCCGGGCGGTCGGAATCTCCGGCAAGGACGACGACCTGATGGTCTGCGAGGCGGACGATCCGGAGCTGGGGTTCGTCGGCAAACCCGTTGAAATGAATGTGCAAATCCTGCGCGACCTGTATGGGGCGGGGCTGATTCCGGTGGTGGCGCCGGTGGCCACGGGGATGGCCGACAACGAGACCTTCAACGTCAACGGCGACACCGCGGCAGGTGCCATCGCGGGCGCCTTGCAAGCCGACCGGCTGTTGCTGCTGACCGATGTGGCCGGGGTGAAAGACAAGTCCGGTCAAGTGGTTACGCTGCTTGCGCCAACCGATGTGGAAGCCATGATCGCCGACGGCACGATCGCCGGGGGGATGATCCCCAAGACCGAGACGGCGCTGGCGGCGCTGGCGCAGGGCGTCCGCGCCGTGACCATCATGGATGGACGGGTGCCGAACGCCTGCCTGCTGGAACTGTTCACCGAACACGGGTCGGGGACGCAGATCAGGTCGACCGAGCCGCGGATCAAGCCGCGGCGACGGTAAGGGGTTGCGAACGCTGGATTAATCCGGGCTCCGGTGGGGCGGCGGCGGTCGGGGCCGTGTCGGGTTTCTGTCGGGCATCCGTCGGGCATCCGTCGGGCCGCGGAGAACAGACCGAAAGACGGCGCCTTGCATTAACCTTGACGCGCGAATCGGGGGGCGGATGAACGAGATCGGACTCCGGCTGGCGGTCTTTGCCCTGCTCTTTTCGGTGCTCGCGACGGCAGAACGGCTGGCGCCCCGCTGGGGACGGCACCTGCCGCGGGGGCAACGCTGGGGGACCAACCTGACGATGCTGGTGCTGGGCGCCGCACTGGTGCGCGGCCTCGCGCTGATCCTGCCGGTGCTGGCGGTGGCGGCGGCGGCGGATGCGGCGGCGCAGGGCTGGGGGCTGTTGCACGCGACCGGCTGGCCGGGTTGGGCGGAGGGACTGCTGGCCATCGTGGCGCTCGACTTCGTGCTCTGGGCGCAGCACTGGGTGACGCACCGGGTGCCGCTGTTCTGGCGCTTTCACCGCGTCCATCATGCCGACACCGACATGGACGTGACCACGGCGCTGCGCTTCCACCCGGTGGAAATCGGCGGCTCGGCGCTGGTCAAGGTGGCGGCGGTCTACCTGCTGGGCCCGGCGGTCTGGGCGGTGGTCCTGTTCGAGGTGATCCTGAACGGCACCGCGCTGTTCACCCATGCCGACATCCGCCTGCCCGCGCGGGCGGAGCGGGCGATGGGATGGCTGGTCGTGACCCCGGCGATGCACCGGCTGCACCATTCTCCGCTGCGGGCGGAGCATGATACGAATTTCGGCTTTGCCTTGTCGCTCTGGGACCGGCTGTTCGGGACATTCCGTGCGAAGGCGGGAGCCGAGACGGGGCTTGGCTGGGCCAAAGGGCCGGAGCGGCTGGGGTGGAGCCTGTGGCTGCCGTTCCGGTGAAGGGGCCGGGATCGACCCCGGAGGGGGAAAGGCGTGCCTGGGGCTGACCTGGCCGGGATCGAGGCGTTGCTGTCACCGCACCGGCTGGTGGTGCTGGGCGGGTTTCTCTGCGCTGCGGACGAGGCGGGTCTGCCTGCGGGCACGCGGTCGGTGCTGCTGGTCGGGCCCGGCGCGGGGTTCTGGCCGCATCTGAAAGCGCAGCCGGAATGGCGAGGGGCCGACCCGGTGGACGCCTGGTCGCGCCGGGTGGTCGGGCGGGTGGCCTGCGATCTGGGGGCCAAGGCGCTGTTTCCCTTCGGCGGGCCACCGCACCATCCGTTCTTTGCCTGGGCGCTGCGCACCGGGCGGGTCTGGGAAAGCCCGGTGCGCCTGCTGGTCCATGACCGGCAGGGGCTGTGGGTCAGCTTCCGCGGGGCGCTGGCGCTGAAACAGGAGGTCGCGGTTTCGCGCGGGGTCTCGCCCTGCATCGGCTGCCCGGCGCCCTGCCTGACGGCCTGCCCGGCCGGGGTGCTGGGGGCGGCGGGCTATGACGTGCCGGGCTGCCACGCCTTTCTCGACCGCCCCGAGGGCGAGGACTGTCTTTCGGCGGGCTGTCAGGTCCGTCGCGCTTGCCCGGTGTCACAGGGGTATGACAGGATGCCGGATCAGAGCGCCTACCACATGGCGCGGTTCCATCCGGGAGGGGGACGCGGATGAAGCGGCTGATTCTGACGCGGCACGCGAAGTCCGCCTGGGACGACCCGCTGACGCCCGACCACGACCGCCCGCTGAACGAGCGCGGCAAGGCCGCCGCCGCCGATCTGGGGCAATGGCTCGGCTCGCGCGGCTATGTGCCCGAAGAGGTGCTGTGCTCGGACGCGCTGCGGACGCGCAAGACGTTCTCCGGCATCGCCCCGGCGCTGCCCGGGACGCCGGTGCTGGAGCTGAAGCCCGCGCTCTACCATGCGGGAGCGGAGGTGATGCTGGCGGTGCTGCGCAATGCCACGGCGGAGTGCGTGATGATGATCGGGCACAATCCGGGGATCGCGGAGTTCGCCGCCCGGATCGTCTCGCGCCCGCCGGCGAGCCCGGACTTCGCGCGCTATCCGACGGGGGCGACGCTGGTCTGCGACTTTGCGGTGGAGGCCTGGGGCGAGGCGGGCTTCGGGATGGCCACGGTGGTCGACTTCGTGGTGCCGCGGGAATTGGTGGGGTGAGGATGGTGGGGTGAGAAAGGTGGGGTGAAACCCCACCCTACCCCATTGGCACTGGCGTCGTGACGGGTTCTCAGTGCCCCAATATCTGGCTCAGGAACAGCTTGGTCCGGTCGCTCTTGGGGTTGTTGAAGAATTCCTTGGGCTCGTTCTGCTCGACGATCTGGCCCTGGTCCATGAAGATCACCCGGTTGGCCACGGCCTGGGCGAAGCCCATCTCGTGGGTGACGCAGAGCATGGTCATGCCCTCCTGCGCCAGCTCGATCATGGTGTCGAGCACCTCCTTGATCATCTCGGGATCGAGCGCCGAGGTGGGCTCGTCGAACAGCATGATGCGCGGCTTCATGCACAGCGAGCGCGCGATGGCGACGCGCTGCTGCTGGCCGCCGGAGAGCTGGCCGGGGTATTTCAGCGCCTGCTCGGGAATCTTCACCTTGTGCAGGAAGTGCATCGCCGTTTCTTCCGCTTCCTTCTTCGGAATCTTGCGCACCCAGATCGGCGCCAGCGTGCAGTTCTCCAGGATCGTCAGGTGCGGGAACAGGTTGAAGTGCTGGAACACCATGCCGACCTCGGAGCGCACCTTGTCGATGTTCTTGAGGTCGTTGGTCAGTTCCGTGCCGTCCACCACGATCTGGCCCTGCTGGTGTTCCTCCAGCCGGTTGATGCAGCGGATGAGCGTGGACTTGCCCGACCCCGAGGGGCCGCAGATCACGATCCGCTCGCCCTTGTAGACGGTCATGTCGATGTCGCGCAGCACGTGGAACGTGCCATACCACTTGTTCATGCCGGTGATCTGGACCGCGACCTCGTCGGTCACCTTCATTGCAGCTTCGGCCATGGTGGTCCCTTTCAGTGGTGGTCGGTCTTCAGCTTGCGTTCGAGGTACATCGAGTACCGCGACATGCCGAAGCAGATGACGAAGAAGATGGCGCCGACGAAGATGTAGGGCTCCCAGTAGATGCCCTTCCAGTCGATGTCGGAGCGCACGATGCCGGTGACCCCCTTGAGCGGGTCGTAGAGGCCGACGAAGGCCACGAGCACGGTGTCCTTGAACAGGCCGATGAAGCTGGACACGATGCCGGGGATCGACACCTTCAGCGCCTGCGGCAGGATGATCAGCCGCTGTGCCCGCCAGTAGTCGAGCCCGAGCGCGTCCGCCGCCTCGTACTGCCCGCTCGGCAGCGCGGCGAGGCCGCCGCGGATCACCTCGGCCAGGTAGGCGGCTTGGAACAGCGTCACCAGGATGATGACCCGCAGGATGATGTCGAAGTTGGTGTTGGGCGGCAGGAAATACTGCAGCAAGAGCGAGGCGGTGAACAGAAGCGTGATCAGCGGCACGCCGCGGATGAACTCGATGAAGCCCACCGACAGGCCCTTGACCACCAGCAGATCGGACTTGCGGCCCAGCGCCAGCAGGATGCCGATCGGCAGCGAGCAGCTGATCGCGGTGACGCCGATGGTGATGGCGAGAAGGAAGCCGCCGAACTGGTCGGAGGCCACGGGAACCAGGCTGAAGTCGAGGACACCGGCAGGGATGGACAGGACCGGGCCGCCGAGCCGCAGCCACCACACCGCGGCGGCGACGATCCCGAGGCCGGCCGCGACCGAGGACCCGACGGCCCCCACTGCGGCGCGGTAGACGGCGGCGAGCAGCGCAAAGCCCAGAAGCGTCGAGACCGGCGACCAGATCGATCCGCCCCAGAGCAGCCAGAAGACGAAGACGGCGTAGAGCGCGGTGAACACCAGAAGGAGCCCGGGCCGCCGTTGCGCGAGGGCGCTGAGGCCCGCCATCAGCACCACGGCAAAGACCCAGACCGCCCCCGGCGCGCCGGCAAGCCAGAGCGTCACGAGCAGGAAGGCCGCGACCCCGCCGAGTAGGATCGCCAGACGGCGCGGCTGGCCGGCGAACAGGACCGGGGCGAGTGCCGCGAACAGCAGCCCGAAGGCCAGGATCGGCCGCCACCATTCCGCGCGCGGGAAGAAGCCGAACAGGAACTGGTGCCAGCGTTCCCGCACCATCGCCCAGCAGGCGCCCGAGGCACCCTCGCCGGCCTGCGCGGCCACGATCTCGCGGCACTGGCCCAGCGAGTCCGCGACCCACACGCCGTTCAGCCACCAGGGCAGCATGGCGCTCAGGAGCCACCAGATCGCCAGCACGCCCGCGACGGTGAGGATCGAGTTGAACCAGCCGGAGAACAGGTTCTCCCGCGCCCACTTTACCACACCGGCCTCACCCGAGGGCGGCGGCGCGGGCGGCACCATCCGGGTGCGGACGAAGTCGGTTTGCGACGTTTGGGCCATGGCCTATCGCGCCTTGATCTGGACGGAATTGTTGTACGCGTTCATCGCCACTGAAATACTCAGGCTGATCGTCAGATAGATCAGCATCATCAAGAGCATGCACTCCAGCTCGCGACCCGTCTGGTTGAGCGTGATGCCGCCCAGCGTGCCCTTGAGGTCGAGGTAGGACACCGCCAGACCCAGCGAGGTGTTCTTGGTCAGGTTGAGGAATTGCGAGATCAGCGGCGGGATGATCACCCGCAGCGCCTGCGGCAGGATGATCAGGCTCATGGTGCGGCCGGGCCGCAGGCCGAGGGCGAAGGCGGCCTCGGACTGGCCGTGGCTCACCGCCATGATCCCGGACCGGACGATCTCGGCGATGAAGGCGGCGGTATAGAGCGTCAGCGCGATCAGCAGCGCGGTGAAGGAATGCGCGACGAGGATGCCGCCCTGGAAGTTGAAGCCCTTCAGCGCTGGCACCTCGAGGTGCAGGCCCAGCGCCAAGGACAGTGCGATCACCGGGGCGAAAAGTATCAGGATCGACTTCCACCAGGTCACCGGCCTGACGCCTGTCGTCTCCTGTGTGGCGCGGGCCGCGGCGACGACGCGGCGGTTGACCCAGACCGAGCCGCCGATCACCACGAGGTAGGCGAGGAAGGTGAGGTTCAAGGACAGCGGCCCGAGGTCGAGCGTGCCGAGATGCTGGTTGAACAGCGGCGCTGGCACGTTGGTGCCGCGGTTGGTGACCGCGACCGTGTCGAACAGTATCATCGAGGCAGCAGGGGCCCCGCCCGCCGCGGTCATCTCGTCGGTGACGCGGAAGTCCTTGGGCTCGAACGTGGTCTCCGACAGGATCACGTAGGACAGCAGGATCCACAGCAGCAGCGGCACGTTGCGGAACATCTCGACGTAGACGGTCATCAGCCGGCCGACGAGCCAGTTTTTCGACAGCCGCAGGACGCCGACGACGACGCCCAGGATGGTGGCAAAGACGCAGCCGAAGATCGCCACCACGAGCGTGTTGAGCAGCCCCACGAGCAGGGCGCGGAAATGCGTGCTGTCGTTGGTGTAGGGGATCAGCTGCTGGCCGATGTCGTAGCCGGCGCGCTGCCACAGGAAGGTGAAGTTGAACTGCTTGCCGCGGATCGCGAGGTTCTGCGCGGTGTTGTTCAGGAGCCAGGCGAGGAACAGCCCGAACAGCAGGAGCACGACGACCTGGATGGTGATCGAGCGGTAGCGGGTGTCGTAGATGAGCATCGAGAGCCGGAAGCTCTCCTTCGGCACGTCAGCGGCTACCGCCATCTTTTTCCCCCTGTGCCTGCCCTGGCGCCGGTGGTCCGGCTGTTCTTGCTGTCGGGCGGGTCGCTACGGTCGCGAAAGTCCGGGGGCGCCCGATGGGCGCCCCCGGAAGTCGATCAGCGGAACGGCGGGGCGTATTGCAGGCCGCCCTGGGTCCAGAGCGCGTTCAGGCCGCGCGCCAGGTTGATCGTGGTGCCTTCGCCGATGTTGGCGGCGAAAATCTCACCGTAGTTGCCGCCGGCCATGATGGCGTTCTTGAAGGCGTCGTTCGACAGGCCGATCTTGACGCCCATGTCGCCCGAGACGCCGAGCAGTCGCTTGACTTCCTCGTCCGCGGTCGAGGCCGCAACCTCGGCCACGTTGGCCTTGGTGATGCCCCGCTCCTCGGCGATCAGCAGCGCGAAGTAGGTCCAGCGCACGATGTCGCCCCAATTGTGATCGCCATGGCGGACGACCGGACCGAGCGGTTCCTTGGAGATGATTTCCGGCAGGATCACGTGGTTTTCGGCATCCGGCATCGTCGCACGGCTGGCGGCGAGGCCCGAGGCGTCGGTGGTGTAGGTATCGCAGGCGCCGGCAAGGTACTGGCGCTGGCCTTCGCTGTCATCGGCCACGGTGACCGGCTGGTAGGTGATGTTGTTCTGCTTGAAGAAGTCGGCGAGGTTCAGTTCGGTCGTGGTGCCGGTCTGGATGCAGACGGTGGCGCCGTCGAGTTCCTTGGCCGAGGAGACGCCGAGGTCCTTCTTCACCATGAAGCCCTGGCCGTCGTAGTAGTTCACGGCCACGAAATCGAGCGCCAGTTCGCTGTCGCGCGAGAAGGTCCAGGTCGAGTTGCGGACCAGCAGGTCCACTTCGCCCGACTGCAGCGCGGTGAAGCGGGTTTCGCCGGTGGTCGGCAGGAACTTCACCTTGGTCGGGTCGCCGAAGATCGCCGCGGCGATGGCGCGGCAGAGATCGACGTCGAAGCCGGTCCAGGTGCCGTTGGCGTCCGGGGCGCCGAAGCCGGCCAGGCCGGTGTTCGAGCCGCAGATCAGTTCGCCGCGGGCCTTCACCGCCTCGAGCGTCGCCTGGGCGGAGGCGGCACCGGCCGCCAGACCCGCGACTGCCAGCGTGGCCAGCATTACGGTCTTTTTCATGTATACCTCTTTCCTCTGGCCCGGTTCCGCCGTGGCGTCCGGGCTGATGCTCCCTGTGCCGTGACGGGGTCCGCCACGGCTGTTGGCCGGGTCAACGCTGCCCGGCATCAGGTCTTTTCGTCCGAAGCGTCTTTCCAGGTCAAGGAAAAGCGGCGACCCGTACGAAGATCGCCCGTTTTCAGACTGTTAGGGCGGCCATGCCGAAACGTGATGCAACCCCGCACAGGGTTTCAGCAATCTTGTGCCCCGCACAAGCGGGAGAATCGCCCGGCCGCTTCCATGTCGGCCGCCTTGGCGGACGCCGCGGCAAGCGCCTCGGCGTCCTCGCCCCAGAGTGCCGCCTGCCAGTTCTCGTCGAGCCGCGACAGCGCGAAGGCTTCCTCAGCGGTCAGCCGCCCGGCCTGCACGGCGAGCCCCAGGACCAGCGAGCCGGAGATCGCCACAAGGTCATGCAGCGCGGCGAGGCGGAACGGACCGCGGGCGGTGACCTGCGCGGTCAGCGCCGCCAGCGCGGCGGGGTCCTGCGCCCGCGGCAGGATGCCGGCCGTCGGCTGAAGCCGCGCGCCCAGGGTCGCTGCGGCCCAGTCGAGCAGCGGGTTCCAGCCCCGCACCTGAAGCTCGGCCAGTGCCGCCGGCCCCTCGGCGCGGTGGCACAAGAGATCGGTTCCGCCATAGTCCGCGACCAGCGCCGCGACCTCCGCCTGTTGCGGGGCGATGCGGTCGATGGCGGTGTTGGCCAGCCGCGTCATCGGCATGGTGCGGGGATCGACCGTGTCGCGCTGCGCCGCCCATTCCGCGGCCACGGCTTCGGCCAGCGCCACCGTGGGCAGCAGCAAGGGCCGCTTCGCCGGGGTCTTCACGGCGCGGCCGTCGAGGCGCACGGTGTGGTCCGGCCCCTCGGGCACGGCCTGGACCTGGGTCCAGAAAACCTTGCGCGCCCAGCCGGTCATGCTGAACCAAAGGGCCGTGGAAACGGCCCCCCTCCCCCTCGTGGGGAGGGGAGGGGGGTGGGGGGCTTCGCGCGCGGGCCGTACGCCCCCCCACCCCATCCCTCCCCCACGAAGGGGGGAGGCAGGCGCAGGACCGCAGACCTCTGCACGGCCCGCACCGGCTCAGCCCCGATGCGGGAAGGGGTCCGCAGGGACGTCGCCTTCCTTCCAGTCGAACAGCGCCCAGGTCCGCACCATGTGGTCGGGCAGTGGCGCGGTGAAGGTCATCTTCTTCTTCGTCACCGGGTGTTCCACCGTCAGGCTGCGGGCATGCAGGTGCAGCTTGCGGGAGACATCGCCGCCCAGCCCGGCGCCCCAGCCGTCGCCCGGATTGTCCTGCCCCGACCCGCCATACTTGCCGTCACCCAGGATCGGGTGGCCGATCTCGGCCATGTGCGCGCGCAGCTGGTGGGTGCGCCCCGTGACCGGCTCCAGCGCCACCCAGGACAGCCGCCCGCCGGCATTGGACAGCGTGGCGAAATCGGTCTGGGCGCGTTTGGCGTCCGGATAGTCACCGGCCTTGGCCGGGTGGATGGCCAGCATCTTCTCGCCCTCGCCGCCCCGGCCATGGCCCGGCGCCTTCATCAGCGCGAACTTGATCGAGCCCTGCTTGGGCGAGGGTACCCCCGCCACCGCCGCCCAGTAGATTTTCCGCGCCATCCGGTGCCTGAGGGCTTCGGAGAGAGCGCGCGCCACCCGGTCGGTGCGGGCCAGCATCAGGACGCCGGAGGTGTCCTTGTCCAGGCGGTGGACGAGCTTGGGCCCGTCCTTGTAGCCGAAGGTCAGCGCCGGGGTCAGGCCGTCGACATGCCGGTGCCCCTGCCCCGAGCCGCCCTGCGAGGGCAGGCCCGCGGGCTTGTTCAGGACGATCATGTGCGGGTCCATGAACAGCACCGTGGCCTGGATCATCTTCGCGTCGGCCGGCGTCAGGCCGCCGTCCGGCGGCGGCGGCGCCTCGCCCTGCGGCAGCGGCGGGACACGGATGGTCATGCCTGGCACCACCCGGTCCGAGGCTTTCGCGCGGCCGCCGTCCACCCGCACCTGTCCGGTGCGGCAGAGCTTTTCCACCGCACCCTGCGTCACCTGCGGGAACCGGCGGCGGAACCAGCGGTCGAGGCGCTGCTCGCCTTCGTCCTCGGTCACCGCGAGAAGCTGGACGGTCATGCGAGCCCCCGGGCCATCGCGATGCCGCCGGCCAGCCCGGCCAACGACAGGACCACCGACAGGACGACATAGGCCGCCGCCGCCAGCCATGCGCCGCGCTCCCAAAGCGCGAAGGCATCGAGCGAGAAAGCGGAAAAGGTGGTGAAGCCGCCGAGCACGCCGGTCATCAGGAGCGGCGACCACCGCCCCTCGCGCGTGAGAAGGACGAAGAGCACGCCCATGGCGAGGCTGCCCGCGACATTGACCGCGAGCGTTCCCAGCGGGAACCCGGTGCCGAAGCCGCGCGCCGTCCCCGCCGTGACGAGGTAGCGTGCCACCGACCCCGCCGCCCCGCCGAGGGCGACCTGAAGAAGCGTCCATTGCATCGGCCTGCCCTTGGGCATTTGCCCGGCAGGAGTCAACCGGCCAGAACCCGCTTGCCGCAAGGGCCGGTCATCGCGTTAGCTGGCGGAACCGGGTGGGTCCGGGGACAGGAATCATTGATTGGGAGTGGATTATGGCCGCCGAAGACGACGTGAAGGACCTCAAGGTGCGGCTCGCCGCACTGGAAAAGCAGCAGGCAGGCGACAGCAAGGAGTTCATGGACCACCTCGACCTGATCGGCAAGACGGTGGTCAAGCTGAACGCCCATATCGATGCCCATACCAAGGATCAGGACTCGAATGAGAAGGAGTTCAGCGACCATATCGACCTGATCGGCAAGACCGTCGACAAGCTCGTCGCCCACATCGACACGCATGAAAAGGACCAGACCAAGAACAACGCCGAATTCCTGTCGCAGCTGAAGCTGATCGGCGACGTGGTGGACGGGCTGCAGAAGCAGATGGCGGCGCCCGACAAGGCGATGGGCAAGGACATCGACGACCTCAAGGGCCGGGTGAAGGATCTCGAAGGCAAGATGGCGAAGATGGGCAAGAAGTGACGAAATGCGCCCGGCGGCGCGCGGGCCGGGTAACCTGGAGGACGGACCATGGCGGACCCCAGCACCAAGGACCTGGCCAAGCGCCTTGATGCCCTCGAGAAGAAGGACGGCACGCACGACAAGCGCTGGAACGCGCTCGGCGATGCCATCGCCGAGGCAGATACCTATGCCTCGAACATCAATGAGGCCCGGAAGACCGGGGACGAGGCGTTGAAGAAGGCGGTCGACGATCTTGCCGCGCGGGTGAAGGCGTTGGAGCAAGGCGCGGGGAAAACGTAGGGCGGGGTTCACCCCGCCACGCGC
>JANOGU010000214.1:0-7205 GCA_031406135.1 Rhodobacterales bacterium
TCGACCACATCGCCAGGCTGATGAACGGCCGACCGCGCAAGACCCTGAACTGGAAAACCCCCGCCGAAGCCCTCGCCGAAGAACTCGCCGCCTTCACCACAAACGTTGCGCTTGGCCCTTGAATCCGCCAACCCCTAACGAATCAGTGCAAGGCATTGAAATCGTGGGGGTAAAAAAAATGTCCCACCGTGTGACGCTCGTCCGGCCCAGGCCTATCCGTCGATCCGGGCACCCATGATGGCGATGGCCTGCTGGTAGACCCTGGCCGCGTTCCATTCCTTGATGACGGCAAAGTTGGGCTCGCCTTCCTGGAAGCCCCTGCCCGGCTTCCAGCCCTTCTCGCGTAGGTAGTTGGCCGTCGAGGCCAATGCGTCGGCCGCGTCGGTGAAGTCGATCCGCCCGTCGCCGTTGCCGTCCACCCCGTAGGCCAGGGCGTTTCCCGGCAGGAACTGGGTATGGCCCAGCTCGCCATGCCTGGCGCCGATGGTGGCGTGTGTGATCTCGCCCCGGTCGATCAGGATCAGCGCGCCGATCAGATGCGGGCGGAAGAAATCCGACCGCCGACAATCCCAGGTCAGCGTGGCGATGGCCGAGACCACGTTGGTGTCGCCCATGAACCCGCCAAAGGCTGTCTCCATCCCGTGGATGGCGATGATCACGCCGGCCGGCACGCCGAACCGCTTCTCCAAGGCGCCGTAGAACTCCGGGTTCCGCGCCAGCCGCTTGCGCCCCTGCGCCACGATGGTCTCGGCGCCGCGCACCGCCATGAACTTGTCCAGCGAGTATTTGAAGCTCTTCTGGTTGCGGTCCGCGCCGATGGTCGCCTTGGAATAGGAACTTTCCATCAGCGCCGCGATCCCCGCCCGCCCCACGCCTTCGGCCCGCGCCTCCTTGGCCATCACCGTCTTCCAGGCCTCGTAGCCCTTGGACGTGTCGCCGCAGGGGGCGGCGAGGGTGGGCAGGGGCATGGCGAGCGCAAGGCACAGGGCGGCGGCGCGGAACGGCACGGGGCAGACCTCCGGGGTTGACGGGCGGGCGCAGTCTAGCGGCGGAACGCGACCGCACAAGCCGCGCTGGCGATGAATGCTTAGTCTGGGATGGCTGATAGATCGCTGGTTTGTGGGAGAAAAACTTGAGAACCAGCCTTTCGCATCCGTTGAACATCGGTGCGATCGGGGTGGGCCCGGGCCGCCTTGGTCTGACCATTTGCCCCGGCATGAAGAAGACCAGTGTGTGCCGAGAGCCATGGGACCGCGACCTTGCCACGGACCTTTCCGGGGTCAGGCGCCGGGGTGCCGACGCGGTGGTTTCTCTCATCGAGGACCGCGAGAGGCATAGGATTAAACCAGTCTGCCAACCTCCATCTTGCCCGGCTGGTCTCCTGCGAAGCGCGCTGCAAGGTTTTTCTCCTTACGGATTATGTAGTTGTGCCCATTCAATATTGGATGGATCGGGAAAGAACGCTTCCGTCTGATTGCTCTGACAATGCCTCCATGCCCAGTACATCGGCTCATGTGGCCTCAAGGCCTGACCGCAGCCGGGCTGGGGTGTGCGCCTTCAGATCCTTCATCCGTGCGACTTCGCGCCCCTTGACCAGCGCATAGACCGCCGGGATGACGACCAGCGTCAGGATGGTGGAGGACAGCATCCCCCCGATCATCGGCACGGCGATGCGGCTCATCACCTCCGACCCGGTGCCATGCGCCCAGAGGATGGGCATCAGGCCTGCCATGATCGCGACGACGGTCATCATCTTGGGACGCACCCGTTCGACCGCGCCGACCATGATGGCCGAGTTCAGATCGGCGCGGGTGAAGGCGCGGCCTTCGCGCGCGACATCGGCGCGGCGTTCGGCAAGCGCGTGGTCGAGGTAGATCAGCATGATCACCCCGGTTTCCGCCGCCACGCCTGCCAGCGCGATGAAGCCGACCGCAACCGCGACCGAGAGGTTGAAGCCCATCCACCACATCAGCCAGACCCCGCCGACCAGCGCGAAGGGCAGCGACAGCATGACGATCAGCGTCTCGGTCAGGCGCCGGAAGTTCAGGAACAGCAGCAGGAAAATCGCCGCCAGCGTCATCGGGACCACGATGGCCAGCCGCGCCTTGGCCCGTTCGAGGTATTCGAACTGTCCGCTCCAGCCCAGCGAATAGCCGGGCGGAAGGGTCACCTCGCCGGCCACCGCCGCCTGCGCCTCGGCGACGTAGCCGCCCAGATCGCGGCCCGCTATATCGACGAAGATATAGACGGCGAGTTGACCGTTTTCGGTGCGGATCGACGTCGCTCCGCGGGTGCGTTCCACCCGTGCAACCTCGCCCAAGGGCACCGTGCCGCCGCCGGGAAGCGCCACCTGCACCTCGCGCGCGATGGCATCGGGGTCCTGCCGCAGCGCCGCCGGATAGCGCAGTGCCACATTGTAGCGCTCGCGCCCCTCGACCGTCTGGGTGATCGCCTCGGCCCCTAGCGCCATGGCGATGACCTCCTGCACATCCGCGATCGACAGGCCGTAGCGGGCCAGCCGTTCCCGGTCGGGCACGATGTCGAGGTAATAGCCGCCGATCACCCGCTCGGCATAGGCGCTGGTGGTGCCGGGGACATTGCGCAAGACCGCCTCGACCTGCCGCGCGACGGCCTCCATCTCGGGAAGGCTCGTGCCAAACACCTTGACCCCCACCGGCGTGCGGATGCCGGTCGCCAGCATGTCGATGCGGGCGCGGATCGGCTGGGTCCAGGCGTTCGAGACGCCGGGGAATTGCAGGGCGGCATCCATCTCGGCGCGAAGTGAGTCCATCGTCACGCCGGGGCGCCATAGGTCCTTTGGCTTTAGTTGAATGATCGTCTCGAACATCTCGGTGGGTGCGGGGTCGGTGGCGGTCTGCGCACGGCCCGCCTTGCCGAAGACCGTCTCCACCTCGGGAAAGCTGCGGATGATGCGGTCCTGCATCTGCATCAGTTCCGCCGCTTTGGTGACCGACAGGCCCGGCAGGGTGGTCGGCATGTACATCATCGTGCCTTCGTCCAGCGCGGGCATGAACTCCGACCCCAGCTGACGCGCGGGCCAGATCGTGGCGACCAGTGCCACCAGTGCCAGCCCAATGGTGAAAACCCGCGCCTGCAGCACCCATTGGATGACGGGGCGGTAGAGCGCGATGAGGACACGGTTCACCGGGTTGCGATGTTCCGGCACGATCCGCCCGCGCACGAAGATCACCATCAGCGCGGGTACCAGCGTTACCGACAACAGTGCCGACGCCGCCATGGCAAAGGTCTTGGTCGCGGCCAGCGGGCCGAACAGCCGCCCCTCCTGCCCCTCCAGCGCGAAGATCGGCAGGAAGGAGACGGTGATGATGAGAAGGCTGAAGAACAGCGCCGGGCCGACCTCGGACGCCGCCTCGATCAGAACCTCGACCCGTGGCTTGCCCGGTTCGGCGCGTTCCAGATGCTTGTGCGCGTTCTCGATCATCACGATGGCGGCGTCGATCATCGCGCCGATGGCGATGGCGATGCCGCCGAGGCTCATGATGTTGGCGCCGATGCCAAGCGCCCGCATCGCGGCGAAGGCCATCAGCAGGCCCACCGGCAGCATGATGATCGCGACCAGCGACGAACGGACGTGCAGCAGGAACACGAACGTCACCAGCGCCACGACCAGACTTTCCTCCAGCAGCGTGGTGCGAAGGGTTTCGATGGCCGACAGGATCAGGTGGGAGCGGTCATAGACCGTCACGATCTCCACCCCCTCGGGCAGGCTTTGCGCGATGGTCTCGATCTCGGCCTTGGCGCCCGCGATTACGTCGAGCGCATTGGCGCCGACCCGTTGCAGCACGATGCCGCTGGCCACCTCGCCTTCGCCGTCAAGCTCCGCGATGCCCCGGCGTTCGTCGGGCACGATCTCGACCCGCGCCACGTCGCGGACGAGGACCGGCACGCCGCCTTCGGCGCGGATCGGGACCATTTCCAGATCGGCAGTGCCGCCCAGATAGCCGCGCCCGCGCACCATGAATTCAAATTCCGACAGCTCGACCGTGCGCCCGCCGGTGTCCATGTTGCTGGCGGCGACCGCTTCGCCAATTTCGGAGAGGGTGATGCCAAGGGCGCGCATTCGCACCGGATCGACGGTGATCGAATATTGCTTGACGAAGCCACCGACGCTGGCCACCTCGGACACGCCATCGGCACGGCTGATGGCAAAGCGCATCACCCAGTCCTGCAAGGACCGCAGTTCCGCGAGGCTCAGGTTCTCGCCCTTCAGCGCATACTGATAGACCCAGCCGACCCCGGTCGCATCAGGCCCGAGCGAGGGCGTGACACCTTCGGGCAGGCGTGCGGCGGCGGCATTGAGGTATTCGAGCACGCGCGAGCGCGCCCAGTAAGGGTCCACCCCGTCCTCGAAGATGATGTAGACGAAGGAGATGCCGAAGAACGAAAACCCCCGCACCACCCGCGACTGCGGCACGGTCAGCATGGCCGAAGTCAGGGGATAGGTGACCTGATCCTCGACCACCTGAGGGGCCTGGCCGGGGTATTCGGTCAGCACGATCACCTGCACGTCCGACAGATCGGGGATGGCGTCGATCGGCAGCGTGCGCAGCGACCAGACACCTGCAGCCACGGTGAACACGGTGGCAAAGAGGACCAGCAGGACGTTGCGCGCCGACCAGGCGATGACGTTGGCAATCATTGGTCGGCCTCTGGTGCTGCGAGCGCGGCAAGCGCGGCATTCAGGTTGCTTTCGGCGTCGATCAGGAAGGTGGCGGCGCTGACGACCCTGTCGCCTGCCGCCACGCCGCTGACGATCTCGACCATGCCGCCACCCCTGCGGCCCAGGATCACGGGTTCGGGCCGGAACCGCCCGTCGCCCAGATCGAGGATCACCACCTGCCGGTCGCCGGTGTCGATCACCGCGCCTCCGGGCACCTGCACGACCGGCGCCCCCCCCAGCATGATCTCGACGTCGGCAAACATGTTCGCAAGTAGCAGGCCGTCGGGATTGGGCAGTTCGATCCTGAGCTTGCCGGTGCGGGTCGTCATGTCCACTTCGGGATAGATCGTGTCGATCCTGCCCGGGATCGGCGCGCCGGAAAGGCCGCGAAAACCGATGCGGACCTCGGCCCCCGTGGTGATGTCCATCAACGCGGATTCCGGCACTTCGGCGATCACCCAGACGGTCGAGGTATCGGCGATGCGGAAAAGCGTCTCGCCCGCCTCCGACATCATGCCTTCGACCGCCATCCGTTCCAGCACCACGCCATCGCGCGGGGCCATGATCGGGATGCTGACGGTTGCCCGGCCATCAGCTGCGATCCGGTCGATCACCTCCGCCGGCACGCCGAGGTTCTCCAGCCGCTGGCGGGAGCCGTCCCGTGGCTGACCTTCGACGCGAAGATCGGTCACGAATTGTGCGATGGCCTGGGCGATCTCGGGTGAATAGAGCGTCACCAGCGGGGCGCCCGCCTTGATCGTGCTGCCGGTGGTCACATCGGCCACCGTCTCGATGAAGGCGTCGGCGCGCAGCGCGATGACGCTGATGCGGCGCTCGTCCAGCACCACTATCCCCGGCGCGCGCAAGGATGCCGCAAGCGGCGCCAGCACCGCCTCGACCGTGCGAACCCCGGTGCGCTGCAGCTTGCCGGGCGACACGGTGACCGAGCCGTCGTCGCTGTCCTCGCCATCATAGACCGGGATATAGTCCATCCCCATCGAGTCCTGCTTCGGCACCGGCGAGGTGTCGGGCAGGCCCATGGGATTGCGGTAGTAAATAATGCGTCGTTCGCCGGTCGTGGGCGCAACGGGCGCCGCTTCGGGATCGAGCGACAGGTCCTCGCTGGCGCGCACGGGCAGGAACGCCCGCCGATCCGCCGTCTGCCGCTCGGACGCCGACCATTCGGGCAGCCCATCGGGATGCCGCCAGTAGATCACCGGGCCCGTCGGTTCCGCCGCCGACATGGCTTCGGCCTCACGCCCCATGAGTGCGGCCCACTGCGTGACCGCAGCCTCATGCAGCCCCGCCACGGTCACGCCACGCTCTCCAGCCGTCAGCCCTGCCCAGGCCGCGCCGCCGGCGACAAGGCCGGTCATCAGCAGTCGCACCGTGCCGCTCATGGTGCGGCCCTCAGTTCAAGTTCCGCCGTCACCGTTTCCGGCTCGCCCTGCACCTTGGCGGCCACCGAGAACCGCCATCCGCCCGCCATCGTCAAGTCGGTGGCAAAGCGGTAGCGGCCTGGAATCTCGCCAGGCATCGCGGTGACGGGCGCGGTCATGGTCGCCATCCCGTCGGGCGCCATGTCCATGCGCGTGGCGTAGATGACCGCGTCCGCAACCGGCTGTCCGGTGCGAAGGTCGGTCAGCATGAGTTCGATCATCGCGCCGGCTCCGACCCGGTGGCCGGTCGAGACGAGATCGAACCGGTAGTCATCCGCGCCCGCCCAGGCGGAAGCTGTGCAGATCAGAAGCGCCGGAATGCTGCCGCTTGCGCGGCGAAGAGGGATAGCCATGATGAAAGACCCTTTGGTTGCAGATCGCACCCGCGCGCCGGAAGCACGCAGGCGCAGGCGGCATCATCCGCGCGCCAGAGCACGCGGCAGGGTCAGATGCGGGGAGGTCGCCTCAATCCGTCCGGCGAAGTTCCGGATAGAAGATGCTGACCGGACATCGACAGCGTTGCGACAGTTTCCTGTGTGGCAGCCGTGAACGCCAAGGCCTGTAGCGGCGAGAGGATCGGCATCCCGCCTCGCGCCATCATCGCACAGGCGGCGCCGCATGCCGGATCATCCGGGCAATCGCCTTCGCAGCACGGGTCGGCCGCTGCGGCGATCTCGGCCGCCAGACCGGCCGACACCTCACTGACCGTGGCCCCGATGAGGGACACGGCAAGCAGAAGCGCCAGAAATGTGCGGGTCAGCAAAGCCATTCGCAATGAATTACATGAGGAGTGGAATTCGGCAACGCACATCCGGTTGAAGTCCTCATCCGGCACAGCACGACTTGGGGCTCTGTCAGAGTAATCAGACTGAGTCGTCCTCTCCCGCTCCATCCCCTATCGGATGGGCATAACTATGCATCCTGTAATACCAACGGCCCTATTGGTTGACCTGTGCCCATAGGCGGTCAGTGATCGAGGTTACGGTCTTGGGATCATTGGCGAAGCGGTTCCATGCGGCACAACAGGCATCGACGATGGTGGGATAGTCGTCGAAGACGCTGAT
>JANOGU010000230.1:0-2663 GCA_031406135.1 Rhodobacterales bacterium
CTTGCCAGCGCCATCAGGGCGATCGCCAGGATGCGTCTTGGGATGATTCCGATCGTAGCCCCCCCTGTCCCCGGCACAGCCTATCAAAGCGGGCATGGCGGGCAATCGCGCAGCCACCTTGCGGCGGGCCGGCGGCGCCGGTAATGCGGCGGGGCAGACTTCACGGGGAATCGGAGACCTTCATGGCCATCTACAAGCTCGGCGAGCACGCGCCGGTGATCCATCCCACCGCCTGGGTGGCGCCGGAGGCGACGGTGATCGGCAAGGTCACCCTGGCCGAGGGCGCCAGCGTCTGGCCGGGCGCCGTGCTGCGCGGCGACAACGAGCCGATCACCATCGGCAAGGGCAGCAATGTGCAGGAAGGCGCCATCCTGCACACCGATCCGGGTTGCCCGCTGATCGTCGGCGCGGATGTCACCATCGGCCACCAGGCGATGCTGCACGGCTGCATCGTGCATGACGGCGCGCTGATCGGCATCCAGGCGGTGGTGCTGAACAAGGCGGTGATCGGCGCGCGCAGCCTGGTGGGCGCCGGCGCGGTCGTCACCGAGGGCAAGGAGTTTCCCGGCGGCGTTCTGATTCTCGGCGCACCAGCCAAGGTCGCGCGCGAGCTTTCCGAAGACAACGCAAACCGCCTGCGCATGAGCGCGCTGAGCTACGCCAAGCGCCAGGTGCAGTTCCGCGAGACGATGGTCAGGATTGGCTGATCTCTGTATCTCCCTCTCCCCGCAGGCGGCTATCGTATTCACACATCGTGATTGCGGCGGGGAGATGAGTTCGATTCATTGGCACGAGCGTATCGAAGGAGCGCGCGATGCCGAGGATCGAGTATGGGCTGGGGCAGTTCGGCGACCGCCGGCTGGAAAAAGGGGGGCCTGGCTGCACGAGAGGCTGGTGTCGCAGCCGGGCTCGTGCGTGCGGCGACTGGGCGGCACGCGCGCGGGGGAGATGCGCATCACGCGCTTTCTGCGCAACGACGCGGTGAGCGTGGCGGAGATATCGCGGCACGCCGGGGCGCTGACGGGCCAGCGGGTGGCGGGCCGCGAGGTGGTGGCGATCCAGGATACGAGCGAGCTGGTGCTGGGCGGTCGGCGGGCGCAGGCGGCGGGCTATGGGGCGGTGGGCAAGGGCGGCGTGCTGGGCGGCCTGCTGCTGCATCCGGTGCTGGCGGCCGAAGTGGGCAGCAACGCGCTGCTGGGCGTGGCCGGGCTTCAGGTGTGGAACCGCACGGCGCCGGCCGGGCCGCGGCGGGGCCGCGCGACGCGGGACAAGGAATCGTGGCGCTGGGTCGAGGGCATGCGGCAGGCCGGCGAGGCGCTGTCGCAGGCGGCGTCGTTGACCTTGGTGGCGGATCGCGAGAGCGACACCTACGAGGTGTTCGCGCGGCGGCCGGCCAATGCGCAGCTGATCGTGCGTGCCTGCCAGAACCGCAAGATCAAGCTGGCCGCGGCGGATCACGACGAGGCGTTGCTGTTCGCCTGCATCGATGCCCAGGCCGAGCGGGGCCGCTTCACGACGGCCATCGCGGCGGCGCCGGGACGCAAGGCGCGCGAGGCCGAATTCGCCGTGCGCTTTGCGCCGGTGCGGCTGTGCCGGCCACGTCACGGCGCCGACAAGACATTGCCCAAGACGCTGGACGTGAACCTGCTCGATGTGCGCGAAACCCAGGCGCCGGCCGATGGCGGCGAGCCGATCCACTGGCGGCTGCTGACCACACACGCCGTCACCGACGTCGCCCAGGCGCGGCGCGTCGTCGAACTCTACCGCATGCGTTGGCTCATCGAGGAGTTCTTCCGCACGCTCAAGACCGCCGGCTTCGACATCGAGGCCGCCGACATCGCCGAGCCCGCGGCGATGATCAATCTGGTGGCCGCGGCCAGCGTCGCCGCCGTCACCGTCAAACAACTCGTCCAGGCGCGCGATGGCACTACCGACCAGCGCATCAGCGACGCCTTCGAGCCCGACGATCAGCCGGGCCTCGAAGCCGTCTCGGCCAGCCTCGAAGGCAAGACCGCCAAGCAACGCAATCCTCATCTAAAAGGATCCCTTGCCTTCGCCGCCTGGGTCATCGCCCGCCTCGGCGGATGGACCGGCTACTATGGAAAACCCGGTCCAAAGGTCATGCGCATCGGCCTCGAACAGTTCCGCGCCATCAAGTATGGCGTTACCCTCGCCCGCCAAAATGTGTGAATCCGATAGCCGCTTGCGGGGAGAGGGAGGGGCCCGTCGCGCGCAGCGCGATGGGAGGGTGAGGGGTTCGTGCGACAGACCGCGGCCGCGGCCAAGTGCCTCCCAGCCCCTCACCCCGACCCTCTCCCCGCAGGCGGGGAGAGGGAGGGAAAAGCCGATCAAGCCGACACGGGTCTGCCCGCGTCGGCCAGCACCTTGCCGCCGAGCCCGATGAAGCAGACGCCCGCCGCGCGCTCGATCCAGTGCTTGGCGCCCTGGAAGCGGCGCATCACAGGCGCGGAGGACATGAACAGGCTGACGCAGGCGTACCAGACCAGCGACGACACGGTCACCAGGCCGATCATCAACGCCATCAGCCAGACCGGCGTCGAGGCGCTGACCGCGGTGGCGAAGACGCTGGCGAACAGCACGATCGCCTTGGGGTTGGTCAGGGTCACCAGGAAGCCGAACAGGATCGTGCGCTTGCCCACCGG
>JANOGU010000265.1:0-2602 GCA_031406135.1 Rhodobacterales bacterium
GCCGAAGCTGCGCACCGCCGATTGCAGGAGCGGCACGGCGTAGTTCTGCGCGGTCTGCACGTCACCCGCCTGGCGCGCCCATTTCGAGGCGGCGAGCAGGTTGGGATAGGACGGCTCCAGCGCCGCGGCGCGGACATAGGCGCGGGCGGCGTCGACGACATAGCCGCGCTGTCCGTACAGCTCGCCCAGCGCATAGGCCAACCGCGCGGCGCGACTGACCTCGGCCTCGGCGGCGACGATGGCCTCGCCCAGCGCCGCCTGGGCGCCGGCGAGGTCGCCCGCGGCCTGCGCCGTGGCCGCGGTGCCGATGGCGGCGGCGGTCTCGGAGTCCGCATAGAGATCGGCGGCGGCCGACAGATGCCCGCGCAGGCTCTCCGCTGCCACCAGCGACCCGGCCGGATCGGACTGCGCCCGGCGCACCGCGGCCAGCTCGGCCAGGATCGCGCCGCGCGCCTCCGGCGCGGCCTCGGCCAGTGCTGCCTCCAGCGCCGCGCGGCGGGCGGCCAGCGCGGCGGCGAGGCTGTCGTCGGTGATCTCAGGCGTCGCCACCGTCTGCCCGGTCGAGGGCGAGGGCGCGAAGGTGACCGCGGCGTAGCCGCCCGCGAGAAGAAGCACGGCGAATGCCGCCAGCGCCTGCCGTCCGATGCCCATGCCCGCCCCCGTTTCTTTTGCCGACAGACTACCCGCAGGCGGCCGCTGCCACAAGCCGGGCCACGGGACGCCGCACTGGCCCTTTGCTGGCGCATCCGCTAGGACAGCGCGCGACCGTTCGGAGTTGGCTGCCATGGCCCGGATCCTGATCACATCGGCGATCCCGTATATCAACGGAATCAAGCACCTGGGCAACCTGGTCGGGTCCCAGCTTCCGGCCGACCTCTACGCCCGCTATCTGCGCGGGCGGGGCCACGAGGTGCTGTTCCTCTGCGCCACCGACGAGCACGGCACCCCGGCGGAACTGGCCGCGGCCAAGGCGGGCAAGCCGGTCGCTGAGTATTGCGCCGAGATGTGGGCGGTGCAGAAGGCGCTGGGCGAGGGGTTCCGGTTGTCCTTCGACCATTTCGGCCGCTCCTCCTCGCCCCAGAACCACCGCCTGACGCAGCATTTCGCGGGCCGCCTCGATGCTGCGGGTCTGGTTTCGGAAGTGTCTGAGAAACAGATCTATTCCGTGGCCGATGGCCGCTTCCTGCCGGACCGCTACATCGAGGGCACCTGCCCCAACTGCGGCTACGACCGCGCCCGCGGCGACCAGTGCGAGAACTGCACCAAGCAGCTTGATCCCACCGATCTCCTCAACCCCCGCTCCGCCATCTCCGGCTCCACCGATCTGGAGGTGCGCGAGACCAAGCACCTGTACCTGCGACAGCGGGCGATGCGCAGGAAGCTGCGGGAGTGGATCACCACGCGAACCGACTGGCCGCTGCTGACCACCTCCATCGCCTTGAAATGGCTGGACGACGGCGAGGGGCTGCAGGACCGCGGGATCACCCGGGACCTGTTCTGGGGGGTGCCGGTCAGGAAGGGAGACCAGCCCTGGCCGGGGATGGAGGGCAAGGTGTTCTACGTCTGGTTCGACGCGCCGATCGAATACATCGCCTGCGCCGGGGAATGGGCGGCGGCGACGGGACGTTCGGAAAGTGCTTGGGAGCGCTGGTGGCGGACCGACAGGGGCGCCCACGATGTTCGATATGTGCAATTCATGGGCAAGGACAACGTGCCCTTCCACACCCTGAGCTTTCCGGTGACGATCATGGGCTCGGGCGAGCCCTGGAAGCTCGTGGACTACATCAAGAGCTTCAACTACCTCAATTACGACGGCGGTCAGTTCTCCACCTCGCAAGGCCGAGGCGTGTTCATGGACCAGGCGCTGGAGATGCTGCCGGCGGACTACTGGCGCTGGTGGCTGCTCAGCCACGCGCCGGAGAGTGCGGACAGCGAGTTCACCTGGGAGAATTTCCAGGTCTCGGTGAACAAGGATCTGGCCGACGTGCTGGGCAACCTGGTCAGCCGGGTCACCAAGTTCGCGAAATCGAAGTTCGGCGACACTCTGCCCGACGGCGGCGACTGGGGCGCGCGCGAGACCGCCTTGGTGGCGGAACTGACGCAGCGGCTGGCCGCCTACGAGGCGGCGATGGAGGGGATCGAGGTGCGCCGCGCGGCGAGCGAGCTGCGCGCGATCTGGGCGGCGGGGAACGAGTATCTGCAGTCGGCCGCGCCCTGGACGGTGTTCAAGTCCGACCCGGCGCAGGCCGCGGCGCAGGTGCGGCTGGCGATGAGCCTGATCCGCATCTACGCGATCCTGTCGCGGCCGTTCATTCCCGACGCGGCGGCGGCGATGGCGGCGGCCGTGGGGTCGGAGGACTGGACCTGGCCCTCGGATCTGGCCGCGGCGCTCCGGGCGTTGCCTGCCGGGCATCGCTTCACGGTACCGGAAAACCTGTTCCGCAAGATCACCGACGAGGAACGTGCCGACTGGCAGGTGCGCTTCGCCGGGCGGCGGACCTGAACCGCGGCAACCGCCGTGCGGCGCAAAAAACCCCGCCGGGCGTTTCTCGCCGGGGGGGGGGCGGGGGGGGGGGAAGCCCCGCCGGGCGGGTTGTGACGG
>JANOGU010000268.1:0-8281 GCA_031406135.1 Rhodobacterales bacterium
CCTCGGATCAGCGCAAATCCCACCTCCCGGAATGGACCCACATGTACAATTGGCACCGCCCGCACGGCAGTCTAAACTCCAAGCCACCCATCAGCCGTCTCGCGTTACCGATGGACAACCTGTTGAGGTTCCACAGCTAGCCGCCGATCCGCAGTTCCTACTTTGCGACGAGATCACGTCGGCGCTCGATGTCTCCGTGCAGGCGGCCATCCTTGAGCTTCTGGCCGATCTTCGCCGCGAGACCGGTGTCGCCGTTCTCTTCGTCAGCCATGACCTTGCCGTCATCCGGCATTTCGCGGACCGTCTGGTGATCCTGCAAGGTGGACGAATTTGCGAAACTGGGCCGACGGTCGAGATCATGACGCGACCGACGCATGCATACACCTCGGCACTGGTGACCTCCGCATCAGCCGCCGAGGCGCTCTGGTAGTAATGCGGCGAGGGGCAGCGGCTCTGAAGGTCTGAGCGCTGACTCGCGGTCGGAGAAAGGATTGAGGTGCCCCTGGTTTCCCAGACGCATGCCTCGTTCAGTTTCTGCTGCCTGGTTTCGAAGTCAACGGGCGACAGCATGCCGTTGTTGGTGTGCTTGCGCTTCGGGTTGTAGAACATCTCGATGTATTCGAAGACGTCCTGCCTTGCGGCTTCGCGGGTCAGGTATGTGCGGCGGCGGATGCGTTTCCGCTTCAAGAGCTTTATCGGATGGGCATAACTACCCGTTCTGTAAGGAGAAAAGCCTTGCCGCGCGCTTCGCAGGAGACCGACCTGGCAAGATGGAGGTTAGCAGACTGATTTGATCTGACAATGCCCTTCGCACCCAACGGCAAGCCTCGCGGGTCGGGGCTCGCCCCGACTCTCTCCGCCGGGTCGCAATCCAGGCTGACGCCGCTCCGCCGCCACCTTGTCACGACGGATGCCCGACGGATGCCCGACAGATACCCGACGCGAACCCGACCGACGGACTCCCGGGAAACGGCCCGTCAGCCTGGGGGTCAGTGCAGCGTCCGCGAGGGATTGCCGGTCCGGGCTTGCCCCTGCCCGCAGCGCACGTCACGCATTGAACAGGAAGTGCAGCACATCCCCGTCCCGCACCTCGTACGTCTTTCCTTCCAGACGGAATTTCCCCGCCTCCCGCGCCCCCGGCTCGCCGTTGCCCGCCACATAGTCGGCGTAGGCCACGGTCTCCGCCCGGATGAAGCCCTTCTCGAAATCGCCATGGATGACGCCCGCCGCCTGCGGGGCAAGCGTGCCCAAAGTGATCGTCCAGGCCCGCGTCTCCTTTGGCCCGGCGGTGAAATATGTGTGCAATCCCAACAGCTTGTAACCTTCTCGGATAAGCCGGTCGAGCCCCGCCTCGGCCAGCCCCATCGCCTCGAGAAACTCGGATGCCTCAGCTTCGGGCAATTGTGCCAGCTCCTCCTCGATGCGGGCCGAGATCACCACCACCCCCGCGCCCTGCGCCGCCGCCATCGCCGCCACCCGCACGGTCTGCGCATTGCCGCTGGCGGTGGAATTTTCCTCGACATTACAGACATATAGCACCGGCTTTCCGGTCAACAGCCCCAGCCCCGCCCAGGCCTTGCGGTCCGCCTCCGCCACCGCCACCGTCCGCGCCGACCGACCTGACTCCAGCGCCACTTGCGCCGCTGCGAACAGCCGGTCCTGGTCCAGCGCTTCCTTGTCCGCCCCCTTGATTTTCCTCACCAAATTCGCCCGGCGACGCTCCACCGACTCGAGGTCGGCCAGCATCAGCTCGGTCTCGACCGTCTCGGCATCCGCCACCGGATCGATCCGACCCTCGACATGGGTGATGTCGCCATCCTCGAAGCAGCGCAGAACATGGGCCACCGCGTCGCATTCGCGGATGTTGGCGAGGAACTGATTCCCAAGGCCTTCGCCCTTCGACGCCCCCCGCACCAGCCCGGCGATGTCGACGAAGGTGATCCGCGCCGGGATCAGCTGTTTCGACCCGGCAATGCCGGCCAGCACCGAAAGCCGGGGGTCCGGGACCGACACTTCGCCCACGTTGGGTTCGATGGTGCAGAACGGGAAGTTCGCCGCCTGGGCTGCGGCGGTGCGGGTCAAGGCGTTGAACAGCGTGGATTTTCCCACGTTGGGCAGGCCGACGATCCCGATCTTCAGCGCCATCGCGGGCTCCCATGTTTCCGGCGGCCGTCCTTAGGCGCTGGGGGGCGGGGACGCAATCCTCGGCGCATCCTCCCGGTCGCGGCAATCCCCTGCGTCTCGATCAGCATCGGCTGGGCCGTCGAGCAGCGGCGCGCACGGCAAGACCTTGCGGACCGCCCTGCCGCCCTCCGTTCCACCGTGGCCCCCTATGCCCGCGCCCGGTTCCCATTGCCGTCCACCCCGACTAGGCTTTGCGGCGGAGATCGGACCGTGACCGCAAGCGACCGGACAGGCATCGCCGGAAGGCACTTGGACCTGAAGTCGGCGGGCGCCGGCCTGCTGACCCAGGTGCTTGCCCTGAACCGGGCCGAGGAGCAGGCGACCTCGCCACTCGACGCGGCGGCGCTGGCGGCGCTCGTCGCCGCCGCCGATCTTGCGGTGACCTGGGCGGATGCCGGGCAGGCCGAGGCCTTCATCCTCGGCTTTCGCCCCGGCGCCACCTATGCCAGCCCGAATTACCGCTGGTTCTGCGACCGGCTCGACGACTTCCTGTACATCGACCGTGTAGTCGTGGCAGCAGCGGCCCGCGGCCGCGGCCTGGCCCGCGGCCTCTATCGTCTGGCGGCGGCGTCGGCGGGGGACGCTGCGCTGGTCTGCGAGGTCAACCTCGACCCGCCGAACCCCGGCTCTGATGCTTTCCACGCTGCCCTCGGCTTTGCCGAGATGGGCCGCGGCAGCCCGGCTGCGGGCAAGACCGTGCGCTACCTGGTCCGCCGGCCCTAGCGCAGCCATCCCGGAGCGCTCGCCGCGGCAAGGAGCGCGTGGTCCCCGACGAGCACGCCCCCGCCCGGCTCTTGATCCCGGCGATGGGCTTGACGTCGTCCGTGGTCAGCGCCTTCGCCAACAGGAACCCGACCCATGAGACGGGAAGCAGAAAACGGCTGCGACCGCGGCGCCCGCGTCAGAACGGACCATCGGTCGGACGGCGCGGGCTTCGGCGTCAGGCGCTTTCCAGGATGGCCCGGGCAGTGCATTGCTGTCGCCGATGTGCGGACGCTTCACCATCACCCATCCGAACGAGGCGCTGGCGGCGCTGTTCGATGCCGTGCAGGGCAACGACCTGCCGGCCGGCCCGCGCTACAACGTCTGCCCGACACAGACGATCCCGGTTGTGGCGTCGCAGGACGGCGCGCGGCGGCTGCGCGCGATGCGTTGGGGGCTGCTGCCGGCCTGGTACAGGACGCCCGCGGATGGCCCGCTGATCATCAACGCGCGGTCCGACACCATCGCCGCCAAGCCCGCCTTCCGCGAGGCGGTCCGGTCGCGGCGCTGCCTTGTTCCCGCCTCGGGCTTCTTCGAATGGGAGACAGTGGAGGGCAAGAAGCTGCCCTGGTATTTCACCCGCGCCGATGGGCTGCCGCTGGCTTTTGCCGCGGTGTGGAGCCGGTGGGACCGCGAGGGGCAGGGGCTCGATACCGTGGCCATCGTCTCCACCGGGGCCGGGCCGGGGATGCGTGGCCTGCACCACCGCGAGCCGGTCGTGCTGAAGACGGCGGACTGGCCGTTGTGGCTGGGCGAGGCCGGGCATGGTGCGGCGGTGCTGATGCGGGCTTCGGCGGCCGGAGTGCTGACCGGGCATAGGGTGGGCACAGCGGTCAATTCCAACCGCGCCGAGGGCGCGGGCCTGATCGCGCCGCTGGCCGCCTGATCCACCGATTGCGCGGCCCGGCGGGGGCGGTTAGCCTGCCGCCATTCAGCAAGGAGCGGCCCCATGAGTTCGCGGCGCAATTTTCTGGCGATCCTGATCGGTGCGGGGCTGATCGGCGGGGCGATCTATACTTTCGGCCTCAAGGAGGGCGGCGGCCTCGGCCTGCCGCAGATCACCGGGGGGGGCGAGCCGGTCTCCATCACCGTGTCGAGTGCGGTCACCAAATCGAAATGGCTGGCCGCCGGCGTCGCGGAGTTCAAGGCGGCCGGGATCACCACCGCCGACGGGCGGCCGATCGAGATCGCCACGTCCAACGTGCTGTCGGGCCAGTCGATGCTGGAGATCGCCTCCGAACAGTTGCAGCCGGTGGTCTGGTCGCCCGGCGAGTTGACCTGGGTGGACCAGCTGAACGAACGCTGGAACCGCGGCCACCCCAAGCCCATCGCCAGCCAGCCCTGCGAGCCCACGGTGCTGACCCCGGTGGGCTTGGCCATGTGGCGGCCGATGGCCGAGGCGCTGGGCTGGCCGGACAAGCCGGTCAGCATCAAGGCGCTGATCGAGCTGGCCAACGACCCCGAGGGCTGGAAACGCTACGGCCACCCGGAATGGGGCCGGCTGAAGCTGGGCCATACCCATCCGCAGTATTCCTCGGCCGGGCTGCTGTTCCTCGCGCAGTCGATTTACGCCACCCTTGGCAAGACCGTGGGGATGACCACCGACGACGTCTATGCCCCGGCGGTGGAGTCGGCGCTGGGGACGCTGGCGCAGAACACCACCAAGTATGGCATGGTGACGACCGACCTTCTGGCCAACATGGCGCGCGGCGGGCCGGCCTTCCTGCATGTCACCTCGGCCTTCGAGGAGGGCGCGGTGCGGTTCAACGTCGAGCGCCAGGCGGAGCTGCGCTTTCCGCTCGCCTTCATCTTCCCGCAGGAGGGCACCTTCTGGTCGCCGCAGCCCTATTGCATCCTCGACGGCGCGCCCTGGGTGGACGCGGCAGAGGCCGAGGCGGCGAAGCTGTTTCTCGACTTCCTGCGCGGCGACAAGGTGCAGGGGCTGGCCTCGGCCAACTACGTGCGCCCGTTCTCGGGTGCGGCCAATCCGGGCGGCGGGCTGACCGTGGAGAACGGCACCGACCCGGCGGCCACGCCGACGACGGTGCCCGACATGGACATCCCCTCGCCCGCGGTCAGCGAGGCGATCATCGACCAGTTCCTGACCACCAAGCGCAAGGCGACGATCCTGCTGGTGCTCGACACCTCGGGCTCGATGCAGGGCGAGCGGATCAAGACCGCGACCGAGGCCACGGCGGAGTTTCTCAAGCGGCTGGACCCGCGCGACCGGGTGGGGTTGGTTTCGTTCTCCACCAACGTGACCCTGGCCGAGCCTGTCGCCGATGTCTCGGGCGTGGCCGAGACGCTGCGCAACCGTGTGCTGGGGCTGGTCGCCGACGGCGACACCAACCTCAACGGCGCGGTCTGTGCCGCGACCCAGCTCCTGGGACAGGAGGCGGCGCGCGACCGGGCGGCGGGCGACAACCGGCTCTACGGCGTGGTGCTTTTGTCGGACGGGATGGACACGGTGGGCCAGATTTCCCAGACCCGGATGTTCCAGACCTGCCTCGGCACCGGGGAGGGGGTCGAGGGCACCAAGTTCTTTGTCATCGGCCTGGGCGAGGGCACCGACGAGGAGCTGTTGAAGCGACTGGCGGCAGAGACCAACGGCACCTACTTCACCGCCGATCCGGCCTCCATCGGCCAGGCTTACCTGCGCATTTCGGCCGAGCAGTAGATGCAGCCGCTGCCACCCCCCGGCGAGGCCAGCGCCTCGGCGCTGCGCGGCGGGCTGTTGCGGGCGCGGATCGAGGCGGCGCTGATGGCGCCGGCGAACGCGGTGCTGATCGGGTTGGCCGGAATCGCGGCGGTGTCCTGCTACGTGGCGGAAAGCCGCGGCCTCCTGAACCCCGGCACCTGGGTCCTTGCCGGGTCCGCCGGGGCTGTGGTGCTGGCGGTCAAGGTCGTGCTGGACCTTCGCGACAAGGCCAACGACGACGGGCTCTGGCGCGAGTTTCTGGCGCGCGGTTTCGGCCAGACCATGCGCGACGATCTGGAGGTGACCCGGCAGGCGCGCACCGCGATCGAATACCGGGTGCGGCTGGCGATGGCCGAGGCCAAGGCACCGCGAGCCGCCCGGCGGGCGTTGCGGCCGCTGTTGCCGCGGGTCGATGCCTGGCTGGAGCGGATCATCGGGATCTCCCGGCAGGTGGCCACGCTGCGCGCGGATTCGCGCTTTCACGTCGCCATGGGGACGCGCAACCGGCAGCGGCTGAACGAGGTCGGGGCGGCCGCAGGCGCGGGTCTCGATGCCCAGGTGCGCGCGGCGGAGGGTTTCGGCCGAATGGCCGATGACGGGCTGTTGCGGCTGGAGAACGCGGTGGCGGCCTTCGGCGCCTCCTGTTCCACGCTGGCGCAGGACCTCGCCCGGGCGCAGGGCATCGAGGGCACCGCGGTCACCGACGCCCGGATCGGCGCGGCGATCACCGCGCTGGAGACCGACGCCCGGGCGTTGGAAGCCCCGCCCCCGCCCCCGGCTTGACCTCATGGGGGCATTGTCAGATTAAACTGGTCTGCTACGCTCAACGACGTCCGGCTGGTCTCCTGCGAAGCGCGCTGCAAGGCTTTTCTCCTTACAGAAAGTATAGTTATGCCCATCCGATAGGGGATGGAGGGGGAAAGGACGAGTCGGTCTGATTGCTCTGACAGAGCCCGGTCGAACCTTCTCTGGGCTCGGGAGCCAGCTATTTGGTTTCTTGCTCGAAGAATTCGAAGGGCTTTCCTTCACGACCAGCGAGGCAACGCACTCTGATCGGCGGCAGCATGTCAAAGTCGGATGGTTCGTAAGCGGTTTGATCGGCTAGCGCGATGTCGGTCAATGGGCCATAGGCAACGTCGATGAATGCGAAATCGGATTCACGGAAGGCGAAAGTGGATAGAACCCGCCCAAACTTGGGCAGATCGTGACGCCATGGATATTCTATGGTCAGCAGGATGACCGGCGTGTCGCAGTAGTTCATGTAGCCCAACTGAAACGGGGTCACATCGTTCGAACCCTCGCCATCAAACTCATGACGCCTTTCAATGCCTGTTTCCTTGTCATGCAGCGTAACAGAAAAACGGACGTCTTCATCGACCATGCCCAGGCGGATCGAAAGTGTCTGGGTCTCGACACGTCTTTCGTCATATAGCGTTTGAAAACTGTCCAGTTCTTCGGCCATGACCACTGACGAAAGTGCAATCAGAACAGAAGAAAAGGCAGCAAGAACTCTCATTCTGCATCCTCAAATCTTGGACGAGCCACCGAAAACCGGCAGATTCCATCGAACTGCCTGCCGTCACGAATTCTGCGCATGATCCTCTGGCGCGATTCGTAGGTGTCCGTGTCTCGATTGATGCGTCGCGTGATTGCATCTGTCGCCTCGTTTGTAAGGCCCACGTCGGCCAAGGCAGGCAGATTTCGATTCAGCCAGAAGAAGATCGCTGATCTCACGGCGTAGATCGGCTCAGCCGCGCGGTCCGGATCGACTTCAAAGTCCACTCTTTCGTCAAATAAGCTCTCGTGCCAGATCGTGAATTCGCGATAGTTTCCGCGACCAGTCAACTGAAACAGGCCGCGTCCGCGATAGGTCCACCCGTCGCCACTGGTGGCATCGCCGTTGCCGTTGCGATTGGCGAGAGCGAGATTTGCAATGAAAACAGGATCAGCGGGATGATCTTCGGTTCTGGCGAAGCGTTCCGCTTCTTCTGGGTTATCTCTGAAGTAGGCGTATGTAGTCATCAAGCCATTGACGTTGTAATTGAAACCCTCGACCAAGCGCGCATCGCTTCCCGCCTCCTGCCTCATCTGAGCAAGAAAATGGATCAGCCTCTCTCGCGTATCGAGCTGACTTGATACGACCCTCAAATCCATCTCGCGTGCAATCGCCGAGAGTTTTTCGGTGTCGGCGTCAGGAAACACGGACGCAAGTCGATCTCCCGTCAGGATGTCGCACACTGCGCCCTCAGGTATGCTGGCCTGATCAATGATCGGTTCTGCGGTGCATCGGCAGTTCCACCCCTGGCCCGGATGACCGCCTTCAGGAGGATCGGACCACGAGAAAATCTGGTCGTCGTATTCGGCATGGGCCGCGCAAACCCGGGAATCATTCCTACTGCGCCAGATGTATCTTTCAACATGAAGGGCCTCCGTCTGGAAGAACCCGTTCAGAACTTCGGCATATCGGGCAATAATCGAGGTTATGACCGGGTCGTTCGGGTTTACGGCGACCCCAATTTGTCAATCGGCGCGCAAAACTGACCCCGGATCGGCGTCCAAAATTGACCCCCCTTGCGACGTCGAGATCAGGGCCTGAGCCGACGGAACTGATCATGGAGTGGAGGCGGGTCAGGCCCT
>JANOGU010000271.1:0-3823 GCA_031406135.1 Rhodobacterales bacterium
AGCACCAGCATCACGTCGATCAGCGGCGTGGTGTTGATTTCCGAGAGCGGCTCGCCTTCGGCGACTTCGCCCACTGACATTGACATGCCGATTTACTCCTGTGGCCCTCCCCCCAAGAAGAAGGGGGGAGGGAAGTTTACACGTCATCGCTAGCTGCGCAGCGGCGCCTTGGTGATGAAGCCGACCTTTAGAATACCCGCACGCTGGGCGACCTCGACCACCTTGCCGACCTCGAAGTAGGGCGTGCTGAGGTCTCCGCGGATATGCACTTCGGGCTGCGGGTTCTGTCGGGCGGCAACCGCCAGACGGGAAGCCAGCTGGCTTTCGGTGATCTCGGCTAGGTTCCAGAACACGGCGCCATCGGGGCGGACGGAGAGGTTGATGTTCTCCTTCCGCGGAATGACGACCACGTTCCTTTCGTTCGGCAAGTCGACCGGGATGCTCGCGACAGCGACCGGGATGGTGATCAGGAAGATGATCAGCATCACAAGCATGATGTCGACGAGGGGGGTGGTATTGATCGACGAGTTGACGGGAGATTCCTCCTCCTCAACCAGCGAAATACCGCCGCCCGAGCCTATGGTCTCATTGGACATGTTCGGCTCTCCTCACGCGGTCCACACTTAGGCCTTGGTCGACGACGCCATCAGCTTGTCGATGTCGTACGCAAAGTGACGGGCCGAGTCGGAGATGTTCTTGTTGGTACGGCCGAGCAGGTTGTAGAAGATAACCGCCGGGACGGCGACCGCGAGACCGATGGCGGTCATGATCAGCGCTTCGCCGACAGGTCCAGCCACTTTCTCGATCGAGGCGTCGCCCGAAGCCGTGATGCGGATCAGCGCCTGCACGATGCCCCACACCGTGCCGAACAGGCCGACGAACGGGCAGATGGCGCCGACGGTGGCCAGGAAGGCCATGCCGCTCTGGAGACGGCCATTAACGCGCTCGAGTTCGATGCCGACCTGGTGCGACATGCGGTCGGAGCGCGAGATACGCGCGCCGAGACCGGCCTGGGCCGAGTTGGCCTGGGCGATCGCGCCTTCGGCAACCGAACGGAACGCGTTGTTGCGGCCGAGCAGGTCGAGGCCTTCGTCCAGCGTGTTCGCGTCCCAGAATGCCGGGATCTTCTTCATCTGGTTGTTGAGCATGTACTGGTCGACCGCCTTGGTGACGGCGATGTAGATCGATCCGGCAAACATCAGGATCATCAGGATAAGGGTGCCCTTGGCGACGACGTCGCCCTGCTCCCAGACGGCCATGACGGAGAAGTGGTCGGCCGCTGCTTTTTCGCCTTCGGCTTCGGCGGCCGCGGCAGGTTCAGCAGCCATAGCGGCAGCTTCCGGAGCAGGCGCAGATTCTTCCGTCGGCAGCATCGGCGGAGCATCCGCCGGCTGCGCGAGCGCAGCCATCGGCATGAACACCATCGCAAGCGCGGCCAGCAACAGTCTTACCGGACCAGCCTGCCGCTTCAGACCTTCCCCGAGATACGCCTTCTTCATAACCGTCTTCTCCTCATTCGGGTCACCCCGAGACTATCTGCGGCGGTGCGAAGCTATCCCTTCGTCCGCCTCACCATTAACCCGCTTGAACGCCAATGCCCCAGCGCGCCTGCCACCTGCCGGCTCTTACTCCGGCAACTTCCAGGACAGCACCATCGTGTAGGGCGGATATGTCGGCGGACACCAGGCGACCGCCTTGCCCGCAGAATCCTTCGCCGGCTGGAAGCGCAATTTCGGGATGCCCTTGACCGCCGCCTCATCAAGCGCATCGACGCCGCTCGACTTGATGACTTTCACATCACTCGCACGACCATCGACGCCCATGCACATGGACAGCGTCACGTCGCCTTCCTGCTTCTTGCGCAGGGCGGCGGACGGATAATCTTCAACCAGCAGCTTGGCGAACCTGTTCGCGTCGGCCTTCGGACGGACCGGCGGCACCGACGGCGCAGGCTTGGCCTCGACCTTCGGGGGCGGCGGCTGCGGATTGGGGACCGCCTGCACCTTCTGGATCGCATTCTCCTGCGGCGGCGGCGTGTCGAACACAAAGTCCGGCAGGATCACCTGCGGCGGCGGCGGCGGCAGGTCGACATCGACCGGCGGCGGCGGCGGCTCTTCGTCGACCACCTCTTCGAGTTCTTCGATGATCACAACTTCAGATGCTTCGGGCACCTTGTTCTCGATCAGGCCGAGCCCGTTGGCCAGCGCGTAACCGGAACCGCCGAGGGCCACGATCACGCCTGCAAGGCCGATCGCGCGCGTCGTCGTGTTTTTCCGCTTGGCAGCGTAGTACATGTCTCTCTCGCTCTCGACGCCCCACCATCTCAACCCCGGCATCTAGGCCTTGGTGGCGAGACAGGAAATTTATGCCTTCGTTTTGCCCCCAGCGCCAGTATGGCGGCGCCGTTTTTTGCAGATGAGGTTGCGCGCTCTCGTCGCATTTCTGACGAATGCATCGAGCCCCTGGGGTCTTGGAAGCGGCGCTGTATTTGTTCTTCGCCACACCGCCGGGAGGAGCCGGCAACCCTTCTTTTGCGGGCATATGCCCTGCGCGACATGCCACGTCAACGCGCGTCGATGCACATGTTCTAAATTTCCGCTCCGGAAACTGACCAGTGCGTCAGGACCGCCCGTTTTGGGGTCACCTGTTCGCCATAGACGCAGCGTCTTCCTCGCCCGGCCCGAGAACTTCCTCGATAGTTGGCGGATCCTTGTCCGGATCGGACAGCAGGCCTTCCCACTTGGCGATCACCGCGCAGGCGATCGAGTTCCCGATCACATTGGTCGCCGTGCGCCCCATGTCCATGAAGGCGTCGACCGCCAGCACCAGCGCGATCCAGGTCGGATCCATGCCCATCGCCGGAAGCGTAGCCGAGATTACGACAAGCGAGGCGCGCGGCACCCCTGCAATCCCCTTCGACGTGACCATCAACAGTAGCAGCATCCCGATCTGCTGCTCAACTGTCAGCGGCACGCCCATCGCCTGGGCGATGAACATCACCGCAAACGTGCAGTACATCATCGAGCCGTCGAGGTTGAACGAATACCCCAGCGGCAGCACGAATGAGACCACCCGGTTGGCGATGCCATGCCGCTCGAGCTGTTCCAGCAGGCGCGGATACGCCGCCTCGGAACTCGCGGTGGCGAAGGCCAGCAGTCCCGGCGCCCGCACATCCCAGATCAGCTTGAACACGCGCGGCCCAAGAATCAGGAAGCCGACAAAGATCAGCAGCGCCCACAGCACAAACAGCGCCAGGAAGAACGTTCCCACCAGCCTGCCATAGTCCGCAATCACACCGAGGCCCTGCAGCGAGACCGTGTAGGCAATCGCGCCAAACACGGCGAAGGGCGCCGCCGCCATCACATATCCCGTGATCTTCAGCATCACGAAAGCGCCCTGCTCCAGCAGGTCGGTCACCCGGGCCGTCTTCTGCCCCAGCGACTGCAGCGCGACCCCCAGGAACAGGGAAATCACCACGATCTGCAGGATCTCGTTGCGCGCCATCGCATCCACGATCGAGGTCGGGAACACGTGGGTTATGAACTCTGCCAGCGAGAATGCGCCGGTCGACACCGACGAGACATCCGCCACCGCCGTGTCCAGCGTGACCGGGAAGTCCACGCCCGGCTTGAACAGGTTGACCATGATCAGGCCAAGGCCGAGCGACACCAGGGAGGCGGTAACGAACCACCCCATCGTCCGCGCGCCGATCCGCCCCACCGCCGCCCCGCTGGTGCTGACCACCCTCACGGTCGGCATCGCCCATCTGGGCGGCGGGGCGGCGGTGGGGCGGATCGGCGCGCGGACGATGGGGTGGTTCGTT
>JANOGU010000276.1:0-5221 GCA_031406135.1 Rhodobacterales bacterium
CCTGAACCGCCGTCAGGGTCTTGGCCAACAGCATCTCCACCCAGGAGAACATGAAGCAGAAGAACGCCGCGACCCCCACGCCCGCCTTGATGTTGGGGATGAACACGGTGACGAAGAAGCGCGGGAAGGAATAGCCGTCGACATAGGCGGTCTCGTCCAGTTCCTTGGGCACCCCGGACATGAAGCCTTCCAGAATCCACACCGCCAGCGGGATCGAGAAGATGCAGTGCGCCAGCGCCACCGCGAGATGCGTGTCAAACAGGCCCACCGCCGAATAGAGCTGGAAGAACGGCAGCGCGAAGACCGCCGGCGGCGCCATGCGGTTGGTCAGGAGCCAGAAGAACAGGTGCTTGTCGCCGAGGAAGCGGTAGCGGCTGAAGGCATAGGCGGCCGGCAGGGCCACCGAGATGGAAAGCACCGTGTTGATCGTGACATAGAGGATGGAGTTGATGTAACCCCAGTACCAGGTCGGGTCGGTCAGGATGGTGACGTAGCTGGCCACCGTCCAGTCCTGCGGAAAGAACGAGAAGCCGCCCAGGATCTCGTTCGTGGTCTTGAACGACATCGACACCAGCCACCAGATCGGCAGCATCAGGAAGGCGATGTAGAGGATCGGGATGAGGGATCGCTTGCGCATCACTGTTCCTCGTTCCGGGTCATCAGGGTGTAGAACAGCCACGACACCAAGAGCGTGATCAGGAAGTAGATCAGGCTCATCGCCGCCGCCGGGCCGAGGTCGAACTGGCCGAGTGCCATCTTCACCAGGTCGATCGACAGCATCGTGGTGGAGTTGCCGGGGCCGCCGCCGGTCAGCACCGAGACCTCGGTGTAGACCATGAAGCTGTCCATGAAGCGCAGCAGGATGGCGATGGTCAGCACCCGCTTGAGCTTCGGCAGCTGGATATGGCGGAACACCGCCCAGGGGGACGCGCCGTCGATCTTGGCCGCCTGGTAGTAGGCGTCGGGGATCGAGACCAGGCCGGCGTAGGTCAACAGGACCACCAGCGAGGTCCAGTGCCAGACATCCATCAGCACCATGGTGAACCAGGCCGCGACCGGGTTCTGCGTGTAGTTGTATTCCAGCCCCACGACCTCGTTCAGGAAGTAGCCCAGAAGCCCGATGTCGGGCAGCGCGAAGATGTTCCACATCGCGCCGACCACGTTCCACGGGATCAGCAGCGGCAGCGACATCAGCACCAGACAGACCGGCACCCAGAAGCCCGTGCGCGGCATGGAGAGCGCGATGCCCACGCCGAGCGGGATCTGGATGGCAAGGATGATCGCGGTGAACATGACCTGCCGCCCCAGCGCCGCGTGGAAGCGTTCCGAGGTCAGCACCTGCTCGAACCAGCGCAAGCCGGCCCAGAAGAAGGTGTTGTCGCCGAAGGTCTCCTGCACCGAGTAGTTGACCACGGTCATCAGCGGGATCAGCGCGTTGAACGCGACCAGGAGGACGACGGGCAGGACCAGGAACCAGGCGCGGTTGTTCTCGACCCTCATCGTGCGCCCTCCACCAGCCAGCCGTCAGCGTAAAGCCCGGTGCGGGCCGGGTCGAAGATCAGGTGCGTCTGCCCCTCCGGCACGGTTGCGCCGGGGTCGAGCACCGCGTTGACGCGGGTCTCGCCGACGCGGGGTCTCGACCACCCGGGTACGGCCGGCATCCGAAACCCGCACGACCACGGCCGGCACCCCGGCGGCCCCGAAGCGGACGAATTCCGGTCTGATCCCGATTTCCGTTCGTTTCCCGTCTGTTGCCGCGGGAACTTCCAGCACTTTCTCTCCCCCCAGCAGGGCCGCCCCGCCGCGCACTTCGCAGGGGATCACGTTCATTCCCGGCGAGCCGATGAAATGGCCGACGAAGGTATGCGCCGGACGCTCGAACAGCTCGACCGGCGTGCCCACCTGCACCACGAGCCCGTCCTGCATCACCACCACCTGGTCGGCGAAGGTCAGCGCCTCGGTCTGGTCATGGGTGACGTAGATCATCGTCGCCCGGACACGGTGGTGCAGCTCCTTGAGCTTGGAGCGCAGCTTCCACTTGAGGTGCGGGTCAATCACTGTCAGCGGCTCGTCGAACATCACGACGTTCACGTCCTCGCGCACCAGGCCGCGGCCCATCGAGATCTTCTGCTTGGCGTCCGGCGTCAGCCCCGCGGCGCGGCGGCTCAACTGGTCGGTCAGCTCCAGCATCTCGGCGATGGCCTTGACCCGCCGGTCCACCGTCGCCGCATCCACGCCGCGGTTGCGCAGCGGGAAGGCGAGGTTGTCGTAGACCGTCATCGTGTCGTAGATCACCGGGAACTGGAACACTTGGGCGATGTTGCGCTCGGTCGGCGCCAGCCGCGTCACGTCCCGGCCGTCGAACAGGACCTGGCCCTCGGACGGGGCCAGCAGGCCGGAGATGATGTTCAGCAGGGTCGACTTGCCGCAGCCCGAGGGGCCGAGCAGCGCATAGGCGCCGCCGTCGGCCCAGGTCAGGTCGATCCGCTTCAGCGCAAAGTCCGCATCCGATTTCGGTTGCGGAACAAAGCTGTGACGGAGGTTCTTGAGCGCGATCTCGGCCATCAGGCGACCCTCCGTCCGGCTGTGTCGAAGTAGAAGCCGGCGCCCACTTCGGCATGGAACACATGCGTCTGGCCGACCTCGTAGGGATGCACGCCCTGCGCCTGCGACACCCAGGTATGCGGCCCGAAGGCGAAATGCGCGGTGCTGTCGGAGCCGGACAGCTCGGTGACCGCCACCTTGCCGGTGATCGCCACGCCCTTGCCGCCGGCCGGAGAGACGAAATGCGGGCGGATCGCGAACAGGTAGGAGCCGTCCGCCAGCGCGGCGGCCGGACCGGCTGCCTCCCAGTCGCCGGCGCCGTCCAGTTTCACCCGCAGGCCCTGCTTGACCACCGGGGCGAGGTTGATCGGGGGGTCGGAAAACACCCCGGCGCTGACCGCGTCGACCGGGGTGCGGTAGACATCGGCCGTCGGGCCGAACTGGGTGACCCGGCCTTCCGACAGCGTCGCGGTATGGCCGCCCAGCATCAGCGCCTCGGTCGGTTCCGAGGTGGCATAGACGACGGTGGCACCGCGGCCGGCGAACAGCGTTGGGAGCTGGTCGCGCAGCTCCTCGCGCAGCTTGTAGTCGAGGTTGGCCAGCGGCTCGTCGAGCAGGACCAGCTTCACGTCCTTCACCACCGCCCGGGCGATGGCGGTGCGCTGCTGCTGGCCGCCCGACAGCTCGGCCGGTTTGCGCTTGAGGAACGGTCCCAGGCGCAGCAGGTCCGCGGCCTCGGCGACGCGGCGTTCGATCTCGGCCGCGGCCACGCCTGCGACCCGAAGCGGGGAGGCGATGTTTTCCCAGACCGTCATCGTCGGATAGTTGATGAAGAACTGGTGGACGAAGCTGACCCCGCGCTTCTGCGGCGGCACGTCGGTCACGTCGCGGCCGTCCATGATGACGCGGCCCGTGGTCGGCCGGTCAAGCCCGGCCATGATTTTCATCAGCGTGGTCTTGCCCGCGCCGGTGGCGCCCAGCAGGACGTTGAACCCGCCCGCCGCCAGCGTCAGATCGGTCTGGTAGACGTGCGGCACGCCGCCGACCGTCTTGGTAACGGCCTTGAGTCCGATGGTCATGGGGCCCCCGAAGTGGAAACCGGGGGCGCAAGGCGTTCGCCTGCGCCCCCGGCGGGAAAAGTCACGTCAGTTGGCTTCGGCCCAGCGCTTGATCAACTCGTCGTAGGCGATGGTCTCGCCCTGCGGCTTCTCGTTGTCGAGCTTGGCCTTCGGTCCGCCGTCCTTGCCCAGCCATTCGGCCGGATCGACCTCCGGCCCGAGGCGTGGGCCGCAACCGCCATAGACGTTGCCCGATTCGTCAGCGGCCTGCATCCGCGCCATCGTGTCGTCGATCTCTTGCGCCAGTGCGTCCATCGCTTCCTGCGGCGTTGCGGCGCCGGAGTTCACGTTGCCGATCTGCTGCCACCAGATCTGCGCCAGCTTCGGATAATCGGGAACGTTGATCCCCGTGGGCGACCAGCGCACGCGGTCGGGCGAGCGGTAGAATTCCACCAGACCGCCAAGCTTTGGCGCGCGCTCTGTGAACGACTCATGCCGCACGGAGGAATCGCGGATGAAGGTCAGGCCGACGTGCGACTTCTTCACGTCCACGGTCTTCGACACCACGAACTGGGCATAGAGCCAGGCAGCCTGCGCACGATCCGAGGGGGTGGACTTCAGGAAGGTCCAGGAACCCACGTCCTGGTATCCGACCTTCTGGCCTTCCTTCCAGTACGGTCCGTGGGGGCTGGGTGCCATCCGCCACAGCAGATTGCCGTCATCGTCGACAACGTTGTTGCCTTCCGATTTCGGCCGAACCAAGCCTGCCCCGAAGGCGGAGTACCAGAAGATCTGCTGCGCCACGTTGCCTTGGTCAAGCGCCGGAAGCGACTGGTAGAAGTCATACGACGCAGCTCCGGGAGGGGCGTACTTGCGCAGCCATTCGTCCCATTTGGCGATGGCGTAGACTGCTGCCGGACCGTTGGCCTCACCCCCACGCGAGGTCTTGGAGCCGACTGGGTTGCAGGTCCCGGCTTCCATCCGGATGCCCCATTCGTCGATCGGGATGCCGTTCGGCTCTCCCGCGGTGCCCGCGCCGGCCATCGACAGCCAGGCATCGGTCATGCGCCACCCGAGGTCGGGAGCGCGCTTGCCGTAGTCCATGTGGCCGTAGACCCGAACCCCGTCGATCTCCTTCACGTCGTTGGTGAAGAAGTCTGCGATGTCCTCGTAGGCCGACCAATTGATCGGCACACCGAGGTCGTAGCCGTATTTTTCCTTGAAACGCGCCTGGAAGTCCGGGTTGTCGAACCAGTCCTTGCGGAACCAGTAGAGGTTCACGAATTGCTGGTCGGGCAACTGGTAGAGCTTGCCGTCCGGCCCGGTGGTGAAACTCGCCCCCATGAAGTCGGCCAGATCGAGCCCCGGGTTCGTCGTGGACGCCCACTCACCGGCCATCTGGTCGGTCAGGTTGTAGGCCAGTTGCATCCGCGCGTGGGTGCCGATGAGGTCGGAGTCGTTGACATAGCCGTCAGCGAGGCACCGGCCGGGCTGCATCTGCGTCTGGACGGCCTGCACGACCTCGCCTTCGCCGAGGATCTGGTGGTTCACCTTGATGCCGGTGATCTCTTCGAAGGCCTTGGTCAGCACGGTCGATTCGTAGGTGTGCGTCGGAATGC
>JANOGU010000291.1:0-3520 GCA_031406135.1 Rhodobacterales bacterium
CGGATGATCACCCCCCAGGGTGCCTCCCGCCCGCCCCTTCCGCTCACCCCGCCGCCCTCGCCGGCTGGACCTCGCGCGGGCTTTTCCCGGCCCAGCGTTTGAAGGCGCGGGAGAAGGCGGCGGGTTCGGAGAAGCCGACGAGGTAGGCGGTCTCGTTGACCGAGGCCCTGGCGCCGGCGAGGTAGCGCAGCGCCATGCGGTGGCGCAGTGCATCAAGCACCTGTTCGTAGGTGGCGTCCTCGGTCTTGAGCTTGCGGAACAGGGTCTGGCGGCTGAAGCCCAGGGCGCGGGCGACGGCCTCGGCGCCGACCTCGCCGGTGTGCAGCAGCGGAAGCAGCACGGCCTCGACTCGGCCCCGGAGGGTCTTCTGGTCCTCGAGCTCCTGGAGCAGGCCGTCGGCGCGCAGAGTCAGGACGCCGAACACATAGCGCGGCTGAAGCGCCACAGGCCAGGTCGCGATGCGCGGGTCGAGGCGCATGGCGTTCCAGCCGCTGGAGAAGGACACCGGGCACTGGAAGATGCGGTCGTACTCGGCTCTCCAGGCCGGTGCCGGGTGGGAAAACTGCACCTCCAGCACATGCGGCTCGGGCAGAAAGCGGCGAGGGCCGCAGACCAGCCGCGCGAAGGCCCCTTCGCTCAGTTCCGGGAATGCGTCGGGATCAGCGCGCGTGTCGACCATCCACAGCTGGCCGTCGCGCGCGGTCAGCGCGAAGCGTGGCCCGTCGTTGAGCCCCTCGGTCTCCAGCGTCAACCGGCCGAAGCGCTGCATCTGGGCGAACGCGTCACCCATGGTGGCCGAGGCGTTCATGATTAGCCCGACGATCGACACCTCCGCCAGGTCGACGGCCTCGCCGAAATGAAGCGCCAGCGCCGGGTCACTGCAGAGGTCCTGGGCCGCGCGCATCAGTGCCACATAGGTCTCAAACGCTAGGCGGGCGTCGGGGTCCTCTAGGTCGGCGGGGTGCAGGCCGGCCTGGGCCATAAGCGCCGCGCGATCAGCGCCCCGCTGGACGGCGAACGCGATCAGGCCAGCGGCGACTCCTGCTGACGTCGTCAACTTCGACATCGACACGGCCCCCAGTGTTACGAACGATCATGCGCGCGGTACGCACGATCATGGCGCCCGCCGGACCTATCGACAAGAAAGGGGTCCATGACATCGCGAATTCCCGTCCCACCTGTCCTGTTCGCCGCCGCCGCCGCCGCCGCCGCCGCCGCGCTGCTGCCTTCAATCGCCTTGGCAGACACTCTGCAGGCCAAGCCCGGCGATCCGGCCTGGATGCATCTTGGCGCCAACGCCCTGCTGTGGGCGCACATCGCCGGCGCGGCGATCGGGATGGTCACCGGCGTCGTCGCCCTGGCCTCGCGCAAGGGCCAGCGGGTCCACCGCGCGGCGGGATCGGTGTTCTTTTTGGCGATGTTCGTGGCCTACGCCATCGGCGCGGGCGTGGCGCCGTTCCTTGACACCGGGCAGCGGCCCAACTTCGTTGCCGGCATCATGGCGCTGTACCTTCTGGTCAGTGGTGTCAGGGCGGCTCGACGGCGGGACGTGAAGGCCGGCGCCCCGGAGGTCATCGGGCTGATCGTCGCCCTTTCCATTACCGCCGCCGGCGTGATCTTCATGCGGATGGGCGCGGCCAGCCCCAGCGGCACGGTGGACGGCTCGCCGCCGCAGGCCTTCTTCCTGTTCACCATCGCCGGGGCCTTCGCCGCCGCAGGTGAACTGCATGTGCTTCTGCGCAAGCAACTGTCCAACGTCTCGCGGATCGCCCGGCACCTGTGGCGGATGTGCTTCTCGCTGTTCATCGCCTCGGGGTCGTTCTGCATCGGGCAGCAGCAGGTGTTTCCCGAGGCTCTACAGCGGTCGGTGCTGCTGCCCGTGCTCGCTCTGGCGCCGTTACCGGTCATGCTGTTCTGGCTGGGCAAGGTCCACTTCGATGAATGGCGCCGGCAGCGGCTGAAGGCGGCGGTCGCGGCCTGAGTGAATGAGCATGAACATGCTGGGCCGTCTGTTTCCGCTTAGTCTTACGAACGCATATCAAGGGTCGTCGGCAGCGGTTTGGCTGCTTGCGCCCGTCTTGATCATGAAGACCATGATTGGGTTTAACTTCAGTGGACTGAACCCCTTCATCAGTGTGAGCGAAGTTCTGCAGACGGTAGATGGAGTGCCGCTCGACACGTTCAGCCCTGCAGCGGTCACGAGCATCATCAGCTCTGCAGGCGCCTGGGGTATGGCGCTATTTGCCTTGTGCTTGTTTACTTGGCTTGTCGTCGTCCGCTATCGCGCCGGTTTACCGGCCGCCATCTTGGTGCTCTTGATTGAGCAGGTTGGCCGCACCGGCGTCGATACGGTGGGCTTAGTCGCTGAGGTCGCGGCCACACGGGCAATGCCGGCCGCTGGCGCGCTGATCAATCTCGGCATGACGGCGCTTCTGACCATCGCCTTTCTGCTTTCGCTATTGAGAGTAAGGCATCTGAACTAACCCCGCGCCATTGGTGGGTTTGCGAAGAAGCCATAGACCGCACGCGCAATCCGACGGGCAGCCAATGGCCTGGGCCTAGCGCATGACATCGTCTCTAACGGCGCGCTGGTAGAGCCTCATTGGAGCGGATCAGGCGAACGGGTCGTTTGGGCCATCGAAGGTCGACGATAACACTGTGGCGATCAGGCAGCAGTGAGTCCCTACCCAGCCGTTCGCGACTGGCGAGGAATCCCAAAAGGCGACGTCCCGGCAAACCGGCGAATTGCTGCCCGCTAGCGGACGCAAGGGGTCGGGCCGCAACCGAGCAATGATCGCTGACAGCGGACCTTCGACGGCACTCGGATTGCCACCGTCCGATCGCCGCGACTACGGTATCGCGATGAGAAAGACACTGGTCATAGGCGGGTCGACGATAGCCGCCCTCTTGGTGTGGGCCGTGCTTGTTGGAGGCAACGCGTTGAGCGGGTGGCTGCGTCAGCCTTTGGCGCCGCGCGGTGATGTCCCAGCGTTCGCCGCAGCCGCTTCGGCAAAGCTCGACACAGAAAACCGGGGCAACGCGGCTTTCGCCTTGATCGAAAACGGCCGCGTCGTGGCGACACACTTCCAGTCGATCGGCGCACCGGTCAACGGCGACAGCCTCTTTCAGGTCGCGTCGCTCAGCAAATGGGTGACAGCGTGGGGCGTCATGAAGCTCGTAGAGCAAGGCCGTCTCGACCTGGATGCACCGGTCTCGCGGTATCTCAAGCGCTGGACGCTGCCCGCCAGCCCCTACAATGACGACGTCACCGTGCGCCGGATCTTGAGCCATACGGCGGGTTTCACCGACGGTCTCGGATACGGCGGCTTTGCGCCCGGTCAACTGATCCAGACGCTAGAACAATCACTGACACGCGCCGCCGATCGATCGCCCGGCGCGGACGGCGCGGTGATTGTCGGATACAAGCCGGGAACCGACTGGCGCTACTCCGGCGGGGGATACACGCTGTTGCAGCTGCTCGTGGAGGAAGTTTCCGACAAAGCCTTCAACGACTACATGC
>JANOGU010000298.1:0-18136 GCA_031406135.1 Rhodobacterales bacterium
CACCTGGCAGGACGTTCCCGCCGGTCTCCCGAGCCTGAACGCGCGCGCCCCGTTGGGGCTGGCGCGCAAGGCGGTCGATTTTTGCCGGATCGGTCACCTGATTGGAGACCATGACATCCTTGATGCCACCGCGAGCGAAAGCTTCAGCCTCGGACACCTTTTGGCAGCAGACGCCACAGGAGCCGCCCAGGCGTTCCTGCAGCTTGGCCACGTCCACCGACTTGTGCATCTTGCCATGCACCCGGTGGCGCATGCCATGGGCGCGGGCATAGTCGCCCATCTTCTTGACGTTCCGCTCCAGGGCGTCGAGATCAAGGATCAGGCAGGGAGTCTGGATATCCGCCTCGGCCATTCCCGGGACGGCGGGGATGTCATAGCCGACCTCCAGATTGTCGAAATTCACGGGTGCGTTCATGGATCAGGCTCCTTGAATCCAAGGCAGCTTGTCGAGGTCGACATTGCCGCCGGTGATGATGATGCCAACCCGCTTGCCGCGGAAGGCGTCGGCGTTCTTGAGAACGGTGGCCAGCGGGACGGCGCTGGAGGGTTCCATGACCACGCGCAGGTGTTTCCAGATCAGCTTCATCGCAGCGATGATCTCCTGCTCGGAGGCAGTGTAAATCTCGCTCACGTGGTTCCTGACGAAGTGCCAGGTCAGATCCTTCAACGGCACCAGCAGGCCATCCGCAATGGTCTTGGGCGCGTCGTCGGCAATGATGTGGCCGGCCTTGAAGCTGCGATAGGCGTCATCGGCCTGCTCCGGTTCCGCGGCGATCACCCTGGTTTCCGGGGAAAGCGTCGACAGGGTCAGGCAGGTGCCCGAGATCATGCCGCCGCCGCCGATCGGCGCCACGACCATGTCAAGGCCGCCGGTCTGTTCGATGAACTCGCGTGCGCAGGTGCCCTGACCGGCGATCACGCGCGGGTCGTTGTAGGGGTGCACGAAATCACCGCCCGTCGCTTCCTGCACCTTGGCGAAGGCCGCCTCGCGGCTGGTGGTCGAGGGTTCGCATTCCGTGATCACCCCGCCATAGCGGCGCACCGTGTCCTTCTTGGCTTGCGGCGCGGTGTGCGGCATCACCACGTTGCAGGGAATACCCCGAAGCATCGCGGCATAGGAAAGACATGAGGCGTGGTTGCCGGACGAATGGGTCGCCACGCCCTTCTTCGCCTGTTCCTCGCTCAGCCCGAAGACCGCATTGCTCGCGCCGCGCACCTTGAAGGCACCGGGTTCCTGGAAGTTTTCGCATTTGAAGAACAACTGTGCACCGGCCAGCTTGTCCAGATAGTCCGAGGTGCGGACCGGCGTCAGGCGAATATGCGGCTTGATGCGCTCGTGCGCGGCAAGCATGTCGTCATAGGTCGGGATATACATGTCGTCTCCGTGCTCAGGCGGCGGTCGCAGACGTGTTGCGATAGTAGTCCTGGGCTGCGGCAACGCCCGAGCCGAGATTGACGTTCAGGCCCAGGTCAGCCATGCACATCTCGGCCGTGGCGATGCCGGACAGGGTCATCACATCGGTCAGCATGCCCAGATGGCCGACGCGGAACACCTTGCCCGCAACTTCCCCCAGGCCAACCCCAAAGGCCACACCATACTTCGACGCCGCGTGCGTCACGATCTGGCCTGCGTTGAACCCCTCGGGCATGCAGATGGCGCTGACCGTGTCGGAATAGACATCCGGTCCGACAGCGCACAGTTTCAGGCCCCAGGCCTGAACCGCACGGCGCACGCCTTCGGCGATCCGGTGATGGCGCGCGAAGACGTTTTCCAGGCCTTCGTCCAGGATCATCTGGGAGGAAAGCTTCAGCCCGTTCATCAGCCCGACCGGCGGAGTGTAGGGGAAGGCATTGGCTGCGTAGCCCCTGGTCATGTCGGCGATGTCAAAGAAGGTCCGTGGCAGCTTCGCGGTTTTCGACGCCTCGACGGCCTTGTCGGAAAAGCCGAGGATCGCAAGGCCGACGGGCAGCATGAAGCCCTTTTGGCTGCCGGTCACCGCGACGTCCACGCCCCATTCGTCAAAGCGGAAATCCATCGAGGCAATGGAAGACACGCCATCGACGAACAGCATCGCGGGGTGCTTGGCCGCATCCAGCGCACGGCGCACTGCGGAAATGTCCGATTTCACGCCGGTTGCGGTCTCGTTGTGCGTGGCCAGCACCACTTTGATCTGGTGGCTCTTGTCGGCGGCAAGAATTTCCTCGTAGCGATGAGCGGGCAGGCCTTCGCCCCACGGGGTCGGGACGATCTGAACGTCAAGCCCGTGGCGCTGGCACATGTCGATCCAGCGGTGGCTGAACATGCCATTGCGCGCCGCCAGCACCTTGTCGCCCGGCGAGAGCGTATTGCTCAGCGCGGTTTCCCAGCCGCCCGTCCCGGTGGAGGGATAGATGAAGACATGCGCGGTGTCCGACTTAAGCACCTTGCGCACATTCTCCAGGCACGGATGCAGGATCTTGGCGAATGCCGGCGAGCGGTGGTCGATCGTCGGAACATAGCAGGCTTTGCGGACCTCCTCGGGCATGTTGGTGGGCCCAGGGATGAACACGGGGTTCTGATTGCTCATTGTCGGTCTCCTACCATCGTTGCCCGCAGTGTATGTCCGGCGGCCCCCAAAAGGCCATCGGGAGGTTTCAGACCAGTGTGAATTCGTATCAGATTCCGCTGTACGGAGGCTCTTCGTACGGCGCAGAGGCCGCGCCAGCCGGCGAGAGCGGTTGGCCTCGTGAATCTGTCGGGAGCAGAGATGGCGTTCATGGTTGAAATGGTTGTGGACCGTGGCGTGAACGGCCGCAAGCTTCTGCGAGGTTCGCGTCCGCCTGAACCGCAGCACCGCCCGCTCGCGTCTTCGGAACGGCAGGTGCGAGTTCGCCGCCGAATGGTCGAGGCGGAGACCGGATTCCAGTCAATCGGCAGCACCGAGCGCCTTCAGGGCGGCCCCATGGGACCTCTGCTTGTCTGTCGCGAAATTCCCAGACCGACCAATCCACCGCATTGATTTATGGAGGAATTTCAGCGCGACCTGATCCTTCAGCCCGGCATCAATGGCCTGGTGTCCAGATGCCGTAAGCGTCCCGCAGCCAATGCACGCAGGCGCGGTTCGCTGCGTCTCGGTCGACGCCTTGGATCGTCTGCCGGTAAAGAGCGTGATCGTCGTGCTGGCCCGGCAGATCGACGAACAGCCGGCGCCGTGTAGCGTGCAGCCAGACCGGGATGCCCCGCCGCGCCATCTGGCCCGACAGCCAGACATCATCGACCGTCCACATGTCCGGGGGGATCCGCATGGCCGCGGCATCGAGAAAATCCGGACGGATCGCGACGCCCGACAATCCTTCGGCAATGTCCACGTAGCCGGACCGCGCGAAACTGCGGGGTCGTGCCTTGAGAAACTGCGGAATCCGCGCCGTGCCGCCCCAGCGCAAGCGCTGCCAGGACAGGTGCAGGCGGTAGACCAGATCACGCTTGCCACGGCCGCGTTTCATACGCGGGGCGGGTTGGACAATTTCGGGCAAGCCCATATGGCGCAAGTGGAAGCCCTGCAGGGCCAGTGCCGCGTGCGGGTGCTCGGGCCGGGCGGACAGCAGCGTCTCGGCCCAGCGGGGCGTGTACAGCCGGTCGTCGTCGCAATAGAGCAGGTCCAAATCCTGCCCGCGCAGTTCCTCTGCGGCGAAGAGCACCTTCGTCGCCGGGCCAAGGTCTTCCTCGACAAGCCGCAACTCGACACCTTTCGGAATTTCGGGCAAACCACCATCATAGTCCGGGAAGCGCCGGTAGCGGCGCGGAATGTAGAGCCGCACGGCCTCGGGCCGGCGCCGCTGCGCCAGAAGCGCTGCCAGTGTCGCGGGCAGGTCGCCGAAGCGCGGGGGAATAGAGCTGAGTGAAATGACATACATGGCGCAGCAGACCCGGGGAGGTGAGCCTGCGCAGCGCCTCCCGAGGGTGTCAAGGCGGTGATCTACCTGCTGCGCCACGGGCAGACCGAGTTCAATCGGGACGGGCGGTATCAGGGCCAGTCGGATTCGCCGCTGACCGATCTCGGCCGGCGCCAGGCGACGGCCTTCGGAGCGCTTTTGGCTGAACAGGTGCAGGACGCGCGCATTTTCTCCAGCCCGCTCCAGCGTGCGGTGTCGACCGCGCGGCTGATCGCGCAGGCGCTTCCCGGCGCTCGCGTGATCCTCGATGACCGGCTGCGCGAGCTGTCAATGGGCCATTGCGACGGCATGACGCGCGCCGAGATCGCGGCACGCTGGCCGGATGTGCGCCGCGGCCACCCGCCGCGGCAGTGGATGTTCCATACGCCCGGCGGCGAACGCCTGGATGAGGTCACGGCGCGACTGGCTTCGGTCCTCGCGGTCGTGGCCGCGACGAAGGGCGATGTCATCCTTGTCAGCCATGCCGTGACCGGCCGGCTGTTGCGGGGCCTGCATGCAAGCCTGGCGCTGTCCGAGGCGCTGCAACTCGATGCGCCGCAGGATGTCGTTTACCGGCTGCTGAGCGATCAGCGGGTCGATGCACTGCCGCGCACCATGCTGTGATGCGTCACCAGCTCTTCCAGCCAACCAGCAGACCAGGCCCGTCCCCGGCGGCGGTTCGCGCCCGGACCGCGTCGACGTCCGCCATAGGTGCCCGGCGCGGCAGCACTGCGGCGACGATGCCCGCGTCAAGCAGGCTCATGGGTCCGCCGCGTGCGGCCAGGGTGAAGGGCAGGGGCCCCGTGACCCACCAGGCCGGACCGTCCGGCAGCGCCTGCGCCACTGCGGGCAAGGCCGCGATCAGCCGGTTGAAGACCGGATGGTGCGGCGGCGTCGCGATCAGCGCGTTCGAGACGAGCATGCTGCCGGCCGAGGTCACGCGCGGGGCGGGTTCCGCCAATGCCGCGAGGCCCAGCATGGGCAATGCCGCTTCCGGCGGTACATCGTCACGGGCGGGATACCAGTCGCAATCAAGATAGACTCCACCTTCCTTTGCAAGGACGTGATAGCGCGCCACATCCACCGCGCCCGGCAGGTCACCCGTTTGCAGCATGGCGCGGTAGAGGGGGTCCTGAACGACACCGGCGGCGGTCAGCTGCGCCTCATCCCACAGCTTGTGACGCCAACCGTGCCGCTCGGCGTACTCCGCCCAGGCGGCGCAAGACACCGGCGCGGGGCCTCCGATCCAGATCTGTTGCAGCAGCTTCGGTACCGGGCGGCGCGCGGCTTCGGTCAGGGCGAGCCGTTCGACGGCTGAGATGGCAAAGAGCGGCGCAAGAATCTCCGGCGGCGGCACTCCGGTTGCCTGCAGACCGAGTCGACTCACCGCATCGCCGGCCGTCTTCGCCACTTTCAGTCGCGCCGAATGCAGCTTCCTCGGCAGGCCAATCACAGTTGGCGGGCCGAGGACGGCGCGATCCGGGTCAGCGGACAGCTCGTGCAGCCGCAACAGCGCCGCATCGGCGTCCTGTGCCGCCATCCGGATCGCCGCTTCGATCTCGGCCACCAGCCGCGCCTTTGCCCGCATACTCGCCTCGAGCCCACTTGCCTTCGTTTCGCAGCCTTGTAGCACTTGGCCTGCCGTCTGCAAATCGACCGGACACCTGGCGCCCGGAACCGCGCAGCTATTCGGTTGCTTTCCCGCGTGACATGCCGGTAACTCTGCGGAAGTCGATGGAGGTGCTTTTTGGGGAGGGCACGAACTGTCACGGCCCGTTGAAAACAAAGGCGAACTTCTGCGGGTCGAAGACCTGCAAGTGACCTTTCGCCTTCTGAGGGGCGAGCTGCATGCGGTTCGGGGCGCGAGCTTGCGTGTGGAGCGTGGCAAGGTCACGGCGCTTGTGGGGGAATCCGGCTCGGGAAAGACGGTGACGGGGCAGGCCATCCTCGGGCTGCAGCCGTCGCAGGCGCGGTTGGCCGGGCGCATTCTGTTTGAGGATGACGCGGCAGCCGAACCGATCGATCTACGAACCTTGCCGCCCGATGGACGGAAGATACGCGCTTTGCGCGGCGGGCGGATCGGAATGATCTTCCAAGAGCCGATGACATCGTTCTCGCCGTTGCACACCATCGGCAACCAGGTATCCGAGGCGTTGCGGCTGCACCGCCCGGTCACAGCCACGGAAGCGCGCGAACAGTGTGAGCAGATGCTCTCTCGCGTGGGCTTCCCCAACCCCGGCCGGGTTTTCGAAATGTATCCTTTCGAGCTTTCGGGCGGGATGCGGCAGCGGGCGATGATCGCGATGGCGTTGATTTGCGGCCCGTCACTCTTGATCGCTGATGAGCCAACCACCGCGCTCGACGTTACGATCCAGGCCCAGATCCTCGCCCTGCTGTACGATCTTCAACATGAGCTGGGGCTGGGTGTGCTGCTGATTACCCATGATCTCGGAGTGGTGGCCAATATGGCCGACGAGGTTTTTGTCATGCACCGGGGTCAGGTGATGGAGGCGGGCAAGACCAAGGATATTTTCCGGCGTCCACAGCATCCCTATCTGCGTGGCCTTCTGGATGCGATCCCGGTTTTCGGGCCCGCCGGGCGCAATAGATTGAAGCCGCTTCGTGAGATCTCGGCGAAGGGCATCGAGGACCTCGCTCGTCTGACCACAGATCAAGCCGGGGCGCGAACAGTGGCAAACGCGGTCTCGCCGATGATACGGGTGCGCGGGGTCTCGAAGTCATTTCTGTCGCGCAACCAGTCCTGGCGGCTTTTTGGCGGCGGTGGCCCGCAGTCCCTTGCAGTGGACGACGTGAGCTTTGACATCTTCCGCGGTGAATGCCTGGGGCTCGTCGGCGAAAGCGGTTCTGGCAAGACGACACTGGGCAAGATGTTGGTCCGGGCGATGAAGCCAGACAGCGGCAGCATTACGTTGCATGACGGTGCGAGTACGGTGGACGTAGGCTTGGCCGAAGGTGCGCAGCTGCAACAATTGCGGACCCGATTCCAGATGATCTTTCAGGATCCCGTTTCCTCGCTCTCGCCGCGCATGTCGGTGGGCAGGATCCTGTCAGAGCCGCTCGAGATAAGTCGCCGTGGCAGTCCTGCGGATCGGCAACGTACGGTTTCCGCGCTACTCTCGGCGATCGGCTTTACTGACGCCGTGACGCCCCGGTTTCCGCACAGTTTTTCCGGTGGGCAGCGCCAGCGGATCGGCATCGCACGGGCTCTGGCGCTGGCGCCGGAGTTCATTGTCTGCGACGAGCCGGTTTCTGCGCTTGACGTGTCCGTCCAGGCCCAGATCCTCAACCTTTTGAAGGACCTGCAGCGCGAACTGCATCTGACTTTGCTGTTCGTGTCGCACAATCTCGCGGTGGTGAACTACATGGCCGACCGGGTTGCAGTGATGTGGCGTGGGAGGCTGGTCGAAATTGCCCCTTGCGAGACGCTGATGGCGGCGCCGGTCCATCCCTATACCCGCGCGCTTCTGGCCGCGGTGCCGCAGCCGGACCCCGATGTCCCCCTCGACATCGCTGCCGCGCGTCGCCCGGCCGAGGAAGCGGAGATGGACTGGCCCGATGCATTCCGCGAAGCGCCGGGTGTCACCACCGCGTTGACCGACCTGGGTGGCGGACATCTGGTGCGGATGCGCGCGATGGCCGACGCGGGCGAGCTTGTGGCATGACTGGAAGCCGGTTCACACGACGCGAGACGCTTGGCCTGATCGCCGCAGGTGTCGCGATGGGCGCCGGCCCGGCCCGGGCATTCGTCGGTGCCCCCTACCTGGACGAACGGGTCGCCGCAGGGGAAATTCCCCTTGTTGGCGACCGGCTGCCGGATGAGCCACGCGTCGTGAAGCTGGCGGAGATGGGCCGCACTCCCGGCCGGCATGGCGGCACCGTGAGGATGCTGATCGGCGGGCAGCGCGACGTGCGGTACATGCCGCTCAACGGATACTCGCGGCTTGTCGGTTACGACGAGCATTTGAACTTCGTGCCCGACATTCTTGCGTCCTACGAGATCGTGGAAGGGCGGATCATCACCCTGCGGCTGCGGCGCGGTCATCGCTGGTCGGACGGGCATCCGTTCACGGCGGAGGATTTCCGCTACTGCTGGGAAGATGTGATCCTTCATGAAAAGCTCGGCGGGATGGTACGCGAGCTGATGATCGAGGACCGCGGCCCGCAGTTCGAGGTGCTGGAAGAAACCGCGGTCCGCTTCACTTGGCATTTGCCCTTGCCGGACTTCCTGCCCAGTCAGGCCGCGCCGGTGCCGGTGCGGCTGGTTCTGCCAGCCCACTACATGCGCGGCTTCCACGAGAAGTATCAGACTTCGGAACGCCTTGCCGAACTGGCCGCCGAAAATAAGGTGGACGACTGGGAATCGCTGCACATGAAGATGTCGCGCCAGAACCGGCCGGAAAACCCGGACCTGCCGACGCTGGAGCCCTGGCGCCCCCGCACTGCACCACCCGCGCAGCAGTTCGTGTTCGAACGCAACCCCTTCTTCCACCGCGTCGACGAGAACGGGCTGCAGCTGCCCTATGTCGACCGGATGGTGCTGAACGTAAGTTCCTACGACATCATTCCTGCCAAGGTCGCTACCGGCGAGAGCGACCTGCAGGCGACAAGCGTTGATTTTGCCGACTACACTGTGGTGAAGGAGGCCGAGGATCGTTTCCCGATCGAAGTCGACCTGTGGACCCGCAGCCAGGGCTCGCGCCTGGTGCTGTTGCCGAACCTGACGACCGTCGATCCGGTGTGGCGTGCGCTCTATCGCGATGTGCGGGTACGCAGGGCGCTGTCGCTCGGGATAAACCGGACCGAGATCAACAAGGCGCTGTTTTTCGGCCTGGCGCGCGAGAGCGCCAACACGGTCCTGCCCGAAAGCCCGCTCTACCGTGAGGAGTATGCCCGCGCCTGGACGCAGCACGACCCCGAACAGGCCAATGCGCTGCTGGATGCTGCCGGGCTTTCTCCGCCGGGTCTTGACGGCTATCGGGCGCTGCCCGACGGACGCATGGCCGGCATCCTGGTTGAGAGCGCTGGCGAAAGCACAGTCGAGACGGATGTTCTTGAACTGGTGGCGGATCACTTCCGGCATCTTGGCCTCGCGCTCTGGACGCGCGTATCGCAGCGCGATCTGTTTCGCAGTCGCGCGACGGCGGGGCTCATCGACATGTCGGTCTGGACCGGGCTCGACAACGGCGTGCCCACGGCCGACATGCCACCCTACGAACTTGCGCCGACCGCAGACGATCACCTGCAGTGGCCGTTGTGGGGGGCCCATTACCTTTCCGGCGGCCTGCAGGGCGAGCCGCCGGACCTGCCAGAGGCGCAGGAACTGGTATCGCTGGTCCGCGCCTGGCGGATGAGCGCGGATCATGGCGAGCGCGAGGACATCTGGCATCGCATGCTGACCCTGCATGCCGAGCAGGTCTTCTCCATCGGCACCGTGAATGGCGTGCCCCAGCCGATCGTGCGTGCGCGCGACCTGCGCAACGTGCCAGCCAAGGCGCTCCTTGGTTTCCAGCCGACTTCGCTGCTGGGCGTCTACATGCCCGACACGTTCTGGTTCGACAGGGAGGGGTGACGCGGTGCTGCGCTATATCATCGGCCGCATGCTTGTAATGATCCCGACGCTGATTGTGATCTCGATGCTGATCTTCACAATCATCGAATTGCCGCCCGGTGACTATTTCGAAAGCTATGTGCAGGAACTGCGGATGCTGGGCGAGCCTGCGGACCTTCAAGAAATCGAGGATCTGAAAGCCCGTTATGGATTCGATGATCCGATGCCGATCCGCTATCTGCACTGGGTCGGCGGCATGATGACAGGCGACTTCGGCTATTCGTTCGAATATCGGATGCCGGTCAATGACGTAGTCGGGGACCGACTGTGGCTGACCGTCATGCTATCGGTGGTCACGATTGCCTTCACCTGGCTGCTTGCCTTTCCGATCGCGCTTTACTCCGCGACGCACCAGTACAGCTGGGGCGACTACGGGCTGACCTTCCTCGGCTTGATCGGCATCGCGGTGCCGAACTTCCTGCTGGCGATCATCCTCATGTATTTCGCCAACGTCTGGTTCGGTACGTCGATCGGCCACCTGATGGACCTGCAATATCTCGACCAACCGATGAGCTGGGACAAGTTCCGCTCGATCCTCGCCCACCTATGGATTCCGGTGTTGATCATTGGTACCGGCGGGACTGCCGGCATGGCCCGGCGGTTGCGCGCGAACCTGCTGGACGAACTGGGCAAGCAGTATGTCGTGACGGCGCGGGCCAAGGGGCTGTCACCCACCCGTGTCGTGCTCAAATACCCGCTGCGAATGGCGCTCAATTTCTTCGTAGCCGATATCGGCTCGATACTGCCGCAGATCATATCGGGCGCCGAGGTCACTGCGATCATCCTGTCGCTCGAAACGACCGGGCCGATGTTGATCCGTGCGCTGCAAAGCCAGGACATGTATCTGGCGGGCTCTTTCCTGATGTATCTGAGTTTTCTGACCGTGGCCGGAATTCTTGTGTCGGATCTCGCACTGACGTTTCTGGACCCTCGCATCCGACTTCAAGGGGGGGGAGCGCAGCGGTGACAAATCCCCTGCCACCGGGCGGCGAAACGCTGCCGCACTATGTATCGGAGCAGCAATTCGATCCGGGCGTGGAGCCGCCGTCCGCAGCGAGCGTCGAGCTCGGGCAGGCAAGCCAGCTCCGGTTGATGTGGCTGAAGTTCAAGCGCCACAGGGTGGCACTGGTCTCTGGCGTCTTCCTGCTCTTGATGTACTTATCCCTGCTCGTCACGGAGTTCCTTGCGCCGTACGATCTGGACACGCGGAACCTTGACTACATCTACGCTCCGCCGCAGCGGGTGCATCTGTTTCACGAAGGACGATTTGTCGGGCCATTCGTCTATGGCCAAACCATGCATCTGGACATGGACAAGCTTCGCCGGGTCTATGAAAACGACACCGCAGATGTGCAGAAGTTGCGGTTTCTCTGCCGGGGTGACGACTACGTGTTCTGGAAGCTGGTTCCAGGCAACCTGCACCTTGTCTGCCCTGCCGAGGGCGGCCGCTTTGCCCTTCTGGGGACCGACCGTCTGGGACGCGATGTCTTTTCGCGCATCCTGTACGGGGCACGGATTTCGCTTACGATCGGGCTTCTGGGCACCCTGGTCAGCTTCACCCTGGGTATCGTGATCGGAGGCATCGCCGGTTATCGCGGCGGCTGGTTCGACCATGCCATGCAGCGGTCGGTCGAGGTCATCCAGTCCATCCCCTCGATCCCGCTGTGGATGACGCTGGCCGCGATCATTCCGGTGACCTGGAGCCCCATTCTGGTCTACCTCGGCATAACGGTGATCCTCGGCATGCTCGACTGGACGGGTCAGGCGCGCGCGGTACGTTCGAAGCTCTTCGCGCTTCGAGAGGAAGACTACGTGCTGGCGGCCGAGCTGATGGGGGCAAGCAGCGGACGGATCATTGGACGCCACCTGATTCCAGGGTTTCTTTCACACCTGATTGCAAGTGCTAGCCTCAGCGTGCCGGGGATGATCCTCGGCGAGACCGCGCTGACTTTCCTGGGTCTCGGCCTTCGACCGCCCATGACAAGCTGGGGGATTCTGCTGACCGAGGCCAGGGGCATCAACATTCTCGTCCTTTATCCATGGCTTCTTTGGCCTATGGTGCCGGTGGTGTTGGTGATTTTCGCCTTCAACTTTCTTGGTGACGGGCTCCGTGACGCGGCGGACCCCTATCGGTGATGACGACGCGCATGCCCATCCCAGGCCTTGCGCGTCCCGCAGGCTTCCTGCTTTGAGACTGTCATGATCGCATCAAGGTTCGACCACGCGCGTATCCTGATCTACAGCCACGACACTTTCGGCTTGGGTCACTTGCGCCGCTGCCGCGAAATCGCGCATGCGCTGGTGGCCGCCTATCGCGGCCTGACGGTCATGCTCATCTCTGGCGCGACCATCGCGGGCGCCTTCAACTACCGAGCGCGGGTCGATTTCGTGAAGATCCCGAGCGTGATCAAGCTGAGCAACGGCGAATATACCTCGCTCGCGCGGCACATGAGGCTGGAAGACACACTGCTGATGCGCCGCTCGATCATCCGCCACACGGCCGAAACCTTCCGGCCGGACATTTTCATCACTGACAAGGAGCCGATGGGCCTGCATGGCGAGATCGAGGAAACCCTCGCCAGCCTGAAGGCAGCCGGCACCCATATGGTGCTGGGCCTGCGCGAAGTGATGGACGCACCGCACTTGCTTGGCCCGGAATGGGCACGGTCCAACACGCTGGCGAAGGTCGAGCAATACTACGACACGATCTGGGTCTATGGGCCGAAGGGCTTTTACGATCCACTGGTTGGGCTTGACGCACCTGAAGCCGTGCGCGCGCGGATGCACTATACCGGCTACCTTCAGCGCTCGCTGCCCCGGAGCGGAACCCAGGCTCCGCGCGAGCTTGGCGACTATGTTCTGGTTACTACCGGCGGCGGCGGCGACGGCGCCGACCTGGTTCGAAACGTGCTCGATGCACATCGTGCGGACCCGACGCTCGACCAGCGCACGATCATCGTGCTCGGTCCCTATTTGCCGGGCAAGGAACGAAATGAATTTTTGGCAGCAGCGACCAGGCTGCCAAACATCAAGATGATCGAGTTCGACAACCAGATGGAGGAGCTGATCGCGGGCGCGCGCGCCGTGGTGGGCATGGGGGGCTACAATACCTATTGCGAGATTCTCTCATTCGACCGGCCCGCCTTGGTCGTCCCCCGGACATCGCCCCGTCAGGAACAGGCGATCCGGGCGCGTCGCGCTGCGGAACTCGGCATACTCCAGGTGCTTCTGCCAGAAGAAGCCGCGAATCCCCTGCGTTTCGCCGCCGCGCTGAAGGCCCTGCCGGAAAGGCGGCGTCCCTCGCAGGCCGAGGAAGCCGCAAGGGCTGGCGCACTTGACATGCGTGGCCTGCAGAGGATTGCGCGGGATGTCGGCAATTGGCTGGAGGCGCGCCACAGCCCGCGCCTCGCCCTGCGGCAAGGCTGAACGTGCCGGCAACGCCGGGCCTGATGGTCGTGCTGAAAGGGTATCCACGCCTGTCGGAAACGTTCATTGCGCAAGAGCTTCTCGGGCTCGAACGGGCCGGTCTGGCTCTGACCATCATCTCGCTTCGTCATCCGGTCGACCGGGTGCGCCACCCGATCCACGACGAGATTCGCGCGCCGGTGCTCTATCTTCCGGAGTACCTGTATCAGGAGCCTATGCGCGTTGGTCGTGCGCTGTTGCGCACGCTGCCGCGCCAGAGCTTCTGGCGGACCTTTCGGCTGTTTCTCCGCGACCTTGGGCGTGACGTCAGCCCGAACCGGGTCCGCCGTTTCGGGCAGGCGCTGGTGCTGGCCGCCGAGATGCCGGATTGTCCGATCTGGCTGCATGCGCATTTCGCCCATACGCCGGCCTCAGTCACGCGCTACGCCGCCGCGCTGCTGGAGCAGCGGTTCTCCATTTCCGCGCATGCGAAGGACATCTGGACGTCGCCCGGCTGGGATCTGGCTGAGAAGCTGAGCGACGCGGCATGGACGGTCACCTGCACACGCGCGGCGACCGACCATCTGCGGAGCCTTGCACCCGACGCGGCCGTGCATTTGAGCTACCACGGGATCGATCTGACGCGCTTTCCTTTGCTCACAGGCCCGCGCGCCCTGCGCGATGGCACCGACCGCACGGATCCGGTGCGAATCCTTACGGTTGGACGTGCAGTCCCGAAGAAGGGGTTCGGTATTCTGCTGGACGCTCTGGCCCTTCTGCCCGAAGGACTCCACTGGCGGCTCGCGCATGTCGGCGGCGGACCGGAGCTTCCCGCACTGAAGGCGCGGGCGGCGCGCCTTGGGCTCGCTGATCGAGTCGAATGGCTTGGCGCGTTGCCTCAGACAGAGGTTCTGGCCCAGTACCGTGCAGCGGACACTTTCGTCCTGGCCAGCCGCCAGACCGCCGACGGCGACCGTGACGGCCTCCCGAACGTGATCGCGGAAGCCGCCAGCCAGGGGCTTGCGTGTGTCGGCTCGGACTTGTCGGGCATCCCGGAGCTGATCACCGACGGGGTCACGGGCCTGCTGGTGCGCTCGGACGATTCCGCGGCCCTGGCACAGGCACTGACCCTGACCATTACCGACCCTGAGTTGAGGTCGAGACTCGGTGATGCGGCCCAGGCGCGGGTGCGGTCCGAGTTCGACTGTGCCCCCGGCATCGCGTGGCTTGCGGCGCTGTTTCGTGTCACCTGGGGGGTGACAGATGACGTCTGAACGTCCGAAAGTCCTTTTCTATGTTCAGCATCTGCTCGGGATCGGGCATCTGGCACGCGCTAGCCGGATCTGTGCCGCGCTGGCCCGGAAGGATGCAGCAGTAACCGTCGTTACCGGCGGTCTTCCGGTGGAGGGCTTTCCCGGCCCCGGGGTCGACCACCTGGCGCTGCCGCCGGTGCAGACGGCGGGCGCGGGCTTCACTGGCCTCGCAGATGCTGATGGCCGGCCCGTCACACCGGCGTTCGAGGCAGCGCGGCGCGATCAGCTCCTGGGCGCGTTCCACAGTCTTGCGCCCGACGCGGTAGTGACCGAGGCCTTTCCGTTCGGCCGCCGCCAGATGCGCTTCGAACTCATTCCGCTGATCGCGGCCGCAGAAGCCGCGCGCCCGCGCCCGCTTCTGCTTTGTTCCCTCCGCGACATCTTGCAGGAACGGACGAAGCCTGAACGGGACGCCGAGACCGTGGCACTGGTCAGGGCGCATTTTGACCGTGTGCTGGTGCATGGCGACCCGGTGTTCGCAGAACTCAGGGACAGCTTTTGCCTGGCGGATCAGATCACGGACAAGGTTGTCCACACCGGGCTTGTCGCCGCGCCGCCGCCCACGCCTTCGGCCGAGCGGTTCGACATCGTCGTCTCGGCCGGCGGCGGTGCGGTCGGCGAAGGTCTGTCGCGCGCAGCCCTCGCAGCCGCCATCGAGCTTCCGGCGCGTTTGCGCTGGTGCCTGATCACCGGGCCGAACCTGCCCGAGCCGGTGCACCGGGACCTTGCGGCAGCGGCCGACGCACTCGGTCCGGGCCGGATGGCGTTGTACCGCTTCAGATCGGACTTCCCGGGGCTTTTGGCCAGCGCCAGGCTGTCGGTCTCGCAGGCTGGCTACAATACCGTCTGCGACATCCTTAGCGCTGGCTGCAGAGCGGTTCTGATTCCGTTTGCGACGGGTGGAGAAACCGAGCAGACGGCGCGGACCAACCGCCTTGCCCTGATCGGGCGGGTCGAAAGCCTTGCCGAGGATGCGTTATCCGGCCCAGCCCTCGCCGCGTCGATCCGCAGTGCGCTGAAGGCACCGGCTCCGCCTACCACTCAATTCGCTCTGGACGGCGCAAGCAGGACCGCAGAGTTGCTGCTCGGCATGATCGCCCGGCGCCGCTCCGATGGCCGCTCCCAGGACTGAACACCTGTGAAAAAATGCCCTCGCAAGCGCGCCCTCGCCCGTGTTTACGGTCACAGTGCGGATCGACGGACCTGCAAAGCCGGCGAAACGCTCGAATAAAATCGGGCGTCGACCGCCAGATGTCTCCATCAGGGGGAGTTGCTGGCTGGGGCGCTAGGATTCGAACCTAGGTATGGCGGTACCAAAAACCGCTGCCTTACCGCTTGGCGACGCCCCAACTCGGCGCGGTGTCTAGCGAAGGGCAGGGGGTCCCGCAAGGGGCTTTCGCCCCGGGCGGAAGCGCCGGATAAGGGCCGGATGCAGGTCGATGCGGTGATACTGGGCGGCGGTGCGGCGGGGCTGTTCTGCGCCGGAGAGGCGGCGCGGCGCGGGCGCCGGGTGGTGGTGGTCGAGCACCGTCCGGAGCCGGGCGAGAAGATCCGCATCTCGGGCGGTGGGCGCTGCAACTTCACCAATCTCTCGACCGCGCGGGAGCGCTTCCTGTCGGCAAACCCACGCTTTGCGATCTCGGCGCTGCGCCGCTTCACGCCACAGGATTTCGTCGCGCGGGTGGACCGGGCGGGCATCGTCTGGCACGAGAAGGCGGCGGGACAGTTATTCTGCGACGGCAAGGCGACGCAGATCACCCGGATGCTGATTGACGGGCTGGCGGGGGCCGAGCTGTGGTGCGGCACGTCGTTCGGCGCTATTCACAAAGAGGATCAAGGCTTTGCGGTCGAAACCTCGCATGGCGTCCTGCGTGCAGGACGGGTCGTGGTGGCCACGGGGGGCAAGTCGGTGCCGAAGATCGGGGCGAGCGGGGCGGGCTACCGGGTCGCCACGCAGTTCGGCATCGCGGTCACCGAGACTAGGCCGGCGCTGGTGCCTCTGAGCTTCGCCGAGCAAGAACTGGTCTGGCTGGCGCCGCTGGCCGGGATCGCCGTTCCCGGCCGCATCGCCGCCGGCCGCACCGGGTTCGACGACGCGGTCCTGTTCACGCACCGCGGTCTGTCCGGACTGGCGGTGCTGCAGGTGTCGTCCTACTGGCGCGAGGGGCAGCCGGTCAGCGTCGACCTTGCTCGCGGACAGGATGCGCTGGGGGTGCTGAAGGAAGCCCGCGGGCAGGGGGGCAGGGCCGGCGTGGCCGCAGCACTGGCAGCGTTGCTGCCGGCCCGGCTGGCACAGGCGCTTGCCGCGCGGTCCGGCGTCGGCGGGCATCTGGCCGAACAATCCGACGCCACGCTGCGCCGGCTGGCCGACATGGTCCACCGGCTGGAGCTGCGCCCGGTCGGCACCGAGGGCTACCGTACCGCCGAGGTGACGCTGGGCGGCGTTGATACGGACGAACTTGACCCGCGCACGATGGAGGCGCGGCGCTGCCCGGGTCTGCATTTCATCGGTGAGGTGGTGGATGTAACAGGCTGGTTGGGCGGCTATAATTTCCAGTGGGCGTGGTCTTCGGCCTGGGCTGCAGGGCAGGTCATCTGAGGGTCCGTCGCGGCGCATCGATGATTCCGATAATCAGTATTATGTAAATTCTAGACCACGGCACGCTCGACCAGCGGCCGCTGGTCCAGCACGCGCTGGAAGGACAATGGATCAAGGTCGATGGTTTGCCAGCGGCCGTGCAGGATGTGCTCGGCGATACCGCGCCCCGCCGCCGGGGCCTGCTGCAGGCCGTGGCCGGAGAAGCCGGTCATCAGCTGCAGCCCGGCGATGCCGGGATGCGGTCCGAGGATCGCGTTCTGGTCCAGCGTGTTGAAGTCGTAGTGCCCGACCCAGTGGCGCAACACCTTGACCGCGTCGAAACCAGCTGCGCGGTGGTAAAGCTGTTCCCAGATGACCTCGTCAAACAGATTAAGATCGGGCTCAAAGTCGTTGATGTCACAGGCTTGATCTCCGTCTGGTACCGTCGAGGTGATCCACTGCTGGCCTTCCGGCCGGGCGTAGAATCCGGCGTCGATCAGCAAGGGCGCCTCCGGATGGCGGGCGTTCGGCGCGTCGATCACGAAGACCGTGCGCTTGCGCGGCTCCACCGGCACGGCAAGGCCAAGCGTGCCGAGAAGCGCGTTGACCGCAGTGCCCGCCGCCAGCACGACGGTGCCGGCGGCGATCTCGCCGCCACCGGCGAGCGCCACGCCGGAGACGCGGCCGGACGTGGCGTTGAGCGCCGTCACGCGCTCGCGCCGGACCTGCGCGCCCTGCGCCACAGCCGCCCGCCGCAGGCCCCAGAGGAGCCCCATGTTGTCGAACCAGCCCTCGTCGCGCTGACCGAAGGAGCCGGCGACAAGATCGTCCGTGTTAAGCCAGGGAAACCGTTTCGCTAGCGCTCGGGGTGTCAGCACCTCGGTGGCGGCGCCGAGACTGCACTGCATCTGCGCCAGCTCATGCATCGTTTCGGCCGCTGCCGCCCTGGTGGTGACGAAGAGATAGCCCTGCTCCTTTAGCCCGATGTCGGCCACGCCCCCGGCCGGTCCGGTCCATTCCTGGAAATTGCGCAGGAATTCAATGCCGAAGCGCGATATCTTTACGTTGACTGGGCTGGAGAACTGCGACCGGATCGAGGCCACCGACAGCGCCGTCGCCGCGCGGGCGTAGGTCGGGTCGGGTTCGACCAGCACGACCCTCAGCCCAGGGTCCATCCGCGTCAGCCAGTATGCGGCCGAGGCGCCCATGACCCCGCCGCCGACCACGACCACATCCGCCAAGATGCCCCCTCCCCCCCTTTGCTGCTCGACAGGAGCACCATCGCCGCCAAGCCCCTCG
>JANOGU010000325.1:0-6859 GCA_031406135.1 Rhodobacterales bacterium
CCTCGGATCAGCGCAAATCCCACCTCCCGGAATGGACCCACATGTACAATTGGCACCGCCCGCACGGCAGTCTAAACTCCAAGCCACCCATCAGCCGTCTCGCGTTACCGATGGACAACCTGTTGAGGTTCCACAGCTAGCGCATGTCTCTGCCGTCTGGATTCAACGGCGCGGGGTTTCCGGTTCCTGATTGGGCGCGACACGCCCTAGTGTTTGCCACCTGACAAATGGTTCCCGCACCCTTGGCAATGCAGTCGCGACCGGCAGATATGCGGACTATTCGGTTATTGCTGCGTTGCGATTCGGGGGTGCTGCGGCAAAGTGCACCAACCGCTGGAAAGGTCCGCCGATGACACCCGCCACAGTGCTGCGCCCTGCCGTCCCCGGCGATGCGTCCGACCTTGCGATCCTGCTCGACGCCGCCTCGCGCCGTCTGGTGTCGTACCTGTGGAATGGTATGGCCGTGTCAGGCCAGTCGGTGTTCGAAGTGGGGCGTGCGCGCATCATCATGAACACGCAAAGCCCGACCCACTATGCGAACTGGCAGGTGGCCGAACTTGACGGGCAGGTGGCGGGCGGGCTGGCAGGCTATGTGATGGACGACCCCTACGACCCGGCTATCGCCGACGAATATCCGTCCGCCTTACGCCCGATGTTCGAACTGGAGGCGGTTGCGGCGGGCACGTGGTATCTGCAGGTGGTCGCACTATTTGCCGAGTATCGCGGCATGGGGCTGGGACAAATACTGCTCGATCGGGCCGATTCTATGGCACGGCAAGCGGGACGTTCGCGGATCACCCTGATCACCGAAAGCTTCAACGCCCGTGCGATCGCAGCCTATCTGCGCCATGGCTACCGGGAGTGGGACCGCCGGACCTTCATCCCCTTCGCCGGCACCGATGAGGAGGGCGACTGGATGCTGATGGTCAAGGACCTGTAGCCGGTCGAGCGGGGCCGGCACTTCACCCGTCGAGACGAGAATGTGATCAAGGTCTTCCGTGACCCATGACCGCGCTCATGCATTCTATCCGGAGATTGACGGCTTTGGGCTCTTCGCGACGCACTTCGCGCAGACGGTTCAAGGACTGACAGCATCGCACAGTGAGCCATGAAGTGTCTTCCACTGGGCATCAAGTGTCGGGTGGTGAACACTAGCCCTTCGTCGGCCACATCCGGCTGAACACGCCGTCCTTCTTGACGATGCCATGGAAGGCGGCGGCGCCGATATGCATCAGGATCAGCGCGAAGAGCGCGATGCGCGCCGCGCCGTGGATCGCCTTGGCGGTCTCCTCCAGCGGCTTGGAGACCGGGACGAGCGCGGGGATACCCATGGCATCGAGATACTCGATCGGGAAGCCGCCGGCCTTGACCCGGATGTAGCCCGAGATCGGCATCAACAGCAGCAGGATGTAAAGCAGGGTATGCGTTCCATGCGCCGCAAGCCGCTGCACGCCCTGCACGCTGTCGGGCAGCGGCGGGGGCGGGTTCATCGCGCGGTACAGGAGGCGCAGGACCACGAGCAGCAGGATCACCACGCCCATGTTCTTGTGGTAGAGGTAGAGGCTGTCCTGGATCGGGCGGGAAAAGCCGCCGTCGACCATCAGCACGCCGACCGGAAAGGTCGAGATCACCAGGACGGCGACGATCCAGTGCATATAGCGCGCGGTCGGCTTGTAGGCGTCGGTCGTCACGGCCATGGGAGTGAAGTCCTGTGCAAGGAAGCGTGCCCGGAGGTTAGCACGGCGGGAGGCCCGCTTGACAATCGCCCCGTGCGGCGCCTGCATCCGGCGATGACCGACCCCGCCGCCCCCGCCGCCCCAGCGGACCGCGTCCTGCGGCAGGCGAGCGCCGTGACGGCGGTGGTAGCAGCGGTGCAGGTCCTGGCGCTCGCCTTCGTCTCGACCGCGGCGGCCGTGGCCGGGGCGATGCTGTTTTTCGGGGTGGCCTCGCTTTTGCGCTTCACCCTTCGCGCGCATCCCTTCGACCGCTTCGGCGCGGCCAATGCGGTGACGCTGCTCCGGGCCGGCGTGGCGACGGGGCTGGTCGTCACCCTGACCGACGCCGCACGCATGGCGGAGCCAGGCTTCGCCTGGGCCGTGGTGGCGGTCGCGTCCGCCGCGCTGGCGCTGGACGGCCTCGACGGCTGGCTGGCCCGCCGCGGCGGGCTGGCGTCCGCTTTCGGCGCGCGCTTCGACATGGAGGTCGATGCCGGCCTGGCGCTGATGCTGGCGCTGGGCCTGATCGCCACCGGCAAGGCGGGCGTCTGGGTGCTGCTGCTCGGCGGGCTGCGCTACCTGTTCGTCGCCGCGGCGTTCATCGCGCCCTGGCTCGACCGGGCCCTGCCGGAGCGGCAGAGCCGCAAGACCGTCTGCGTGATCCAGATCGCGGCCCTCGTCGCGTTGCATGCGCCTTTGGTCCAGCCGCCCCTGTCCTCTGCCGTGGCCACGGGGGCGACGCTGGCGCTGGCCTGGTCCTTTGCCGTCGATGTGGTCTGGCTGTGGCGCCGGCGCTGAGGCTTTTCCTCTCCGCCGGGGTGCTCTGGCTGATCCTGATCCAGCCCAACCACCCCGGCGCGCTGACCTGGGGCGCGTTCTGGCTGTTTCCGCTGGAACTGCCGGCGATTCTGGCGTTTCTCGTCACCCTGCCAGGTCGTGCCCGGCTGGTCCGCGCCGCCCTGGTCACCGCGATCGGGGTCAACGCGGTGATGAAGCTGGGCGATTTCGCGCTGTTCGTCGCCTTCAACCGCGGCTTCAATCCGGTCACCGACTGGAGCCTGATCGCGTCAGGCTGGAACCTGGGGTCGCGCACGCTGGGCGTGCCGCTGGCGGCGCTGGCCGTGGTTGCCGGGGTGGCACTTCTGGCGGCGGCCGGGTGGCTCCTGTGGTGGGCGACGGGCGTCTGGGCGGGGCTTGCGCCAGCGCCGGCTGCCCGCCTCGGGGCGGCCGTGCTGGCCGTTGCCGCGGGCACCTATGCCGTCGCCGAGATCGGGCACACCGGGCGCCTCTGGCGCCTGCCCTTCGATCCGCCGGGTGCGGCGTTCACCGCGCGGGTGGGCTGGGAACGGGTGCAACTGTTCCAGAGCACGCTGGACGAGCTCGCCGCCTTCCGGGCTGCCACGGCGACGGATGCCGAGGCCGGCCGCACCGGGCAGCTGGCCGGCCTGCAGGGGCGCGGCGTTCTGGTCGTCTTCGTCGAAAGCTACGGGCGGGCGAGTTTCGACAATCCGCTCTATGCGACGACCCATGCGGCGACCCTGCGCGCGGGGGCCGGCAAGCTCGCGGCGGCCGGTCTGGCGATCCGTTCCGGATGGCTGTCCTCGCCCGTCGAGGGCGGGCAGAGCTGGCTGGCGCATGCGACGCTGGCCTCGGGGTTGCGGGTGGACAACCAGATCCGCTACGCGGCGCTGCTGTCGAGCCCGCGACAGACGTTGTGGCAGATCGCCGCGGCGGCGGGGTACCGGACGGTGGCGGTGATGCCGCAGATCACCATGGCCTGGTTCGAGGGCGAGCGTCTGGGCTTCGAGACCCGGCTGGCGGCGGCGGACATGGAGTACAAGGGACCGGCCTTCAACTGGATCACGATGCCCGACCAGTACACGCTGGCGACCTTCCCGCGTCTCCTGGGCGACGACCCGCGGCCGCTGTTCGGGACGGTGGTGCTGGTCTCGAGCCACGCGCCCTGGGTGCCGGTGCCCGAGCCCATCCCGTGGAGCGAGGTCGGGGACGGCACGGTCTTTGCCCGTTTCACCGTGGCTGCGCCGACACCGCGCGAGGTCTGGGCCGACAATGACCGCGTCCGCGACCAGTATCGCCGGGCGATCGACTATTCGCTGCAGGTCCTGTTCGACTGGGCCGCGCGGCAGGGTCCGGACGGACCGCTGCTGGTGGTGGTCGGGGACCATCCCGCGGCCGGGTTCGTCAGCGGGGTCGGCAGCCACGACGTGCCGATCCACCTGATCGGCCCGGCGGTGGCGCTGCAGCCCTTTGCCGGATGGGGCTGGACCGAGGGCGCGGTGCCGGCGCCGGGTCTGGCGGTCTGGCCGATGGAGGCGTTCCGCGACCGCTTCCTCGCGGCTGTCCGCCGGCCATGAAGCGGGGGCTGGCCTTCCTGATCCCGGCCGTCGTGCTGGCGGTCCTGTGGCACCTCGCCGACGGCCCGGCCGCGCTGCACCGGCTGTCGGCGGCGGAGCCGCTGTGGCTTCTGGCCGCGCTCGCGGCGCTGAACGCCCAGACCCTGCTCAGCGCCTTGCGCTGGCGGCTCGCGGCGCAGGGGCTGGGGATGGCGATGACGCCGGGCCAGGCGGTGCGCGAATACTATGTGGCACAGCTCGGCAACGCGACCCTGCCCGGCGGGGTGGCCGGGGATGCCGCGCGCGCGGTCCGGGCGCGGGGCGGGGCGGGGCTGGGGCCGGCCGCCATGGCGGTGGCGGTGGAGCGGCTGGCGGGGCAGGCGGCGATGCTGGCGGCGCTGGCCTTGGGCGCGGCGCTGTCGCTGGCGCTGCCCGGGGTGGCCTGGCCGTCGGTCCTGTGGCCGATCCTGGTATCGGGGGCCGCGCTCGCGGTGCTGGCGGCGGGTGCCGTGCTGGCCGCGGGCGATCACGCCGCGGGGCGGGCCGCGCGGGCGGGGCTGTTCGCGCGGGGTCTGCTGTGGCGGCAGGCGCTGCTGTCGGCGGCCATCCTGGCGCTGAACCTCGCCGGTTTCGCCCTGACCGCGCGCGCCACCGGCACCGTGCTGCCGCCGGTCGCGGTGCTGGCGCTGGTGCCGCTGATCCTGACCGCAATGCTGATCCCCGCCACGGTCGCCGGCTGGGGCTGGCGCGAGGGGGCGGCGGCGGCGCTGTTTCCGCTTGCCGGGGCCAGCGCCGGGGCGGGGCTGGCGGCGAGCCTCGCCTACGGGCTCCTGATGCTGGCATCAGCACTTCCCGGCGCAATCTGGCTGGTCCGGCGGCGCGATCCGACGGGGCGCTGACAAATGCCCCAAGCGCCGGATTGCTCCCGCGGCTGGAGGGTCTAAGCTGCGCGGCGATCCCCGGACGACGAAGGAGCCTCACCGATGATCCGTCTTTCCCGCCGCGGCCTGCTGGGCACCGGCGCCGCCGCTGTCGGCGCCGCCGCCCTTGGCCTGCCCGCCCGCGCCAATACGGCCGTCGCCATCCAGTTGGCCTGGCTGCATTCGGTGCAGTTCGGCGGCAGCTACATCGCCCAGTCCAAGGGCTACTGGGCCGAGGCGGGGCTGGACGTGCGGCTGGACCCCGGCGGCCCCAACGCGCCGGTGGAGCCGTCCGTCGTCTCCGGCCAGGCGCTGATCGGCCTTTCGGCCGCCGATTACACCGCCGCGGCGGTGGCCAACGGCGCGCCGTTCCGGATCATCGGCGTCGCGATGCAGAAGAACCCCTTCGTCATCGCCTCGCTGCCGGGAAACCCGGTGAACACGCCGGCCGACCTGATCGGCAAGAAGATCGGCATGGCGCTGACCAACACCGTCGTGCTGCAGGCTCTGTGCACGCTCAACGGCCTCGACATGGCCGGGATCGAGATCGTGCCCACTCAGTATGACGCGGCCCCGCTGGTCAACGGCGAGGTCGATTGCATCATGTGCTGGCAGACCGACCTGCCGGTGGCGATGGCGATGCAGGGGGTCGAGAACCAGACCATGCTGCTGGCCGACTATGGCTACGTGCTGCATTCGCAGACCTACATCGCCACCATCGACAGCCTGGCCAACCGCCGGGCCGAGGTCGTGGCGCTGATGAAGGGCGAAGTGCGCGGCTGGATCGACGTCAAGGCGGACCCCAAAGCCGCGGCGGCGTTGACGGTCGAGATGTTCCCCGACCTCGGCCTCGATCTGGCCCAGCAGGAGGCGCAGATCGCGCGGCAATTGCCGCTGATGTTCTCCGACCTGACCGACGCCGAGGGCTTCGGCGCCTGGACCGACGCGACGGTGGCGGCGAATGTCGAGACGCTTGGCCTTCTGGGCCGCACGGTGATGCCGGACCTCTGGGACCGCTCGATCCTGGACGAGGTTCATGGCCGTGCCTGATCCGGGCGCGCCGGAGGTCGTCGTCCGCGGGCTGGCCAAGGCCTTCGGGCCGGTCGCGGTGCTGCCGCCGACCGGGCTGACCTTCGCTGCCGGACAGACCACGGCGCTGGTCGGTCCCTCGGGCTGCGGCAAGTCCACGCTCCTGCGCCTGATCGCGGGGCTGGAGGCGCCCGACGCCGGCTGCGTGCTGATCGGCGGGCGCCCGCCCGCCGAGGTGGCGCGCCAGGCGGGGCTGGCGGTCGCCTTCCAGGACCCCTCGCTGCTGCCCTGGCGCACGGTGCGCGGCAACATCGCGCTGGCGCGCACGCTGGCGCGGCTGCCGGCCGATCCGGCGGCGGTGGACGCGCTGATCGCGCGTGTCGGCCTGCAGGGGTTCGAGAACGCCCGCCCGGCCGAACTCAGCGGCGGCATGCGCCAGCGCGTGGCCATCGCGCGCTGTCTGGTGGCGCAGCCGCGGCTCCTGTTGCTGGACGAGCCCTTCGGCGCGGTCGACGAACTGACGCGGATGACGCTCAACGAGGACTTGCCGCGGCACTGGGAAGCGCGGGGGACGACGACACTGCTCGTCACCCACTCCGTGCAGGAGGCGGTGCTGCTGTCGGACCGGGTGCTGGTGTTCTCGTCCCGGCCGGCGAAGGTCGTGGCCGACATCGCCGTGGCCTTCCCCCGCCCGCGGGTCCGGGCGGTGACGCGGGAGGCCGCGTTCCACCGGCTGGTGGACGAGGTCTCGGCCGCGCTCTGGGCCGGCGGCGGGCTGCCGCTCGCGGCGGAATGACCGGCCCGCGCGCAGGCAATTTCCTTGCAGAAAGGAAATTGCAAA
>JANOGU010000331.1:0-5907 GCA_031406135.1 Rhodobacterales bacterium
CAATCAGGCCGCATTGGCCTATACGCCCGAGCGTTGAACAGGCCGCCAGAGCCGGGATCGCTTGGGGAATGAGAGGGTCGGGATCACTCCGGCCCTTGTTGTTTTCCGGGGATCGGGGCTGCGGCGTGACCAACCTGAAGACCGGCGGAGACAACCGCATGGCCCGTGAAATGAAGTGAAAAGGAAAACTCTACGCATGTGCGCTAAAGCATCCATGGAAGAATTCGAAGCCCTCCTGAAGGAGAGCATGGAGATCGACACACCGGCCGAAGGCACGGTTGTCAAGGGCCGGGTTATCGCCATCGAGGCGGGACAGGCGATCATCGACGTCGGCTACAAGATGGAAGGCCGCGTCGATCTCAAGGAATTCGCCGCGCCCGGCGAGCAGCCCAACATCAAGGTCGGCGACGAGGTCGAGGTCTACCTCGACCGCGTGGAGAACGTCCGCGGCGAGGCGGTGATCTCGCGCGAGAAGGCCAAGCGGGAAGAGGCCTGGGACCGGCTGGAGAAGGCCTATGCCGCCGAGACCCGCGTCGAGGGCGCGATCTTTGGCCGCGTCAAGGGCGGCTTCACTGTCGATCTGGGCGGCGCCGTGGCGTTCCTGCCGGGCAGCCAGGTGGACGTGCGCCCGGTGCGCGATGCCGGCCCGCTGATGGGGCTGAAGCAGCCGTTCCAGATCCTCAAGATGGACCGCCGCCGCGGCAACATCGTCGTCTCGCGCCGCGCCATCCTGGAAGAGAGCCGCGCCGAACAGCGCGCCGAGGTGATCTCGAACCTCTACGAGGGCCAGACGGTCGACGGCGTGGTCAAGAACATCACCGAATACGGGGCCTTCGTGGACCTCGGCGGGGTGGACGGACTGTTGCACGTCACCGACATGGCCTGGCGCCGGGTCAACCATCCCTCGGAGATCCTGTCGATCGGCGAGACCGTCAAGGTCCAGGTCATCAAGATCAACAAGGAAACCCACCGCATCTCGCTTGGCATGAAGCAGCTGCAGGCCGATCCGTGGGATTCGGTCGAGAAAATGTATCCGCTCGATTCGGTCCACAAGGGCCGGGTCACCAACATCACCGACTACGGCGCCTTCGTGGAGCTGGAAGCCGGCGTCGAGGGCCTGGTCCATGTCTCGGAAATGTCCTGGACCAAGAAGAACGTGCATCCCGGCAAGATCGTCTCCACCTCGCAGGAGGTGGAGGTCATGGTGCTGGAGATCGACAGCGCCAAGCGCCGGGTGTCGCTGGGCCTGAAGCAGACGATGCGCAACCCTTGGGAGGTCTTTGCCGAGACCCACCCGGTGGGCACCGCGATCGAGGGCGAGGTCAAGAACATCACCGAGTTCGGTCTGTTCGTGGGGCTGGACGGCGACATCGACGGCATGGTGCACCTCAGCGACCTGAGCTGGGACCAGCGCGGCGAGGAAGCGATCCAGACCTACCGAAAAGGCGACACGGTCAAGGCCGCGGTCACCGAGGTGGACGTGGAAAAGGAGCGCATCTCGCTGTCGGTCAAGGCACTGGGCGACGACACCTTCACCGACGCGGTCGATGGCGTGAAGCGGGGCGGGATCATCACCGTCACCGTGACCGCGATCGAGGATGGCGGGATCGAGGTCGAATACAACGGCCAGAAGTCGTTCATCCGCCGCTCGGACCTGTCGCGTGATCGTGGCGAGCAGCGTTCCGACCGGTTCCAGAAGGGCGACAAGGTGGACGTCCGCGTCACCAACATCGACCCCAAGACCCGCAAGCTGGGCCTGTCGATCAAGGCGCGCGAGATCGCCGAAGAGCAGGAAGCGGTGGCGCAGTACGGCTCGTCCGATTCGGGTGCGTCCCTGGGCGACATCCTCGGCGCGGCGCTGAAAGGCGACAAGCGCTGAGGCTCATGGCGTGTGACATGGCATGAGGCCCCGGCGAAAGCCGGGGCCTTTCCACATTCAGGTAGCGAAACCCCGCATGCAAAAGGGTTTTCCTGTTTGTGCGGGGTTAATTCTTGCCTATAGTCCCCGACCAACAAAGACATCGGCGCAACACAGGCGCCGGGACGGACCGGGGGGTATGCCGCATGATTCGGTCGGAACTGATCCAGAAGATTGCCGACGAGAACACGCACCTGACGCAGCGCCATGTCGAGCGCATCGTGAACACGGTGTTCGAGGAGATCATCGCGGCGCTTGCCCGGGGCGACCGGGTGGAGCTGCGCGGCTTCGGCGCCTTCTCGGTCAAGGCGCGCGACGCGCGCGTCGGGCGCAATCCGCGGACGGGCGAGGCGGTGTCGGTCGACGACAAGAAGGTTCCCTTCTTCAAGACCGGCAAGCTGCTGCGCGACCGTCTGAACGGCAAGTAGGCCGCAAGCCTTCGGAATCGGGGCCGCCGGCCGGGGAGCAGGACCATGATCCGCTGGCTGCGATACATCTTTCTTGCCCTGCTCGCCCTGGCTCTGGTCACCGTCGCGTTGGCCAACCGGGCGCCGGTGGTGGTGCGGCTGCTGCCCGAAGATATGGCGGCGGTGTTCGGGGTGGACTGGGCGGCCGAGGTGCCGCTGTTCCTGATCCTCTTCGCCGGAATCGTCGCCGGCCTGTTGATCGGTTTCGTCTGGGAATGGCTGCGCGAGATGAAGCACCGCAGCCGGGCCGCGACCGGCTCGCGCGAGGTGGCGCGGCTGGAGCGCGAGCTGGCGGCCCTGCGCAACGCCAAGGGCGAGGTGCAGGACGAAGTGCTGGCGTTGCTGGGACCGACGAAACGATAGGCCACGGTGCGTGCAAGCACGCACCCTACCGCGGGATGTCCATGGTTCGCGTCAAGATCTGCGGGTTGCGCACTTTGGCGGATGTCGAAGCCGTGGCCGCGGCCGGCGCGGTCTATGCCGGATTCAACTTCTTTCCGAAGTCGCCCCGCTTCGTGACGCCCGGTGCCGCCCGGGACCTTGCGCTGGCCGCCCCGCCCGGGTTGGCCAAGGTGGCGCTGACAGTCGATGCCGATGACGTCTCGCTGGATGCCATCATCGCCGCCGTGCCGCTCGACATGCTGCAGCTTCACGGTCGCGAAAGCCCGGAACGGGTGGCGGAGTTGCGGGCACGTTACGGACTTCCGGTGATGAAAGTGGTGGGTGTGGCGGGGCCGGAGGACCTGGAGGCGTTGTCTGGCTACGAGCGCGTGGCCGACCAGATCATGCTCGATGCGAAGGCGCCGAAGGGTGCGCTGCTACCGGGCGGCAACGGTATCGCCTTCGACTGGCGGCTGATCGCCGGGCGGAACTGGGCCAGGCCGTGGATGCTGGCCGGCGGCCTGACGCCGGAGAACGTGGCCGAGGCCGTCCGGCTGACCGGGGCGCGGCAGGTGGATGTGGCCTCGGGCGTCGAATCCGCGCCGGGGGTGAAGGACCACGACCTGATCCGCGCCTTCGTCGCGGCAGCGGGGTGAACGGTGATCTGAAGGCGCGGCTGAAGGCCGAGGCGGCGGCGCTCGGCTTTGCCGCCTGCGGTGTCTGCGAGCCCGGGGCGGCGGACGGGACGGCGGCGCGGCTCGCCGCCTGGCTTGCCGCGGGGCATCACGGCCAGATGGCCTGGATGGCCGATCGCGCCCACTGGCGCGGCGACCCGCGGGCACTGTGGCCCGAGGCGCGGTCGGTGGTGATGCTGGCCGACAGCTACTCGCCAGAGACCGATCCGCTGGCGCCACTGCAGACCGCTGACCGCGGGGTCATCAGCGTCTACGCGCAGGGCCGCGACTACCACGACCTTGTCAAGGCGCGGCTGAAGCGTCTGGGGCGTTGGCTGCTGGCCGAGGCGGCCCGCGCGGGCCTGGGCGCAGAGATCAAGGTCTTCGTCGATACCGCCCCGGTGATGGAGAAACCGCTGGCCCAGGCCGCGGGGCTTGGCTGGCAGGGCAAGCACACCAACCTGCTGGGCCGGGAATTGGGCAACTGGGTGTTCCTGGGTGCGATCTTCACCACGGTCGCCTTGTCGCCGGACCCGCCCGAAACGGAGCATTGCGGCAGCTGCACCGCCTGCCTCGACATCTGCCCGACGCGCGCCTTTCCCGCGCCTTTCGTGCTCGATGCCCGCCGCTGCATCTCGTACCTGACCATCGAGCACAAAGGTCCGGTGGACCGGGCCCTGCGTCCGGCGCTGGGCAACCGCATCTTCGGCTGCGACGACTGCCTGGCGGTCTGTCCCTGGAACAAGTTCGCTGCTGCCGCGCGGGAGACGGGTTACGCACAGCGCCACGGCGCTCCGCCGTTGCGCGATCTGGCGGCACTGGACGACGCCGCCTTCCGTGGCCGGTTTGCAGGCTCCCCGGTCAAGCGCATCGGCCGCGACCGATTTCTGCGCAACGTGCTTTACGCCATTGGCAATTCTGGCGATCCCGCGCTCGTCCCGGTTGCCGCCGCCCATACCGCGGAGTCCGATCCGGCAGTGGCTGACGCGGCCATCTGGGCCATGGAGCGACTGGCCGCCCCGTCCTCCCCATCCGCGATCCCGCGCCAGGATTGAACAGTCCCGGCAAGAAGGAGGCTCCGATGGCGGTGGAAGTGAAATACACGACCGGGTCGCAGGCTGCCGGCGGCGGCCGGAACGGCGTCTCGAAGCTGGTGAACGGGATGCTGAGCGTGACCATGGCAAGCCCGAAACAGGTGGGTGGTTCCGGCCTGGGGCTGAATCCAGGGGAGCGGTTCGCCGTCGGATTCGCGGCCTGCTCCCTGGGTGGCATGCGCTACGCCGCTGGCACAGGGAAACTCGGCACCGTGCCGCCAGCCGCCACGGTGAACGCCGCGGTCGGAATGGGGCCGCGATCCGACGGCGGCTTCGGCATCGCGTTGACGCGGACCGTGTCGATGCCGGGCGTGGACCCGGGCGCGGCGCTGGCGCATCATTGAGCGCGGGCACCACATCTGCGCGTACTACAATGCGACCAGCGGGAACCTCAAAGTGGAGACAATCCTGGCATAACCCGGGGGCGCTGGCGCCGGTGTCAAGGAATGGTGGACGAAATACCCAAATTCCGGCGGGATTCCGACTGAAACGCGCCGTTTGCGTCGGATAGCAGGGTCGGCATGGACCTGCTGACCCCTGCTCCTTTCTCATTGTTCACGACGTTCCTGTTGCTGTGCGGCTGGCTCCTGTGCCTGAACGCGGCGGCCTGGGCGCTGGCCGGCATCGACCGCCGCCGCTGGGCGTTCGGCGGCCAGCGCTTGTCGCAATCGGCGCTACTGTGGCTGGCGTTGCTCGGCGGCTGGCCGGGGCTGCTGTACGGTCTGCGGGATTCGAAACGGCTGAAGGTGCGCTACCACAATGCCTTTCGCGGCTGGCTGCGCGCCGCGATGATGACGCAGGCGCTGGTCGCGGCCCTGGCGCTGGCGCCGCATGGCGCGCTCGTCGTCGCGACCGAGAAGCTGGCCGCGCTGATCATGCCGGAGGCCGTGGCCAGCGAGCGCAGCGAACGGCCCGAACCTCCGGTCCCTGACAGCCAGCGTGGCTAGGCCCGACTCGCCGGGGTGGTAACGCTCAGCGCCGATCCGTGATACCATCCTCCCCTGAAGTGGAGGATCTGCCATGTCCCGACATCTCGCCGATCACCGCGCGCCCTCGGACGGGGGCCGCGCCAAGCACTTCCTGCGCCTTGCCCGCGACGCCGGCAGCCTGTGGCGCCGCCTGTGGCAGCGCCCGCGGGCCGAGCCGACCGAGGGCCGGCGCGTGGCCGAGTTCGTGCGCATCGACCGGGGGAGGCAGACCTAGTTCCAGCGACTGAACCAGCGTTCGGGACGGTCATACCAACGGCCCTATTGGTTGACCTGTGCCCATAGGCGGTCAGTGATCGAGGTTACGGTCTTGGGATCATTGGCGAAGCGGTTCCATGCGGCACAACAGGCATCGACGATGGTGGGATAGTCGTCGAAGACGCTGAT
>JANOGU010000360.1:0-28707 GCA_031406135.1 Rhodobacterales bacterium
CGCAGCGGCGGCAGGCGCCGGCGGTGGCACGGGCGCGGGCGGCGGCACGGGCACCGGGGCGAAGTGGTGGGAGGGCGCCGACTATGCCGACGACGAGCGCGAATGGCTGAAGGCGCGGGGCTACACCGAGGATGATCCGGCCAAGGTGATGCCGAAGGTGGTCAAGGGCCACCGTGCGGCCGAGCAGCGGCTGGGCCGGGGCCTCGACACGATCATGGACCGCCCGGCGAAGGACAAGCCGCTGGCCGAATGGCTGGCCGCCAACCGCGAGGTGCTGGGCCTGCCCGCGGCCGAGGACGGCTACAAGATGGACCCGCCGGGCGACTGGCCGCGCGACCAGGCCTGGGACGAGGCGGCCGAGACCCGGGCGCGCAAGATCGGGCACGAGCACGGGGTGACGCCCGAGGCGCACAAGGCCTATGTCGGCATGTATGCCGGGATAATGAAGCAGCTCGGTGCGGATGCCGACCAGGGGCTGAAGGATGCCAAGGCCGCGACCATGACCGAGCTCACGCGCGAGTTCGGCGACAAGACCCCGGCGCTGGTGGCACGGTCGAGGCAGGCGTTCCAGGCGGTGGCACAGCAGGCCGGGTTCAGCGAGGAGCAGATGACCATGGCCGCCCGGTCGCTGGTGCTGGACGTGGGCGAGGGCAAGGACAAAGGCGCGGGCGATGCGCTGGTGATCCGCCTCTTCGGCGCCCTGGCCGGGATGATGGGCGAGGACAGCGCCGTGGCGCTGACCAAGGGCGGGCCGCTGACCGACACGCCGGCCGAGGCGCGGGCGCAGATGGCCGAGTTCACCAAACCCGACGGCGACTGGGCGAAGGCGGCGGCGGCGAACGACATGGCCACGCTGAACCGGCTGAAACCGCGCTTCGAGGCGCTGGCGCGGCGGGCGGCGCAGTAGAAACCGCCTGTCAAGCGAAAAATCAGGGGGCACATCTGGCATGTGCCCCCTTGACGGACCCCCGATCTTGTGAGTTACGCTGTTTCCTGATCGGCACCCGGACGCTTGTCCGGTCGGGACGACGGCGGGAAAGACCGCCGGCTCAGGGCCACGACACGGCCCAGGATCGGTCCACCCTCGCGTGGGCACCCCTTCCGAAAACAGCACCCGCAATCGCAGTTTTCACGGAGGGGACAAATGTCCACCGCACTTGCCATGAACGTCGAGCCGCATCACAACCTGATGTATGCGGCCTCGGTCCAGGCCGTCGCCCAGCAGCGCAGGAACGCGCTGGAGGGGGCGGTCATGATGATGCCCGCCAGCGGCGAGGCGCAGTCCGCCGCCGACCTGGTCGGCGCCGGAGAGTATGCCTACGGCGAGGACCGCAGCCGCCAGAACCCGGAAATGCCGGTCACCGGCACCCGCCGCTGGCTCGTGCGCCCGCCCGTCATCGAAAGCGGGCAGTATATCGACGACGAGGACAAGTTCGCCACGGCGACGGACCCGACCTCGAACTTCGTCCAGGTCCACACCAGGCGCGTGCTGCGCGGCAAGCAGGACCGGATCATGGGGGTGCGCCGGATCGACGGCCAGTTCCTGGTCACCGACGGCGGCATTCTGGGGTCGTCCATCGAGGGCAAGCGCCCCGGCGCGGCGACCGCCCTTCCCGCCGGGCAGATCCTGCCCCATGGCGGCACCGGCCTGACCATCGCCAAGCTGCGGCTGGCGATCAGGACGCTGCAGCTCGCCGACTTCGGCATCGAGGACGACGACCCGCTCTACGCGGTCATCACCCCGAACCAGAAGGACAACCTGATCGCCATCGCCGAGGCGGCGGGCAACGCGCTCAACGTCTTCGCGATCCAGGAGTTGGAGACCGGCAAGCCGCGCCCGCTGCTGGGCATCACCTGGATCATGACCAACCGGGTGCCGCTGAACGCTGCCGGCACCCACCGGCTGGTCCCGATCTTCAGCAAGAAGAACATCGCGGCCGGCGTCTGGCAGGACATCAAGGGCTCCATGTGGAACGACACCTCGGCCAAGAACAAGCCGTATGTCTACTGCAGCGCCTACATCGACGCGGTCCGCATCGAGGACAAGGGCGTCATCGCCATCGAGTGCCTCGAATAAGACCCCGGGGCGCCGCGCCCGTGCGCGGCGCCCTCCCGTCCGTCATTCGCGGCCCAAGGCGCATCGCGCCCGCCGCCCAGGTCCAAGGAAAACGCCCATGCCCATCGTGAACAACCGCTCCACCATCGTCACCGATCCGCGGCTGACCGAGCCCGGGCCGGACCCGGCCTTCGCCCGCGGCGACATGACCGTTGCCAGCTTCTCGGTCGCCGCCGCGCTGACCGACAGCTCCGGCAGCCGCTACTACCTGCTCGACGTGCCGTCGGACTGCATCCTGGACTTCGGCACCACGTTCAAGGTCGATCTCTGGGCCTATGCCGACATCCGCATCGGCACCCGCACCGACCCGGCGGCCCTGGCATCCCTGCTGCGCTCGGCCGGCGCCATCGTGACCCCGCTGGTCCAGTTCGACGCCAAGTGGGCCAAGCCGGCGTGGCAGCAGCTGGGCATGGCCGCCGATCCCAGGTCGCCCATCGGCATCTACGCCCACGCCATCGCCGCGCCGACCGTCGCCGGCACGCTGTTCGGCAACGTGCGCTACCTGTTCCGCTGACGCGGGACGGCCGCACCCCGCCCGCGCGCCCTGCCTCCCCCGGGCGCGCGGGCATCTCCCTGACCGGACCTGAGCCATGCCCGCGCCGTCGCCCATCGCCGCCTCCACCATCGCCGCGCAGGCCTGCCGGCTGCTGGAGCTGTCGCCGATTTCCTCCTTTGCCGACGACAGCGAAAAGGCGCTGGCCTTCGCCGAGCAGTATCCGCTGGCGCTGGCCGCCTGCCTGGAACGCGGCGACTGGTCCTTTGCCTCGGTCTATGTCGCCCTGCCCGCGGCGATCCTCGGCGCGACCGATGCCGCCGATCCGCGCCTGCCGACTGTCTACGAGGTGCCGGGCGACTGCCTGCGCCTGCGCGAGGTCGGCGACAAGTGGACCCGCTGGCGGCAGGACCGCAGCTTCCTGCGCGCCAGCGACCCCGCCCCCCTGGCCGTGCGCTATACCGCGCGGATCGAGGACGAGGCGAGCTTTCCGGCCACCTTCCACGATGCGGTCGCGGCCGAGCTGGCGCGCCGCCTGGCGGGCCGCTGGCTGCAGACCGCCAACAAGGTGGACCGGCTCGACCGGCTGGCCGAGGCCGAGATGAAGAAGGCGCTGCGCACTGACGCCCGCACCGCCAGCGAGGAACGCTACGACGGCGGCGCGGACCAGGACGACTGGGCCGACGAGGCCAGGGCATGAGGCCCCGCACCGAGGCCATGGCATGACCCGCAGCGCGCCGCCGCAGGTCGCGTTTTCCGCCGGCGAGATCGACCCGCTGCTGCACCGCCGTTTCGACTATCGCCGGTTCCAGACCGGGCTGGCCCGCTGCCGCGGCTTCCTGCCGCTGCCGCAGGGCGGCTTCACCCGGATGCCGGGCACGATCTGGCGCGGCAACACCCGCGCCGACCAGACCGGGCGGCTGATCCCCTTCGTCTTTGCCGCCAACGATGCCGTCACGCTGGAGTTCACGCCGCTGAAGATGCGCGTCTGGCGCTATGGCGCGCTGGTGCTGGCCGCGGGCCTGCCCTACGAGCTGACCACGCCCTATGATGCCGCCGCCATCGCCCGGCTGTCCTTCGTCCAGTCGGCCGACGTGATCCGCATCGCCGACGGCGTGCTGCCGATCCAGCGGCTGGCGCGGTTTGCGCTCGACAGCTGGACCATCGGCGCGCAGGTGCTCGACCGCGGCCCGTTCCGGGTGGTCAACCTCGACAAGGCGCTGACCGTGCAGGCCTCGGCCGAGACCGGCAGCGTCACCCTCACGGCGTCCTCGGCGCTGTTCGTCGCCGCCCATGTCGGCAGCCTGCTGCGGCTGGAGCCGACCGACAGCACCGACGTGCCCTTGTGGATTTCCAACACCTCCATCTCGGTCGGCAACATCAGGCGATACGGCCCCAACCTCTACGACCTGCTGTCCGGGACCAACACCGGCGAGACGCCGCCCATCCACGAAGAGGGCGACGAGATGACCGACGCCACCACCAAGTGGCGGTTCCTGTCGAACAACGTCGGCATCGTGCGGATCACCGCCTTCGCCAGCGGCACCTCGGCCACCGCCACCGTGATCCGCCGCATTCCGCGCGGCTGCGTGCTGAAGCCCACCTACCGCTGGGCCGAGGGCGCATGGTCCGACCGCTGGGGCTATCCGGCCGTTCTGGCCGAGGGCGGCGACCAGCGGCTGGCGGCGGCCGCCTCGCCCAGCGAGCCGCGCACGCTGTGGTTTTCGGCCATCGGCGATTTTGCCGATTTCGACAACAGCGTCGATGCCGATGGCGCCTTCGCCTATGTCATCGCCGGCGACGGATCGGTCAACCGCATCCTCAACCTGCGCCGCGGCAAGCGCGGCCTGCACATCTTCGCGCTTGGCGAAGAGCTGTCGGCGAAGTCCGCCGTCCTGGGCCAGGCCATCGGTCCGACGACCTTCCGCGCCGATCCCGACAGCGGGGTCGGCTCGTCAACGGCGCGGCCCATTGCACCCTACGGCAACCCGATCTTCATTTCCCGTGATCGCCGCCAGCTCTTGCAGATGAGCTACAGCCTGCAGGAGGACGGCAACCAGCCGGTGCCCCTGAGCCTGCCGTCGCAGCACCTGGGCGCCGCCGGCTTCGCCGAGATCGCCTGGCAGCCGGCGCCGCTGCCGCTGGCCTGGCTGCGGCGCGACACCGGCGACCTCGCCGCCATGCTCTACCAGCCGTCGGAGGAGGTGACCGGCTGGGCCACCGCCCCGGTCGCCGGCGGCGTGGTCGAAAGCCTCTGCGTCACCCCCGACGCCACCGGCACGCAGGACGTGCTGACGATGATCGTGCGCCGCGTGGTCAACGGCGCGACGGTGCGCTTCGTGGAGGAACTGGCGCCGTTCTTCGCCTTCCTCACCGGCGGCGCGGCCCTGTCCTCGGTCAACCACCTCTTCGCCTCGGCCGTCTTCGCCCCCGGCGCGCCGCAGGCGGTGTTCTCCGTCCCGCACCTCAAGGGCGCGACGGTGCAGGCCTGGACCGAGGCCGGGGATTTCGGCGACCTGGTGGTGGACGGCGACGGGCTGGTCACCCTGCCGGCCGCCGTGTCCCAGGCCACCATCGGCCTGTTCGACGCCACGCACGAGGCGATCACGCTCGACATCACCGCCGTCTCGCCCGAGGGCGCCACGCTCGGCCGCGACAAGCGCATGTTCGCGGGCGTCGGCATCGGCCTGCATGCCACCGCGCAAGGGCTGGTGCAGGCGATAGAGACCGTCCTGCCCGACCCGCCCATCACGGGCAAGCCGGTGACGCTGCTGCCGCTGCCGGTGGCCGCGGCGCTGACCCGGGCCTTTTCGGGCGTGGTCCGGGCCGAGATCGCCGGCGGCGGCGCCAAGGAGCTGCAGCTGCGCTTCACCCCGGTCGGCGGCGCGCCGATGACCATCACCGCCGTGGTGCCCCTGGTGCAGGAGGCCGGACGCTGATGTGCTTTCCTGCGTTCATCAGCGCCCTCGGGATCGGCGGGGCGGGTGCGACGGCCGCCGGGGCGACCGTCGCCGCGGGCACCGCCGGCGGGTGGCTGCAGACGCTCGGCACCATCATCAGCGTCGGCGGCTCGCTCTACCAGGGCGTGGCCGGGGCGCGGGCGGCCCGCGACCAGGAACGCGCCATCGCCGACCAGCGTGCCACCGAGGCGAACCTCGCCGCGATCAAGGATCAGCGCGAGCGGCGCAAGTTCGGCTCCCTCATCCGCCTGCAGGCGGCCGAGCTGGCCGCGCGCGGCGTGCAGCTCGACAGCCCGACGGCGATGCTGCTGGGCGAGACCGCCGCCCGCGAGATGAGCTTCCAGAGCCAGGCCACCCGCAGCGAGGCCGCGGCGCGGGACAGCGAGCTGGCCGTCGCACAGCGCGGCGCCCGGGCCGACCGGCTGTCGTCGATGCTGAAAGGCGTGTTCACCGCCGCCGACAGCTTCCTGACCGCCGCACCCGACCTCTGGCCCGGCCTCGGCGAAAGGCGGCTCGCATGACGCTGACCGTCCCCGAGGCCGGCACCACGGCGGGCCGCGCCGCCCAGATCACCGTGCCCGTGTCCGACACCGGCGCGCAGCTGGCGGGCTTCGGCGACCGCATGCTGCAGATCGGCACGGCGATGGAAACCGAGCGGCTGGACCGCGCCATGCAGCGCGCCGGCCTGGAAATCACCCGCGACCTCGGCGCGCTGCGGCTTGAATTCGAGCAGATGGACGACCCCGACGCCATCGACAGCCAGTGGGGGCCGCGCACCGCGGCGCTGAAGGCGAGCTACCTGACCCGCACCGATGCGCAGGGACGGCCGGCCTACGACCGCAAGCTGGCCGACCGGATCGACCTGGCCTTCGACGACATGGCCTACCGTCACGCCTTCAGCCTGGGGCAGAACGCCATCGCGCTGCGCGACAGCCAGCGCGCGGCCGTGGCCTTCGAGACCATCGAGGAGGTGAAACGCCAGGGCACGACCTCCGACCCGGAGGTGCTGGACGCGCTCTTCGACCAGGTGGACGCCGCCGCCCGCGCGAAGCACCCGCGAAACCCGGCGGCCGCCGCCGAGGAGGCGGCACGGGCCAAGGCCGACATCTGGAACGCCCGCGCCATCGCCACCATCTCGGCCGACCCGGCTGGGTTCATCGCGGACTTCGACGCGGGCGAGTTCTACGGGCTCGACCCCGAGCGCGGGGCCAGCCTGCGCGCGCAAGCCGTGGCTGAGGAGGCCCGCGCCGCCGCCGCCGAAGTGAAGGCCGGGGAGGCCGCGGCCAAGGCGCGGACCGATGCCGTCGGCAGCGAGCTGGACCGCATGGCGGACGGGCTGTTCGCGGGCCGCAATGTCAAGGGCATGAACCTGATCGCCAACCCGACGCCGCAGGTGGCCGAACACCCGGGCTATCCGCGCGCCAAGGCCGCCCTTGAGCTGTTCCGCGAAACACCCGACCTCGCCACCAGGACCGTGGCCGAACTGGACGCCCTGATCGCGGCCGAGGCGAAGCGCCCGGTCGGCGGCGAGCCTTGGGAAAACGAGCGCCTGGGCGTCCTGCGGTCGCGGCGCGACAAGCTCGCGGCCGACCTGGCCGCCGATCCCAAGGCCGCCAACCTGGACCGCGGCGTGATCGCCCCCGTGGGCAGCCTGGCCTTCGATCCCGCGGACAAGGAGACGTTCTCCACCGGGCTGGCCGAGGCCGTCAGCATGGATACCCACCTGCGCGAGACCGGCCGTGCGGACCGCCCCGCGATCTTCACCCTGCCCGAGCGCAACGCGCTGCAGGAGGTGCTGAAGCCCGGCACCGATCCCGCCACCCGGGTCGCGCTGGCCGTGGCGATCCTGGCCGGCACCGGCAGCGCCCACGCGGCCGCGCCGGTGCTGGGTGCGCTCGAGGCCGACCCGGTGTTCCGCCGCGCCGTGACGGTGCTGGACGTGACCGGCGACGAAGCGCTGGCCGAGGGCATCCTGCGCGGCCAGTCCAAGATCGACGGCAAGACCGTGGTCATGCCCAGCCGCAGCAACATCATCATGGTCTTCGACGCGCAGACCGGCGGCGCCTTCGACGATGCGCCCGGCCTCAAGGCCGAGCTGATCGACGCCACCGCCGCGCTTTACGCCGACGCCGCCGCGGGCATCGACGGCGAGACGACGGGCCAGGATCGCAGCGGTCTCAACTTCCTTGCCGACGAGGCCGCCTACGACCTGATGGGCCGCTCGGTGCAGCGCCTGCTGGGCGCGCAGGCCGACCGGGACGGCGCATTCACCATCGGCGGGATGCAGGAGGTGAACGGCGCGCTGACGGTGCTGCCCGTGGGCGTTCCCGCCGAGACCGTCGAGGAGGCGATGGACGGGCTGGTCAACCGCCTGGCCGGGGGCGTCTGGGACGAAAGCACCGGCCTGCCCGGATGGGCGTTTGCCCCACCCGACCCGGCCCGCGAGCCGGCGGCGATCCTCAGAGAAGCCCCCGGCATGGAGGCGCGGCTGGCCCCGTTCAAGGCCGCCAGCGTCTATGGCAACGTGCCCGACCTCGGCGCCAACCCCTCGGCCATGATGCGGACCCTGACCCTGCGTCGCGTCGGCGAAACCGGCATCTACGAGCTGGTCTACGAGCAGGGCGGCCGGCTGTTTCCGATTGCCGGGGCCGGCACCGGCCGGGCCTGGCGCTTCCGCCTGGCGGACCTCATCGCCGGGGTGCGCCAATGACCGTCCTGACCATCGAGGACGAGCTGGACCTCATCAAGCGCCGCGGCCCTGCCGCCGCGCCCGCCCCTGTTCTGGAGATCGGCGACAACTGGACCCGCGTGGCGAAGCCGAAGACGCCGGAGGAGATCGACGCCGATCTGGGCCTGCCGCCGGCCGAAACCGGCCTCGGCCCGACGCCCGCCAACGATGCCGGAACCTGGGACATCCTCGGCGCCGCCTGGCGCGCCGAGACCATCCGCACCGATGCCTGGAACGACACCGCCGCCCGGCGCCGCGCGCTGAGCGAAGAGATGTGGGGCCTGCTGGACCAGGACGGCCGTCAGCGTCTTTCGAAGGAATGGGAGCGCTACGGCTGGAACACCCGGGAGGCGCTCATCACCGCCGAAGCCGCGCGCCAGGCCGCGATCTCGCCGGACGCGGCGCGCATCTGGGGCGGCTACCCGCTTTCGATTGACGACTTCAACCGCCGGATCGACGCCGGCCGTCTGGCCGACCTGAACGAGGCGCAGGCCGTGCTCGACCAGCCCGGCGGCGGGTTTGCCACGTTCCTGGGGTCCGCCGCGCGGGCGATGACCGACGAAACCAGCCTGATGCTGATGCCGTTCGGCATCTCGGGCAGCGCCTGGCGCACCATCGCCGGCGAGGCGGCCCTGGGCGGCCTGGGCGAGGCCGCGGTCCTGCCCAAGGAATACCGCGTGGCGGAAGAACTGGGCCTGCCCGATCCCGACCCGATGAGCCGCATCGGTCTCGGCATTCTCGCCGGCGGCGGCCTCGCCGCGGGCATCCTCGGCCTCGGCCGCGGCGTCACCGCGCTGCGGGCGCGGGTTTCTGCGCGCCGGGCCAGCCTGGACGAAACCCTGCCCCCCGGCGTGGACCGCATCCACCACGAGGCGGACGTGGAGGCGGCCGAGGGCGCGCTGCGCGGCGACCAGACGGTGCAGGAGCGGCTGGGCGGCGGCGAGGCCCAGAGCGCGCGCGCCGCCAGCCGGAACAAGCGGCAGCAGTCCGCCGCCGAGGCCGTCACCTTCGACTATGCCGCAGGCGGCGGCGCCGATCCGGCGACCAACCTGGTCGGCTACACGGTCGGCAAGCTGATCGACCGGGGGATGGAGCCGCATATCGCCATGGGCTTCGTCGCCAACTTCATGGCCGAAAGCGGCCGCGGCCTGAACACCGGCGCCATCGGCGACGGCGGCATGGCCTATGGCATCGCGCAATGGAACGGCCGCCGCCGCGACAAGCTGATCGAATACGCGGAGGGGCGCGGCAAGAACTGGCGCGACATCGACGTGCAGATCGACTTTCTGTTCCACGAGATCGGCGGCGCCCAGGCCGGTGCCTTCGCGCGCATTCGCAGCGCGGGGACCGCCGACGAGGCGGCGCGGCTGGTGTCCAACCTGTTCGAGCGCCCGGGCATCCCGCATCTCGGCACGCGCGTTGCCTACGCCCGGATGCTGTCCGCGCAATATAGGGAGGGCAAGGTGCCGAAGGCGGGCGATCCCGGCCAGTGGCACACCGGCGACGAGGGCAGTTCCCGCGGCTACACCGGCGCCGGCCAGATCGCCGTCGGCGACGACATGCGCATCGACGTGGACTACGAGGTGGTGGACTACAGCACGCTGATCCGCGCCTCGGGCGACCTGCAGCCCCGCGACCGCAGCCGCATCGCCAGCGACGACTGGATCGCCGCCACCGCCGCAAGGCTCGACCCGGCGCTGCTGATGCCGTCACCCTCCGCCGCCACGGGCACGCCCATCGTCGGGCCGGACAACATCATCGAGAGCGGCAACGGCCGCGCCATGGCCATCGGCCGCGCCTTCGATCTTCACCCCGACCGCGCGAGCGCCTACCGCGGCATGATCGAGGCCGAGGGCTTCGCCATCCCCGAGGGCGTCAGACAGCCGGTCCTCATCGCCCGCCGCCGCACCGAGCTCGACCGCGACCAGCGCCGCCGTCTGGTGATCGACGCGCAGGACAGCGGTGTCGCCCAGATGACTGCGACCGACACGGCGCGCAGCACGGCGCAGGGCCTGACCGCCCCGGTGCTGGCCCGCCTCGATCCGCTGCAGCCGCTGACCGCCGAGGCCAACGGCGGCTTTGTCCGGGCTGCGCTCGCCACCCTGTCGCGGTCCGCCCGCAATGCCATGTTCGGCCCCGGCGGCGCGCTGAACGCGCCCGGCCAGCGGGCGCTGCGCGAGGCGCTCTTCGCCCGCGCCTGGCCGGACCCCGACATCCTGGCGCGCTACACCGAGGGCGGGCCGTCCGAGCTGAAGTCGCTGATGGAGGCGCTGGAAACCTCTGCCCCCGCCTGGGCCGCGCTGAAGGCGGACATCGAGGCCGGACGGGTAGCGCCGGAAATGGACATCGGCGGCTTCGTCCTCGACGCCATGCGCCTGATCGCCGCCGCCCGCGAGGTGGCCGTGCGCGAAGGGCTGCCCATCGCGAAGGCCGTCGCCGAGCTCCTGGACGAGATCGACCTCCTCACGGGGGCCGTCTCGCCGCTGACCACGGCCCTGGTGCGCAAGTTCTGGCGGAACGGCCGCGCCGCCCCGGCCGACCGCATCGCGGGCTTGCTGACCCGCTACGCCGACGAGGCCCGCAAGGCGGGCGCAACCGGCGCCATGTTCGACGCCCCCGGCCCGGCCGACGTGTTGCGCCGGATCGACCCGGAAGCCTTTGGCGACCTGCCCGGGGACCTCGGCACCGCGCGCGGCTTTGCCACCCGGTCGACCAGCGAGGCGCCGCCGGAAGCCGTGGCCGACCTGCCGGGCGAAGACTTCGACCAGGGCGCCATGAGCCCGGAGGCGGAGGCGGTGCATGCCGGGATCGTGGCGGAGCTGCGTGGCGGCACGGCGGGGGCAGCGGAAGACGGTCTGGACGCGCTCCTGGCCTCCGGCGCCACCTACGACCAGATCGCGGCCCATCCCCGTGTCGCGGCGGCCGTGGAGGACATGGGCAGCCGTGTCCCCACCACCGAGTTGCCCGGCTACGGCACCGATGCGTTCTGGCAGTCCCGCGTCTACCGCGACGGCGCGACAGAGCTGCAGGGCCGGACGGCTGCGGTCGAGCATCTGCTGGGCCGCGCGCGCGGCCTTGCCTGGGCCGAGGACGGGCTGACTGTCCCGGCCGACGCGATCCGGCGGAACCAGCAGGCCGTGCTCCTCATCGGCGCGCCGGCGGCCGGAAAGTCCACCGTGGCCAATCCGCTGGCCCGCGCGCGCGGTGCGATGGTCCTGGACGCGGACGAAGCGAAGAAGCTGATCCCGGAATTCGACAGCGGCCCCGGCGCCAACGCCGTGCACGAGGAGAGCTCCGAGCTGGCGGCCGAGGCCGTGGCCCGGGCCGTCGCGGCCGGCGAGAACATCGTCCTGCCGAAGGTCGGGTCCGATGCCGGGAGCATGGAGCGGCAGATACGCGCCTTGCAGGCCCGGGGCTACCGCGTCGATCTGGTGCTCGTCGACGTGCCGCGGGACGTGGCGCTGCGCCGCATGATCGGTCGCTTCAATGCCACGGGCCGCATCATTCCGCTCCCCATCCTGGAAAGGGGGGTTGACGGCGCGAAGGCGACCTACCAGATGCTGAAGAGCAAGGACTTCATCCATGCCCATTCCCAAATTGACAACACCCCCGGCCTCGGCCAGCCCCGCCGCATCGTCGAAGACCCCGGCAAAATCCTTCCAGCTGAGCTCGGAAGAGATGGAGCGGACAGAGGCGGACGCCCTGGTGAGGGCGCTGGCCCGGCTCGACAAACTGAAGGCCTGAGGCCTGCACCGCCGGTGCGCCCCGCTGGCGGCGCACTGGCCGCCGCGCTGGCCACCCCCGAGGGCATCACGACCTTCGCCGAGAGGCTGACCAAGGCCGACCGGAAGTGGCTGCGCGACGCCTACGGTGCGGGCCTGCTGGAGCGGCGGCCGTCCGGTCTCGGCTCTCACACGCTCTACCGCTTTCCGGTGGCCGGCAGCGACGCGCGGTGGGAACGCGCGGAGATCGCCCCGTCCGCTTCACCGGCGGGCCGCGCAGCCGCATCGGACGACGCGCCCGCCACCTTCATGGCCGAACCCGCCAGCGCGCCTCCGGCGCCGTCTCCAGCGCGCGACGGCGACATCGCCCCCATCGACATGGCGGCATTGGCGCAGGACCAGATCGCGCGCGACCTGGCCCGCGCACGCGACGAGCTGGGCGCATTTGCCGAGGTGGAGATCGACCTGCCCGACGGCACCCGGGCGCGGGCGGGCGAGTTTCTCGACGAGCTCGACCTCGACCGCGCCGCCGACGAGGCGATCAACACCTGCCTGCTGAACCCGGCCGGCGCCTTCATCGGGGGAGCCACCGCATGACCAGCATGGCCGACTGCCTGCAGCGCGCCATCGACTTCGGCGCCATCGACCGCCAGCGCGGCATCGCCATCCGCCGCGACCATGACCAGCTTGTCGCGCGCTACCAGTCGGTCATGCCGCTGGCCCAGGCCCGCGCCCGGGCGGCGGCCGACCTGAAGCAGGCGAACGCCGCCAGGACCGCGCGCCAGCGCCACCGGGTGCTGAACCAGCTGCAGGCGCTGGCCCGCATCCGCAACCTGATCCTGACCGCGAAGGACCCCGCCCGCGCCATCATGTCGCTGATCGAATACGACCCGCTGGCGGGCATGAAGGGGGAAAGCGTCCGGTCGCTGACCGAGGCCTATGTCAGCAAGATCAACGGCGCGCTGCGCGAGGTGCTGCAGGCGACCGGGCAGAACGTCTTCTCGCAGTCCCGCAACGTGAAGCTCCTCGAAAACCTGATCCGCGAGCTGCACGGCGAGGCGACCGGCGATGCCCTGGCGGCGCGGCTGGCCAAGGTGATGCGCGAGCAGCAGCAGCGGATGCGCCGGGCCGCCAACAGCTACGGCATGGACATCGGCGACCTGGCGGATTTCGGCGTGCCCCACCGCCACGACGCGGGGCAGCTGCGGCGGAAGGGTTTCGAGGCCTGGTCGAAGGCGATCCACAGCCGCCTGGCCTGGGACCGGATCATCGACCATCGCACCGGGCGGCCCTTTGCCGCCGCGGACACGGTGCCGCCGATGGCCGAGGTGCGCGCCTTCCTGGAGGACGTGTTCGACGGCATCACCACCCGCGGCTGGGACGACCGCGACCCGAGCCTGGCGCTCGGCGGCCGGGCGCTGGCCAACCAGCGCGCCGAGCACCGCGTGCTGACCTTCAAATCCGGCAGCGCCTGGCTCGAGTACAACCGCGAGTTCGGCACCTCCGACCCGTTCAGCGCCATGATCGGCGGGCTGCACAACCTCGCCCGCGACGTGGCGCTGCTGCGCGTGCTGGGGCCGAACCCGCGCGCCGGGCTGAACTTCGCCGCCCAGGTGGCGCAGCGGCACGCGGCCGACACCGGCGACCACAAGCTCGCCGAACGCGCGACAAAGGCCGCGAAGACCGCGCTCGCCATGCTGGCCCACCAGGACGGCAGCGCCAACATCCCGCACAACGTGTTCTGGACGCGGTTCTTCGGCGGCACCCGCGCGGTCCTGTCCTCGGTGCAGCTCGGCAGCGCCGTCATCTCCTCGGTCACCGACGCGGCGACGATCACCGCCGCCGCCTCGACCATCGGCATGTCCGGGCGGAACGTGCTCAGCACCTCGGTGCAGCTCATGGCCAGCCAGGCCACCCGCGAGACGGCGGCGCGCATGGGCTATGTCGCCGAAACGCTGGCCGACAGCGGCGCCACCATGGCGCGCTACATGGGCCAGACCTTCGGCACCGGCCTGCCCGAACGCCTGTCCAGCTTCACCCTGCGCGCCACGGGGCTGAGCTTCGTCACCGACATGCGCAAGGTCGCCTTCCAGATGGAATTCGCGGGCCACCTCGCGGACATGGCCGGCCGGACCTTCGACCAGATCGACCCGCGCACCCGGATGATGCTGGAACGCCGCGGCATCACCGCGGCCGACTGGGACCTGATGCGCGCGCCCGCCACCCATTTCCGACCCAAGGGCCAGGGCGGGCCAAACTTCATGTCGCCGCACTACTGGCTGGAGGCCCAGACGACGCTGCCGCGGGTGGAGGCCGAGGGCCTGGCCATGCGCTGGCAGATGGCGATCCAGGAGCAGCTGGAAATGGCGGTCCCCACCGCCAGCCTGAAGGGCCGGGCGCTGCTGCAGGGCACCGCCCCGCCCGGCTCCTGGCTGGGCGAGCTCGCCCGCAGCTCCACCGCCTACAAGAGCTTCAGTCTGTCGCTGATGCTGAACCAGTACGCCCGCTTCGCCGAGGCCGACAGCTGGGGCATCAACCGCTGGCTCTATGCCGCCAAGGTCTCGGCCATGCTGATCGTGCTCGGCGGGCTCGCGATCCAGCTGAAGGAGATCGTCAAGGGCAACGATCCCCGCCCGATGGACACGCCGAAGTTCTGGCTCGCGGCCCTGTTCCAGGGCGGCGGCCTGGGCATCTTCGGCGACTTCTTCTCCGCCCAGACCAGCCGCACCGGGGGCGGCCTGGCTGAGACACTGGCCGGTCCCGTGGTGGGTCTCATCGAGGACGTGGGACGGCCGGTCATCTCCAACGCCTACGCGGCCAGCGCCGGCGCGAATACCTTCGTCGGCCGCGACGCCGCCGGTTTCGTGCGCAACAACACGCCGTTCCTGACCTCGGCCTGGCCTTTCCGCACCGCCTATAGCCGCCTGGTGGCCGACAACCTGCAGGCCTTCCTCGACCCCGAGGCCGAGCTGATCTTCCGCCGCCGGGTCAAGAAGATGGCCCGCGACTACGGCACCCGGCCCTTTATCCCGATCCGCGGCACCGGCGGCGATCTTCGCCTGCCCGACCTCGGCAACGCGCTTGGAGGCACCCCGTGACGCTGGAAACCTTCACCCCGCACGGCGGCTCGGTCGTCACCGGCATCGGCCCCTATGCGGTCGCCCATCCCTACACGCCGGGCAGCCTGCAGGTCTTCACCGACCAGGGCGGCCTCCTGGTGGCGCTGGCCCCCGGCGAATGGTCGGTGACGCCGGCGGAAAGCGACACCGCGGGCAACATCTACCTGACTTCGCCGGTGGCGACCCGCGAGGCCGGGCGCACGCTCTACATCCGCCGCACCACCCCCGGGCAGCAGGGCTGGCAGGGCGTGCTGGGCGAGCGCGAGGCCGGGCTGGAGGCGCAGCTCGACCTCCTGACCATGGGCGTGCAGGAGGCCGCGCGCGACTGCGCCGGCGCGCTGCGCGTGGCGGCCGGCACGGTGCCGGCCGTCGCACCGCGCGCCTTGACCGTCCTGGGCTTCGACGCCGACAAGAAGCTGGTTCTCATCGACCAGGCGAGTTTCGAGATCGGGCCGGGGATGCTGCTGCTGGCCAGCGGCGCGCCCACCGGCGCGCTCGGCAAGGACGGCGACCTCTGCATCGTCGCCGCCACCGGCAACCTGCACGCCCGCGCCGCCGGCGTCTGGAGCCTGGTCGGCAACCTCGCCGGCCCGCCGGGGCCACCGGCGTCCTCGACACCCTACATGGCCACCGTGCTGGCGGCAATCGACGCCCCGGTCGCGCGCACCCTCCTGGGGCTGGAGATCAGCGCGCAGGTGCAGGCCTTCAGCCAGCGCCTCTCCGAGCTTGTCGGCATCGCCGCGGCCGAAGGCACGCTGGCGGTGAAAAACGCCGCCGGGCTGTGGGTGGCGCTCGCCCCGGGCGCGGCGCTCAACTACCTGCGGCGAAACGCGGCGAACAACGCCTACGAGTTCGGCGTGCCGCCCTCCGGCGCCTGGGCACCCTTCAACGGCAGCGACGGCATCTTCTATTCCCATGCCGTCCACGGCACCGTCGCCAGCTTCCTCGGCCCGGATTATCTCGACCAGACCGATGTGCTGTTCCTGTTTGAGGAGATGTCACACAATAACGGATCGGCCACGGAGCTCAGGAACGAGTTCTATCTGGAGACTTCGGCCGTCTATGGCTCGCCGGAGGGTTTAGGACAGAGCGGCGTCGCGACAGACGTCTGGAACGGCTGGCTGCAAGTCCAGCGTCCCTACAGGTCGCAGAAGGACTGCTTCTTCAACCGCTTCATGTGGGGCGGTTCGTCAGGGTCGAGCGGGAACTCCGGCGGCACCAACATCAATGGCGTCGTCCACCGCTCCACCACCGCGCAGCGTCGCCTCCGGTCGCGGTTCTCGTGGGGCGGAGGCTTGAACGACCTCGGCATCGCCCGCTGCTTCGTGAGGGCAAGCAAATGGCAATGAGAACGGTCGAAATCATCGAGGGCCAGGCGGTCGCCCGCACCCTGACCGCGCAGGAGGAGGCCGCCTTCGAGACCTCGCGCGCGGTCCCCGTCGCGCAGGTCAAGGCCGCCGCCGTCGCCCGCATCGTGGCCCTGATCGACGCCCGGGCCGCGGCGATCACCGGCCCGACGCCCGAGTTCGAGCGCGCCAGCTGGCCGCTGAAGGCCCAGGCCGCCCGGGCTTACGGCGCCGGAACCGCCACCGCAGCGCAGGCCGCCCTGATCGACGCCGAGGCCGCCGCCGCGGGCGAGAGCGGCACCGTCGCCGCGCAGCGCATCGTGGACCGGGCCGATGCCTGGGAGCCGATCATCGGCCGGCTGACCGGGCTGCGGCGGGTGGCGTTCGCGGCGGTTGAAAGGGCGCAGTCCGAGGCGGCGGTCCGCACCGCGCTCGCGACCTTCGAGGCGGCGCTGGCATGAGCCCCGCCGCCACCATCCCCCGTGTCACCCACGCCGACCTGGAGGCGCTGCGCGACGAGCTGCGCGAGGACCTGGCCGCCGTCGCCGCCCGGGCCGACCAGGCCAAGGCGATCTCGGCCGACACCAACGCCAAGGTGAACGAGCTGCACGCCGCGCTGATGCAGCCCTCGCCGGGGCAGTCGCGCGCGCTGCTCGACCGCATGGCCGAGGCCACGATCAACCTCGAAAGCGGCACCCGCGTCGGCCGCATCCTGGTCTGGCTCGCCGCCGTCGTCGGCGCGGGGGCCGTTCTTCTGAAACTGGGCGCATGGCCCAATCACACGCCGTGAGGCTGACATGACCGACCGTTTCACCACCTGCCTGCCGATCACGCTGGTCCATGAAGGCGGCTGGTCGGACCATCCGAAAGACCCCGGCGGCGCCACCATGATGGGCATCACGCTGGAAACCTTCCGCGCCTTCAAGAAGGACCCCGATGCGAAGAAGGAGGAGCTGCGCGCCATCCGCAGCGCCGACCTGCAGGCGATCTACCGCCGCGGCTTCTGGTCGAAGGTGCATGCCGACGACCTGCCGGCGGGGGTTGACCTCGCCACCTTCGACGCCGCCGTGAACAGCGGGCCGGCCCGCGGTGCGAAGTGGCTGCAGCAGGCGCTGCGCGTCACCGCCGACGGCCAGGTCGGACCCGCCACGGTGCGCGCCGCGAGGGCCGCTGACCCGGTGGCGACGGTGAAGGGGCTCTGCGCCGTCCGCATGGGGTTCCTGCGGGGCCTGCGCATCTGGACCACCTTCGGCCGCGGCTGGTCGCGCCGGGTGGCCGACATCGAGGCCAACGGCATCCGCATGGCCGCGGGCGACGACAGCATCACCCGCGCGGCCGTGCTCGCCAGGGAAGCGCGCGGCGCCAAGGCGGCGGAGCGCGGCGAGGTCGGCAAGGCCACGGGCGCGGGTGCCGCGGGCGGCGGCGTCAGCCTGACCGACCTGCCCGACTGGGCGCTGGCCGGCGCCGGCGTCCTCGTCGCCGTCATCGTCGTCATGCTCGTCGGCCGCGCGCTGCACGAGCGCAACCGTGCCGCGGTGCTGGCCGCCGCCTCCAGGGAGCCCTGACATGCAACCCATCTTCATCGCCGCCACCCGCAGCTTCTGGTTCGGCATCCTGCCGATCCTGGCCATCGCGCTCGACGTGATCGTCACGCTGGCGGCCGATCCCGCGTCCGGCCCGCCGGTCGCCGCCACGCTCGCGGCCCTCCTGGCCGCGCTGACACCCGACGCCTGGGGCCTCGACCTGGACCCGGCCCGGATCGAGGCCGGGATGAAGGCGCTGGCGCCGCTCTTCGCCCTCATCATCGCCCACCAGAGGCGCGGTGAGAACCGCCCCTACACCCTGCGCGCCACGCGCGACACCCTGAGCTGAGGAGCCACCGATGGAACCCTGGGTTTGCACCCCCGCCTGGCTCACCGATACCCCCGGTGAGAACCGCCTGGCGATGAACATGACGCCCGGCGCGGTGATCCAGATCATTGTCGCGGTCACGAAATCGGTGGCCACCCACGCGACGCTGGGTCCGCTGGTGGACAGCCAGGGAACGCTCCTGAAGTTCGGCGAGAGCATGTCGCTGCCCGCCAGCCAGCTGGTCCACCGGCGCATCTACTGCGCCGGCCCGGGCGCCGGCCCGGCCTTCGCCGCGCTCGGCTTCAACCCCGTCGTCTGAGGCCCAGCCATGACCGATGCCCTTGCCCCCGCGCTCACCCGCCGCCTGTCGCGCGCCCTGGCCGGCGGGGCGGATGGGCGGCGCCGCTGCTACCGGCACCCGCGCCACCCGATGCACCCGTCGCACGGTCGCGGTGGGGGAGGGGGTGGTGGTCCTGGTCCCACGCCTGCGCTGTTCCAATCGGTCAACGCCGGCGGTCGCAGCGTCACCTACGCCTCGCCGCCGACCTTCGATCCGGTTGGTGACCCAGAGGAGTTCACCGTCACCTCGGCGGGATACACTGCCAGCGGCGGCACGACCACGGTGGACGACCTGCACATCTGTCTGATCCGCGAACGGCAGGCGTGGCCGAACCACGCCAGCCTGACGACCAATCAGGTCCGCATCACCGACGAAATCTACGTCGGGGATGTGCTCTACGGCGGCGCGGTCAACAACTCGACGCTGGCGGCTCCGCGCCCGATCTGCCTGTCGCTGAACCCCGATCTTGTCCGCGCCTCGGGCACGTTCACCGCACGGGTCGCAGTGGCACACCGACATGCGCGGAATGGACGGCCAGTCGCGGCGGTCAAGTTCATCTTGACCGATGGAACCACGACGGTCGAGCAGATCGTGTCAGCCATGTCCACATGGGTCAGCGTCGAGAGCGGCAGATCGGTGCCGCACTTCGCGCACACGTTCAGCCTCTCCGGGTTCACCGCCAACGCGGTCCTGTCGCTCGATTGGGTCATCTATCCGTGGCGCGGCGCGCTGTTCGACACGCGGGTCAGTGGCGCAGCGGCGCCCTCGATCAGCTTCGGCACGCAGCGGGTCTTCAACGACGTGAGCTACGGCACGGCCTATGTCTATGTCGATCCGGTCCTCGGCAACAACACGACGGGCATTGCCAGCCAGTCCGCAGCGGCAGCGGCAGCGCTTCCGTTCCTGAACATTTCGAACGCCTGCACTGCGCTGCGCACCTACAACAACGCCAACTTCGCCCGCGACCATGTGTCCGGGGGCGTCATCCGAATGGTCGCGGGAACCGCCACCTACCAGTCGCTCGGCACGACGCAGACCGGCACCATGGGCGATCTGCCGGTGCTGATTGAAGCAGCGGGTGGATACGCGACACGAGCGACGACGATCATTCTTCAACCGGCGACAGGTGGAACGACGTGTCCGGTAAGGGCCATCCTTCGTAATCTCACGGTCAGGAAGAACAACGCGACCAACGTGTATCTTTTCGACAATGCCGCTGGTCTGGCATCACAGAACTTTGTCGTTTTCGATGCGGTCGCATTCGATGTAAACGGCTTCGGATCGTTCGGCACCGCGTGGATCGGCAAGCCGGGTCGGTGCTGGATGCTGGACTGCACAGCCAACGGGACCAATATCGCGACGGCTTTCAGCACCGACAACAAGGCGGTCAATTTGATCGGCGGCACGGTCGGGCCGGGCACCGGCGTCTACAACATGGCCGGCGTCAGGCATGTCGGCGACGACGGCTACAGCACTGCTCAGCACGGCTCCGGGAACCGCGAAACCTCGAAGGGCCTGTTCATCGGCTTCTCGTTCCTCGGCCGGGGAAGTGCTGCGTCCCCCACGTTCGGCCAGGTCGGGACGACCATCGGCGTCGAGGGCTTCGCGCTGGTGGGCAACATCCTCGAAACCTCGGCCAACGGCCAGCCGACCTGTGAGGTCTCCTCGGACGGCGTGGTCAACCCGGCGCAGAACCTGGTCATCCAGATGAACACCTGCGTCGGCGAGCGGACGAACCTGCTCTATCAGGACACCGGCACCGTGACGGTGGCGAAGTCGGGCAGCGTGACGTTCAACGTCTTCACCAAGCTCAACATGAAGTCCGACGTGTTCGCCGCCAACGGCAATCTGATCGGGAACTGGCCTGCGATCTTCAAGTGCGGCTTCCGCGGCAACGCCTTCTTGGCGGGAGACAACAATAACAGCACCTTCGGCACCGGCAACTGGATGGGCGAAGTTCGCGGCCTCGGCGAAGTGGCTGGGACCACGGCTGTGCCCGTCGTCGCTGCCTTCGTCAACCCGCAGGCCCCGGGCGCGGGCAACGGCGACTACACCCCGGGGGCAGGCAGCGCGCTGCCATTCATCCCGGCCGGGCTCGCGCCCTATCCCCACGACCAGCTCGGCCGGACGGTGGCAAACGACGGGACAGCACGCGCCGGCGCGCTGCAGATGGCGGCATGACCGACCCCGCCCAGATGCTCAACGCCGACCTGAAGGCGCTGCTGGTGGCGCTGCTGGGCGTCACCGAGGGGCAGGCGGACCTGCTGGTGGCGCTGCGCAGCGAGCGGCTGTGCCGGCACGACGACCTGCGCGTGCGGCTGTGGAACCTGGCCGGCGGGCCGGACCTCCCGACCCACGCGACCGTCAGGTCCACCGTCAAGCGGGTCGGGCGCCGCCTGCCCGACGGTGTGGCGATCCGGAACCTGCACGGCACCGGCTACCGGCTCGACGGTCTGCGCGCCGCGCTGATCCGCCTGGCCGGGGCGACGGCCGCGCTGCCGCCGGGGCCGATGAAGACCGGGCCGGGGCTGGCCTGGCAGAGGAGTGCGGCATGACCGATCCCGCGCCCGGCGTGACCGACCGCCAGCTGGTGGAGCACATGCTGCACCGCACCGCGCTCGCCCACGCGATCAGCCAGCCCGGGGAGGTGAAGCCCGACCTCTACGGCCACTATCTCTGCCAGCGCCACCCGGGCTGCGCGGGCTGTCCGATCCGGGCGAAGACCGGGCTGGCGGACTGCGAAGGCACGCCGCGGCCGGCGATCTTCGCAGCGCACCGCGCATGGCTGGCAGCGGTGGTGGCCAAGACGGGCCGTGTTGCCGCCCGGAAGGCGTTCAAGGCGACGACGGCCGAGCAGATAGACTGGCTCAATGGCGTGCTGGTGACGTGGTGATCTCACAGGAGCAGTCCCCTTGAACCGCATCCTCTCCCTCCTCTTCGGCTCCGCCCTCGACCGGGTGCTCGACACGGTGGACCGCCGCGCCATGGCCGAGACCGACCGGGAGAAGATCAGGGGCGACATCATCCGCGAGCACTACCGCACCTCGGCCGACCGCATGAAGGCCGGCGGCTTCCGGCTGATGCTGCTCTTCGCCGTGCCGCTCGCCGTCTGGTGGGCGGCCGTCATCCTCTACTCGATCCTCTGGTGCCAGGGCTGCGCCTTCCCCCAGTCCTGGACCATCGCCGCCCTTCCGGCGCCGTTGGACCAATGGGCGGGGCTGATCGTCATGTCGATCTTCGGCGTCATCGGGTTGACCCAGTTCAGGCGGTGACCGAATCAGGAACGGCGGGCCAAACCACCCGCTATCGGCGCTACCAGATGTAGAAGGGTTGCCGGTTGGCCCAAGATGTTGAAATCGTTGAAGCCGCTGGCGACTGTTAATCAATTGGTCGTAGGTTCGATCCCTACCGCCGGAGCCAACAATATCAAGGGGTTAGGTGCAAGCCTGACCCCCTTTTCGTTTAACGTTTAAGCATATTGTAGACATCGCGCGGCTGCGAATTGGCGTATCGGTCGTATCTGTTCGCCCGTCGCGTTTCGTGGAAGAGTCTTGTTGGTTCGAATCGAGAGGTGCGGCGTGATTACCGCTAACGTTTTCCAGAGGATTTTCTTTATCCGGTACGGCTCGCAGACGGGCACCGCCTTCACCGTCGATCAAGAGGGGCGACAGTATCTTGTTTCGGCTCGCCACCTTTGCCCTGATCTTGAAGGCACCGGACACATTGAAGTCTGCCGGGAGGGCGTATGGGAGCCGATCTCGGTGACGGTCGTCGGCGCAGGTAGGCCGGGCGAGCTAGCAGAAGATGTTATCGTCTTGGCAACACCCCGTCAGTTGTCACCATCGCTTCCAATGCCTGCGACTTCTGCGGGGCTCATCTGGGGGCAGCAGGTTTATTTCCTAGGGTTCCCCTACGGAATGTCCAACCACATCCAAATGCACGGAGGGTATCCACTTCCGCTCATCAAACAGGCCACAATGTCAGGCACTGTTGGTCAGAAGCTGGAGACGTTTCTGCTGGATGGACACAACAACCCGGGTTTCTCGGGCGGCCCAGCGGTATTCAAGCCAATCAACAGTGACGAGTTGCGAGTGTTCGGGATAATTAGCGCCTATCGAACCCAGCAGGTTGAGATAACGTTTGAAGGAAAGCCGACTGGCCTTTCCAGCGTCACAAACACGGGGATCGTCGTCTGCCCTTCGATCAAGAGAGCCACTGACTTTATCGAGGCTAATCCTATCGGGCCAAATGTCATGGGATGACCGAGCACAGGCGGTTATGTAGCCCGACGCCGGAACCAAAACTCTCTTGCGGCAAACGAAAGGTGGCCTTCCGGACACCGTTTCCGTCTTCGGAGGCTCGCCGTCAGAACTGGAACGCCGCGGTCTCGATCCGCCGCCCCAGCGTCATCGCGTCAGCCACGTGGACCATGGGAGCAAGGTCCACGTCCGATCCGCCCACGCGGACCAGCGCGGCCATCCGCGCGTAGAGCGCCGGGTATTCGCCCATGATCGTCATCTCGCCCACGGCAGGTGCCCCGTCGATCTCCAGCACGTTGCCACCGAGACGCAGGGTCAGGCGGCCGGCGTCGGTCTGAACCTCGATGTCCCAGGTCTGTGCCCCCGCCTGGCGCCAGTCGAAATCGGCCGTCACCCCGCCCGAAAAGGTCAGGCGCGCGGCGATCGGGGTCTGGCGGTTGGCCGGGAACTCCAGGTCGGCCGCGGTCAGGTGGACCGGCGCGGGCAGAATCTCGGTCAGGATCGACAGCGCGTTGATCCCGGGGTCGAAGACGCCCATGCCGCCGGGCTCGAACACCCAGTCCTGGCCGGGGTGCCAGTGCCGCACGTCCTCGCGCCAGGTGATGTGCGCCTTGCGCACGGTCTTTCCCGCCAGCCATGCCTTCGCCGGGGCCACGGCCTGGGCCATGCGGGAATGCCAGGTGGCGTAGAGGGTGACGCCCCGCGCCGCCGCCAGCGCCATGAGCGCGTGGACCTCGGCGAGCGTCTGGCCGGGGGGCTTTTCCAGCATGACATGCCGCCCCGCGCGCAGCGCCGCCTCGGCATAGGGATAGCGCGGCTGCGGCGGCAGGCAGAGGCTCACCACCGGAACATCGGGCCGGGCGGCAATGAAGCTGGCGAAGTCGGTGAACGCCTCCACCCCATCGACCGTGCCGGAGCGGGAGACAGTGGCCGCCAGTTCCCAGTCCGGGCTTGCCGCTATCGCCGGAACATGCTGATCCCGCGCGATTTTCCCGATGCCGACGAGGCAGACCTTCATCAGTGCGATTCCCTGCCCACCGGCGCGCCGCGGCAGCCGAGCAGGAAGTCGAGGTCGGCGCCGGTATCCGCCCCCATGACGTGGCGGTGGTGCAGCATGGCGTAGCCGGACGCGGGCTCCGGCACCGGCGGGGTCCAGGCGGCCAGCCGCGTCGCCAGTTCGGCCTCGGGGATGTCGAGGTGCAGGCGGCGGTTCGGCACGTCCAGCTCGATCATGTCGCCGTCGCGCACCACGGCGAGCGGCCCGCCCGCGGCCGCTTCGGGCGAGGTGTGCAGCACCACCGTGCCATAGGCGGTGCCGGACATGCGGGCGTCCGAGATGCGGACCATGTCGGTGATGCCCTTCTTCAGCACCTTGGCCGGCAGGCCCATGTTGCCGACCTCGGCCATGCCGGGATAGCCCTTGGGGCCGCAATTCTTCAGCACCATCACGCAGGTCTCGTCGATGTCGAGCGCCTCGTCGGCGATCTTGCGCTTGTAATCGTCGATGTCCTCGAACACGACCGCCCGGCCGCGGTGGACCATGAGCGCGGGGGTGGCGGCGGAGGGTTTCAGGACCGCCCCGTCCGGCGCAAGGTTGCCGCGCAGCACGACGATCCCGCCCGACCTGGCCAGCGCCTTTTCGGCCGGCAGGATCACGTCCTCGTTGTGGTTGACGACGTCCTTGACCTGCTCCCATGCAGTCTCGCCACTGACGGTCAGCGCGTCCTTTGCCAGCAGCCCCGCCTCGCCCAGCCGCTTGATGACGACGGGCAGGCCGCCGGCGTAAAAGAACTCTTCCATCAGGTACTTGCCCGAGGGCATCAGGTTCACCACCGTGGGCACGTCGCGACCCCAGGCGTCCCAGTCGTCGAGCGTCAGCTTCACCCCGACGCGGCCCGCAATGGCCAGAAGATGGATCACCGCATTGGTCGAGCCGCCGATGGCGGCGTTGGCGCGGATCGCGTTCATGAAGGCGTCGCGGGTCAGCACGTCGGAGGGTTTCAGGTCGTCCTTGACCATCTGCACGATGCGCCGGCCGGAGAGCTGGGCGATGACGCGGCGCCGCGAGTCCACCGCCGGGATCGCGGCGTTGCCGGACAGCGCCATGCCCAGCGCCTCGGCCATGCTCGCCATGGTGGAAGCCGTGCCCATGGTGTTGCACGACCCGGCCGAGCGCGACATCCCTGCCTCGGCCTCGACGAATTCCTCTTGGGTCATGGTGCCGGCCTTCACCGCTTCCGAAAACCGCCAGATGTGGGTGCCGGAGCCCGTTACTTCGCCGCGGAACCGGCCGTTCAGCATCGGCCCGCCACTGACCATGATCGAGGGCACGTCGCAGGAGGCGGCGCCCATCAGGAGTGACGGCGTGGTCTTGTCGCAGCCTACCAGAAGGACGCAGCCGTCCATCGGCTGGCCGCGGATCGCCTCTTCCACCGCCAGCGCGCCGAGGTTGCGGAACATCATCGCGGTGGGGCGGAAGGACGACTCGGAGACCGATAACACCGGCACCTCCACCGGGAAGCCGCCGGCCTCGTAGATGCCGTGCTTCACCTTCTCGGCCAGGATGTCGAGATGCGCGTTGCAGGGGGTCAGTTCCGACCAGGTGTTGAGGATGCCGATCACCGGGCGGCCGTCGAACAGGTCGTGCGGAAAGCCCTGATTCTTCGTCCATCCGCGGTGGTAGATCGCGTCCCGCGATGAGCCCCCGAACCATTCCTGCGAGCGCAAGCGACGGGGCCAGGGGGCGGGGGTGAACGGCATGGGGCAAGGGGCCTTTCTGGGCGATGTGGCGGCGGTCGGCGCCGGGGTCGCAGGCCGGTCCACGGAATTGCCGCGGCGGTCTGGCGCTGCCCCGTTGCAAGCCATGCCAAGTCGGCCGCGGCCTGTCAAACCGGCGGCGGCCCGGGGCGGCGGGCGGCGAGGCGGCGGAGGTTCGGAAAGGTCAAGGCCAGGGGGCGCAACGGGAAGCATTTTCAACTCAAGGTTGCCGCGCAGCTGCCGGCGCCGGAAGCCCTTCCGGCGCGGGCCGGACAGGCGGGTCGGCCGGCCGTGGCATTGCAGCGACAGTCGGGGCCGGCGTCGGCCCGCCCTCGCGCGCAGGGGCGCTTTGCGATTGTCCCTGCGCGGCACATTCCCTAGGGTCTCCGCAAACCCGCCGAGGATTCCGGAATCCTCCGGCGGCTTCACATACGCCTGAAGAGGAAGTCCCCATGCCGTCGCCCGCATCCTCGTCCCGCCCCCTGCCCGTCCTCCAACAGGTCGGCATCCGGCAGCGCAGCCTCAGCCGCCACTGCCGCCTGGGCAGAGCCACGGAGCTGGTGTTCGTCCTGGTTGGCGGCGTGACGCTGCTGATGGCCGGGGGCGCTGAGGCGCAGACCTGGGATGGGTCGCAGAACACCAACTGGAATCAAAACAACAACTGGACTCCTGCCGATGATCCGGACGACGGCGACACGGCAACCATCAGCACCGCCGTGGTTCCGAACCAGCCCACCGTCAACACGGCGACCAGCAACCTTGCGGCCGTGAACATTTCCGTCGGCACCCTGACAGTGGACGCGACGCTGAATTCCACGGCGGTGAACATCACGGGCTCCGGCACCATGATCATCAACGCGGGCGAGACCGTGCGCGGCAGCGCCCCGCCCACTGTCACCGATACCGCCATTGCCATGGGCAGCAGCGGCACGCTGACCAACAACGGCACGATCCAGGGCTCACTGACCATCACCAGCGGGACCACCGACAACGCCGGTGACGTGACCGGCGCGACCACGATCTCCGGCGGCATCCTGAACCTCAACGCCGGCTCGGACCTGTCGGACACTGCGGCGCTCACGGTCAATGGCGGCACGGTGAACGTGAACGCCTCCGACACCGTCGGCACGCTGTCGGGCACCGGCGGCACCATCGACATCGACGCGGCCCAGACGTTGACGGTGACCCAGAGCGCCGGCGGCACCTTCGCCGGCGTCATCTCTGGCGGCGGCGCACTGACCAAGGCGGGAACCGGAACCCTGTCGCTGAGCGGCACCAACACCTACACCGGCACCACCACGATCTCGGCCGGCACATTGCAGATCGGCAATGGCGGCGCCACTGGCACATTGGGCACCGGCAATGTCACCAACGATGGGACACTGGCTTTCAACCGCACCGGCACCCTGACGGTGGCGAACGTCATCTCCGGCACCGGCGCGGTCACGCAGGCCGGCTCCGGCACAACGGTTCTCAGCGGTGCGAACACCTACACCGGAGCCACCACGGTCACCGCCGGCACGCTGCAATTGGGCGCCAGCAACGTGATTGCCGACGTTTCCTCGGTCATTATCAACGGCGGCATACTAGACCTGAACACCTTCAGCGACACCGTCGCGGGCGTGTCGCTGCAATCCGGGTCGATCAACGGCACCGGCACGCTGACCTCGACCACCGCCTTCGACGTGCAGTCCGGGTCGGTCGCGGCGGTGCTCGGCGGCGCGGTGGGGCTGAACAAGACGACCGGCGGCACGGTCAACCTGACCGGCACCAACACCTATACCGGCACCACCTCGGTCTCCGCCGGCACGCTGAACGTCACCGGCACCGGCAGCATCGCCTCGACCACGGTCAACGTCTCGGCCGGCACGCTCAACATCGATGCGGGCGCGGTGGTGGCGGGGGCCACCATCGGCGTCTCCGGCACCGGCACGCTGGGCACCGCGGGCACCATCGCCGTCACCGCCCTGAACCAGACCGGCGGCACGGTCAACGGGTCGGGCGTGCTGAACCTGACCGGCGCCTTCACCCAGTCCGGCGCGACCACAACGACCGGCGGTACCGTGGACATCAACGCCGCGACCTTCACCCAGTCGGGCGGTGCGACGGTTGCCTCGGGCACGACGGTGACCTCCTCCGGCGCGCAGACGCTGCAGGGCGGCACCATCGCCGGATCGCTCGACGGCGCGGGCGCGGTGACGGTCAACACCGGCACCACCACGCTGTCCGGGACGATCACCTCCACCTCCATCGACATCCAGTCGGGCGGCACGCTCTCGACCGACGGCGGCGGGCTCAACACCAATGCGGTGATCACCAATGCGGGCAGCCTCGCCCTGACCGGCGGCGGCGACGAGACGGTCAACAGCGTCAGCGGCGCGGGCGGCATCGCGCTGTCCTCGGGCAGCGTTCTAAGCCTCGACACCGGCGCCTCCAACATCTCCGGTGCGCTGAGCGGCGCGGGCACACTGGCGGTCATCGGCACCTCGACCACGTCGCTGTCTGGCAACAGCGCCGGGTTCACCGGCACGGTGCAGGTCAACTCGGCGACCGGTGTTCTGAACATCGACAGCGCCACCGCGCTGGGGTCAGGCGCGCTGGACCTGGATGCCGGCACGGCGAACTTCAACGTCTCCACCACGCTCGGCGGCATTGACGGCGCCGCGGGCACCACGATCGGGATCGGCGCGGGCGATACGCTGACGCTGACCCTGCCGGCCGACTTCGACTACGACGGCAACGTCACCGGCGGTGCGGGCAGCGTCCTGACGCTGGACGCCACGGCCACCGGTACGCAGCAGCTGGACGGGACGGTCACGCTGGAGACGATCAACGTCAACGGCGGCACGCTGGCGATGTCCGGCAACAATACCATCGGCGCGATCACGGTGGACGAGGGCACGCTGCGGCTGGAATCGAACAACGCGGCGGGCGGGGCGGCGGGGCAGATCACCACCACCGGGTCGGTGATCAGCTACGCCAACGGGGTGAATTCGGCGACGCCGATCACGCTGAA
>JANOGU010000363.1:0-12030 GCA_031406135.1 Rhodobacterales bacterium
GCCGTTCTTCGACCCGGTCACCGACATCAAGGTCGACGGCCAGAACGTCATCATCACGCTGAATGCGGCGAACGCCGACTTCCCCTACCTGATGTCGGACTACCACATCCCGGTGCTGCCGAGCGCCGACGGCAAGATCGACCCCAACACGTCCGACGGCTCCGGCGGCTACATCGTCGAGAGCTACGAGCCCGGCGTGCAGGCGACGATGAACCGCAATCCGAACTACTGGAAGGCGGACCGGGCGCATTTCGACCAGATCATCATGCTGACCATCCTCGACCCGGCGGCGCGCCTCAACGCGCTGATGACCGGCGAGGTGGACCTCATCGACCAGGTCGACCCGGCCTCGATCGCACTTCTGGAAAGCCGCGGCGTGTCCAATATCCTGTCGGTCTCGGGGAATGCGCACTACGTGTTCCCGATGGATGCGCGCGCCGCGCCGTTCACCGACAACAACGTGCGACTGGCGCTGAAATACGCCTTTGACCGTCAGGAACTGGTGGACAAGATCCTCGCGGGCCACGGCTCGGTGTCGAACGACAACCCGATCGGGCCGGCGAACCGCTACTACCACGCCGAGATGGAAGCCAAGACCTACGATCCGGACAAGGCGAAGTTCTACCTGAAAGAAGCCGGGATGGAGACGCTGGAGGTCACGCTGTCGGCCGCCAACGCCGCCTTCTCGGGCGCCGTGGATGCCGCTGTCCTGATGAGCGAGAAGGCCGCCGCCGCCGGCATCACCATCACGGTGGACCGGGTGCCGGACGACGGCTACTGGGACAACGCCTGGATGAAGAAGCCGTTCGTCGCCTCCTACTGGGGCGGCCGTCCGGTGGAAGACCAGATGTTCACCACCGCCTACGTCTCCGGGGCGGAATGGAACGAGAGCTTCTGGTCGAACGCGCGGTTCGACGAGCTTCTGGTCGCCGCACGGTCGGAGCTCGACGAGACCAAGCGCCGCGAGATGTACCAGGAGATGCAGCAGCTCGTGTCCTTCGAGGGCTCGACGATCATCCCGATGTACAACAACTACGTGATGGCGGTGGCCAAAACCGTCGGCACCCCGGAGAAGATCTCGGCCAACTGGAACCTCGACGGCTTCCGCTGCGTCGAGCGCTGGTGGTTCGCCTGATCCTTCGGGTCTGAAAACAAGACCCCGGCGGGTTCTGCCCGCCGGGGATTTTCTGCCAATGCGGCGCAACGACTGCAGGGCGAAAACTACGGCAACGCGAGGGACAAATGAACGCTATCTGGCGGATGATCGTGCATCGGTTGCTTCTGGGCGTGCTGACGCTCTTCATCATTTCGGTGGTGATCTTCGGTGCAACCGAGCTTTTACCGGGTGACCTTGCGCGCGAGCTGCTCGGACAGTCGGCGACCGAGGAAACCCTGGCCGCGCTGCGCGAGCAGCTGGGCCTGAACGATTCTGCGCCTGTGCGCTACTGGAACTGGCTGACAGGCGTGCTGCAGGGCGATTTCGGCGTGTCGATGGCGACGCAGAAGCCGATTTCCGAACTGGTCGGCGCGCGGCTGGGAAACACACTGTTCCTGGCGCTCTATGCTGCGGCGATGTCGGTGCCCTTGTCGCTGCTCCTGGGCATTCTTGCCGCGCTGTGGCGCAACACGATCTTCGATCGGGCCTCGAACGCGCTGGCGCTGACGGCGATCTCCTTCCCCGAGTTCTTCGTCGCCTACATCCTGATCCTGTATCTGGCGCAGTCGGGCCTGTTCCCCTCGCTGGTGCGGATCACCGCGGCCACGACCTTCGGCGACATGCTCTACATGTGCTTCCTGCCGTCGCTGACGCTGACGATGGTCGTCACCGCCCACATGATGCGGATGACGCGGGCCGCGATCATCAACCTTCTGGCCAGCCCCTATATCGAGATGTCACGGCTGAAGGGCATGTCGCCGATGCGCGTCGTGGTGCGCCATGCGGTGCCGAACGCGCTGGCGCCGATCATCAACGTGGTGGCGCTGAACCTCGCCTATCTGATCACCGGGGTCGTCGTGGTCGAGGTGGTCTTCGTCTATCCCGGGCTCGGGCAACTTATGATCGACGCGGTGACCAACCGCGACATCGCGGTGGTGCAGGCCATCGCGCTGATCTTTGCCTCGGCCTACGTCCTTCTCAACCTGATTGCGGATGTGCTCTCGACGATCACCAACCCGCGCCTGATGCATCGGAGATAGGGCCATGACCGTACTTCTTTCCCTGATCATCGGCCTTGCGCTGTTCTTCGCCATTGGCATTGCGTCCCGTGCCGCACTGCGCAGCGCGGCCCCGGCCCATCACAAGCCCATGTTCCGCGACATGCCGCTGACCGCCTCATTCGGGCTGGCGGTGATCCTGTTCTATGTCGTCGTGGCCATTCTTGCCCCCGCCATCGCCCCCTTTGGCGAGGGCGAGGTTCTGGGCGCGCAATACCTGCCGTGGGAGTCGCCCTATTACCTCGGCACCGACAAGCTGGGGCGCGACATGCTGACCCGGCTGATCTATGGCGCGCGCAATACCGTGGGCATCGCCTTTGCCACCACGGCGCTCGCCTTTGTTCTGGGCTCGCTGCTGGGCATCTGGGCCGCGCTGGTCGGCGGCAAGCCCGACCAGTTTCTGTCGCGCTTCGTCGATGCGCTGATGGCTATTCCGGCGCTGATCTTCTCGCTGCTGCTGCTTACGATCTTCGGAACTTCGGTGCTGACGCTGATCCTGGTCATCGCCGCCGTCGATGCCACCCGCGTCTATCGGCTGGCGCGGTCGGTCGCCCAAGGCATCGTGGTGATGGACTACATCGAGGCGGCGCGGCTGCGCGGCGAGGGCATGTGGCACCTGATCCGGCGCGAGATACTGCCCAATGCGATGGCGCCGCTGGTGGCCGAGTTCGGCCTGCGTTTTTGCTTTGTGTTCCTGTCGATCTCGGCGCTCTCGTTCCTTGGCCTCGGGATCAAGCCGCCCACCGCCGACTGGGGCAGCATGGTGCGCGAGAATGCGACGCTGATCACCTTTGGCGACATCACCCCCCTGCTGCCAGCCGGCGCGATTGCACTGCTGACGGTGGCGGTGAACTTCGTGGTCGATTGGCAATTGCACCGCGCCAGCGGGCTGAAGGAGTAGGACCATGGACAAGCAAGTGCTTCTGACCATCAAGGGCCTCAAGATCGAAGGAAGGTCTGGCGATGCCTGGCACCCGATCGTCAAGGGTGTGGACCTGACGCTGAACAAGGGCGAGGTGCTGGGGCTGATCGGCGAATCCGGGGCGGGCAAGTCCACCATTGGACTTGCCGCCATGGGTTTTGCCCGCGACGGTTGCCGCATCTCGGGCGGGACCATCGACTTTGACGGCATCGATTTGCGTGCGGCGCCCGAGGCCACACGCCGGGGCCTGCGCGGCAAGCGCATCGCCTATGTCGCGCAGTCGGCAGCGGCGAGCTTCAACCCCGCGCACAAGCTGATCGACCAGTATTCCGAGGGGCCGGTCATCCACGGCGTCATGCCGCGCGAAAAGGCCGAGGCCGATGCAATAGAGCTGTACCGCCGGATGCAGCTGCCGAACCCCGAGGAGATCGGCTTCCGCTATCCGCATCAGGTTTCGGGCGGGCAGTTGCAGCGGGCGATGACGGCGATGGCGATGGCCTGCCGGCCTGACCTGATCATCTTCGACGAGCCAACCACGGCGCTGGATGTCACCACCCAGATCGAGGTGCTGCACGCCATCCGCGACATCGTCGAGCAGTTCGGCACCGCGGCGATCTACATCACCCACGATCTCGCGGTCGTGGCGCAGATGGCCGACCGCATCAAGATCCTGCTGCGCGGCGACGAGATCGAGGAATCCGACACCCGCTCAATGCTGGCGGCGCCGAAAGAGGACTACACCAAGAGCCTCTGGGCGGTGCGCAGCTTTGTCCGGGCCGAGCAACCGCCCGCCACCGGCACGCCAGTGGTCTCTGTCCGCAACGTCACCGCAGGCTATGGCGCGATCGATATCCTGAAGGACATCTCCTTCGACATCCACGCCCGCCGCACCGTGGCGGTGGTGGGGGAAAGCGGCTCGGGCAAATCCACCGCGGCGCGGGTCATCACCGGCCTTCTGCCGCCGCGTCAGGGTCAAGTCTTGTTCAACGGCAAGCCGCTGCCGCCTAGCTTCAAATCCCGAAGCCGCGAAGAGTTGCGCCAGTGCCAGATGATCTACCAGATGGCCGACACGGCGCTCAACCCGAAGCTGCGTCTGCGCGAGCTGATCGGGCGTCCGGCCGAGATGTATCTGGGCCTGAAGGGAAAGGCGCTGGAGACGCGCATCAACGACCTTTTGACGCTGATCGAACTTGAGCCCGCGAAATACATCGACCGCCTGCCAGGTGAGCTTTCAGGCGGGCAGAAGCAGCGCATCGGCATCGCCCGGGCGCTCGCCGCCGAGCCGAAGCTGATCATCTGCGACGAGGTGACCTCGGCGCTGGACCAGATCGTGCAGGAGGGCATCCTGAAGCTGCTGGACCGGCTGCAGAGCGAGTTGAACCTCGCCTACATGTTCATCACCCACGACCTTGCGACAGTGAAATCCATCGCTGACGAGGTGGTGGTGATGCAGCGCGGACTGGTGGTCGAACGCGGCCCGAAGTCGGACCTCTTCGCTGCCCCGCAACAGGACTACACCAACCTGCTGTTGTCCTCGGTGCCGGAGATGGACCCCGACTGGCTGGCCCGGCTCTTGGCGGCAAGAGGGGTGCGTGCGTGATCTGACCGGCCTCTCCGCCCTGTCAGTCGTGACGCCGCAGGCCTGGGCCTGGCCACTGCCCGGGCGGTGGCCGCCGCCGCCCGGATGACGGCGTTTTCACCGCTCGACCCGGACGGGGAGCGCGGCGTCAACACCGCCTCGATCACCGCCAATGAGTGGCAGATCGGCCAGGGCGCCGATGTCGCCTCCAGGGGCTCCGGGACCCGCACCCCAGTCGAGCCAGGTCAGCTCTTCGTCGCGACGCAGAACCTTCATGCTCCTCTCCGTGCGGGAAGCCGATCCTATGGAGCGGTTGGTCAATCGCCAGCCGTTCGCAAGGCGCTTTCCGCTTCTGCCAGCAGCCACTCCCGGAACACCGCCGCGTCCGGGTGGCGGGCGCCCTTGTCCGGTGCGACGAGGAAGAAGCCTTCCTCGATCGGCAGGGCAAGGTCAAAGGCGGGCACCAGACGGCCCGAGGCAAGTTCGCGTTCCAGCATGGATGACCGCCCCAGCGCCACGCCGCCGCCCTGGGCGGCAACCTCCAGTGCCATCGGTGTCGTGTCGAACCACAGACCTGACCCCGGATCGACATGGTTGGCCCCGGCGGCGGCAAGCCAGACAGCCCAGCCTTCCTGATAGCCAAGGACATGCAACAGGCGTTCCTTGGCAAGGTCGTTCGGCACCGTTATCCGTTTCGCGACCTCGGGCAGGCACATCGGGATCAGCTTCTCCCGGGTCACCCGATCCGCCGTGAACCCTGCCCAGGTCCCAAAGCCATAACGGATGTCGAGGTCGAAGGTCTCGCTGTCATAGTCCTCTGCCCAGACCGAGGAAACGATGCGGACCTGAGTTCTCGGATGCGCCGCCAGAAGGCGCGGCAGGCGTGCCGCCAGCCAGGTAACGGCATAGCCCACGGGGGCGCGCACCGACAGGATCCCCAATCTGCGTCGGCCGAAGACCTCGACCGTCCCGGCCGACAGACGCTCGAACGCATCGCTGACCTTGGGCAGAAATGCGGCCCCGGCCCTGGTCAGGGCCAGACTTCGCGGCAGGCGTTCAAACAGGCGTTCACTCAGATAGTGCTCCAGCAGCTTGACCTGCTTCGAGATGGCCGCCTGCGTCAGGTTCAGTTCTGCCGCGGCATCGGTGAAACTCAAGTGCCGGGCCGAAGCCTCGAAGGCCCGCAACCAGGGCAGCGGCGGCATCTGATGCGACACGGCTGATCCTCCGGTGTGTTCGCGGCAACAGTTCCTGGAATGGACCCGAACTGACACTGTTGCGACACATGGCCAAACGGCGACGAAACATAGCCCCCTTTTTCGTCATGTGTAAGTTGGTCATTTGGCGACTAATCTCGCTCTGAACAATCGGGGACGCCTGATGACGGACCAGCACTTTGCCTTGAACATCGGCCAGCTTCTGCGGGCGCCTGCGGGCAACAACCCGGCGCAGACGCTGCATGACGGGACGGGCGAAACCCGTCCGTACAGCGATTTCCATGCGCGCGTGGGAAGGCTTGCCTCGGCGCTGGACCGGATCGGGCTTGGTCAGGGCGCGACCATCGCGGTGATGGACTGGGACAGCCTGCGCTATCTGGAATGTTTCTTCGCGATCCCGATGATCGGCGCGACCTTGCACACGGTGAACATCCGCCTGTCTCCAGAGCAGGTGCTTTACACGATCAACCATGCCCAGGACGATGCCATCCTGTGCCATGAGGAGTTTTGGCCGCTTCTTCAGCCGCTGTTGCCGCGGATCATCCGCCCTGTCCGGCTGATCCTCCTGACCGACCGCACCCGGGTCGAGCCGCCCGCAGGCTTTGCCGGCGAATACGAGGCGCTGCTTGCGGCCCAGGGGAGCAGCTTTGTCTTTCCCGATCTTCCCGAAGACACCCGCGCCACCCTGTTCTACACCACGGGAACCACGGGCGACCCCAAGGGCGTCACCTATTCGCACCGCCAGCTGGTGCTGCACACGCTGGCCGTCTCGGCCGGGCTTGGCACTGTGCCGGGCAAGGGCGGGATCAAGCGCGACGATGTCTATATGCCGATCACGCCGCTGTTCCATGTGCACGGTTGGGGGTTCCCCTATGTCGCGACCTTCCTTGGGCTGAAGCAGATCTACCCGGGGCGGTATGATCCGGCGCGGCTGCTGGGTTTGATCGCCGAACATGACGTGACCTTTTCGCACTGCGTTCCAACGATCCTGTCGATGGTTCTGTCTGCACCAGAGGCCGCCACGACTGACCTGAGCCGCTGGAAGGTGCTGATCGGCGGCTCTGCCCTGCCCGAAGGCCTGGCGCGCCAGGCGCGTGATCGCGGCATCGACATTCACGCGGCCTACGGCATGTCCGAGACCTGCCCCTTTGTCACCGTCGCCGACATGGTGGCGAGCCAGCGCGATGACGACATCACGCTGCGCACCGCGACGGGCCGTGCGGCACCTCTGGTCGAGGTGCGCGTCGTTGATCCCGGCATGGCTGACGTGCCCCATGACGGGCACACGACCGGAGAAGTCGTGGCCCGGGCACCCTGGCTGACCCAAGGCTATCTGAAGAACCCGGCAGGAACGGCCGATCTGTGGCGCGATGGCTGGCTGCACACCGGCGATGTCGGCCACCTGTCCCCCGACGGCACCTTGCGCATCACCGACCGGCTGAAAGACGTGATCAAATCCGGCGGAGAGTGGGTTTCGTCGCTGGCACTGGAGAATCTGGTCTCGACCGTGCCGGGTTTGCGAGAGGTGGCCGCAGTCGGCATTCCCGACGATCGCTGGGGAGAGCGGCCGGTTCTGGTCGCGGTGTTCGACGGCACGGAGGCGGTTCAGCAAGCCGTGCGCGACCGCATCCTGGGGGCAATTGCTGCCGGGGATCTGCCCAAGTGGGCGTCTCCGGACCGCATCTACGCAGTGACGGAATTGCCGCGCACCTCGGTCGGCAAGATCGACAAGAAGGTGATCCGAAGGATGTTGGCAATGGGGGAAATTGCATGAGCCGCGAAGTCGCCGTCTGTCCGTCAACAGATCATTTGGCTCAGACTGGATCGCGGATGAGAGCATTTTGCATTTAGTCGGGCTTTGTTGCGCAAATGCGATGAAGGATTCACTACGCGAATCCAGTCTGCTAGTCCGTTTTGAGATCACTGGTAGCCGGGTTGGCGACGCGCCCATCCTGCCTGATCTTCTGGACCAGATCCCAGATGATCAGCCCATCGACAGGGTCACCGCTGATGGTGCCTGCGACACCCGCAAGTGCCATGACGCCATCGCGACCGACGGCGCTGCCGCGTTCGGGCACTCTTTCGAACCAGTGCGTTCGTGCCCTCACTCCCGCCCCGCAAGAACGCCAGACCCCGGAAGGCCGACAGCGCCGGGGCGGTTGCAGGCAACAAAGCCCCTGCGCGCTTGAAGGCGCTTCGGCCGGACGATCTGGCGACGATGGTGAGGGGTCAGCCCGCCACTGGTCCGAGGGCGGCACGGCACGCCATTACAACGGCGTCCCCCCTGCCGCAGGGGGCAAGCCGTTGATCCGTTGTCCAACCAGCACTTCTGATTGCCCCCTCTGTCGCAGCCAGTCCCAAAGGGCCAGGACAGGCGGACGAGTGAGGTTGCGGATCCAGCACGACATGTAAAGTGGCACGGTATTCTTCAGGCCGGAATGGCAGGCCCGCACCAGATGGCCATCGCCCAGTGCCCGATCGGCCTCGCGAGCGGTCGCCAGACAGACCCCGAGGCCAAGTTGGGCCGCTTGCAACATCTGGGCAGTGTCCGAGAAATTGTAGCCCCTCGAGAACTCGGTCCGGGCAGAGCCTGCTGCCGTGAACCAGGACTGCCAGTCGTTCAGCGTCTCGTCATGCAACAAGGGTGCGCCGTCCAGCCTTTCGCGATCCGGCATTTCAGGCAGGCTTGCGGCCAGGCTGGGCGCGCACAGCGGTATCAACGCATCTTGTGCCAGCAACAACGATTGGGCGCCCGCATCGGGCCAGGGTGACGGGCCAAGAACGATGTCGATCTCGGCTTCCTCGGCCACGACGGGCGTGTCCGAGGTATGCACCCATGGGTCAATCCAGGGGTGTGAGGCCCGCAGGTCCGCAAGGCGCGGCAGGAACCAGCCCGTCGCGAGCGCCGCGGGCATCATCACGATCACTGAACCCGGCTTGGAATATGCGTTCAGGCGGCGCACACCATGGCGCAGTTCTTCCAGCGCCGTCTGCGCGGTGATCAGGAAGTCGCGTCCGGCATCGACCAGTTCGATCCGCCGCCCGATGCGACGGAAAAGGGGCTGGCCAAGATGGTCTTCCAGCACCCGCACCTGATGGCTGATCGCGGACTGGGTGATATGCAGTTCCTCGGCCGCACGGGAAAAGCTTTGCAGGCGAGCGGCGGCCTCGAAGCCGATGAGAGTAGAAAGCGGAGGGAGGTTGCGATAGCTGCTCATGAGGTATTTCGATTAGATGGATGAGAAATTGGCGTTTTGAGCGTGGTTATGCTCATCCTATACTGCTGTCCAGCCCCAGTTCCGTGAGGACGCCATGACCCGCCAGGGCCCTGCCCGCTTTGCTGCCAGCCCCAAATCTCTGGGCTACCGCATGCCCGCCGAATACGCGCCGCACAAGCGAACCTGGATGATGTGGCCGGCCCGGTCCGAAGTCTGGACGGACATGCTCGCGACCAAGCGCGACTACGCCAAGGTCGCGCAGGCCATTGCCGAGTTCGAGCCGCTGTGCATGGCGGTGCGCCCCGAAGATGCCGCCGAAGCGCGGGCGATGCTGGGCACGGGGATCGAGCTGTTCGAAGTGCCGCTGGACGACAGCTGGGCCCGCGATGCCGGGCCGAATTTCGTGGTGGACGGCAAGGGCAGCAAGGCCGCCAGCCTGTTCACCTTTTCTGCCTGGGGTCACAAGTATGCACCCTTCGACAAGGACGCGGCGTTTGGCGCGGCTGTCGCGTCCCGCGAAGACATGCCGGTCTTCAAATCCCCACTCCTCGCCGAGGGCGGCGGGGTGACGGTGGATGGCGAAGGCACCATCATCACCACCGACACCTGCTTTCTGAACAAGAACCGCAACCCGACATGGTCGCGCGAAGAGGTGACGCGCGAGCTTTTGGAAACCCTGGGCGGTGAAAAGGTGATCTGGCTGCCGGGCAATGCGGACGAGACGGAAACCGATGGCCATGTCGATGGCATCGCGGCGTTTGTCGGCCCCGGCGTGGTTTTGATCGAAGGGGCGGATGACCCAGCCGATCCATGGCGCGCGACCAAGCAGGCAAATATCGATGCCCTGCGCGGCCAGACCGACGCCAGGGGCCGCGAGATTCGCATGGTCACCATTCCCGAGGCCGAGGAAAGCTGCATCATCGGCGAGAAATTCTGCCGGTCCTACGTCAACTGCTATTTCGTCAATGGCGGGGTGATCATGCCGGAATACGGCACGCCCAATGACGCCATTGCCCGCGAGATCTTTCGGGACCTGCTCCCGAGCTACCGCATCCGCGGCGTCCATATCCCCGACATCTGCCTTGGCGGCGGCGGCATCCACTGCATTACCCAACAGGAACCGGCATGACCGCACTGCCGCCCCATGCGTTTGCAGCGCATGGCTCGATGCGTCCGCATGTGATGACGGCCATGGCGCGTTTCGGCACCTCGCGCCTGTCGGACCGCGAGGCGGAAGTGGCCCGCTTGATCCTGCAAGGCCACTCGTCGAAGATCATCGCGCGGATCCTGGGCAACAGCCCTGAAACCGTGAAGGTGTTCCGCAAGCGCATCCACACCAAGCTGGGGCTTGCCACCTCGGCCGAACTGTTCTCGCTGTTCCTGACGGCCCTGTGCGCCGCCCCGCATGGCACCGATGACGACCCGCTGAACCATCTTTCGCGTTACCCTTCCGCATGATGACCCGCCGTTCCCTGTTCCGCTCTGCAGCCGCTGCCGGTGGCCAGTTGCTTCTGCCGCGCGGGGCGTTCGCCGCTGGCGCGGGGTCTTCGGGGTTCTGGTACCCCGAGGAAACCGACCCGCACGAGCGCACTTTCATGCAATGGCCTGTGAACCCCGCCGTGCATGACGACGCCGATTTCCTTTCCGACCTGCAGGCCACCATCGCCGACATAGCCTCGACGATCGCCGAATTTGAGCCGGTGGTGATGCTGGCCGCTGCCGAGCACCACAAGGCGATCAAGACGCTGGTCTCGGGTCAGGTCGAGTTGTGGGACATTCCAACCGATGACCTTTGGGCGCGCGATTCCGGGCCTTCGTTTGTGGTCGATGGCAATGGCGGGCTGGCGATGACCCAGTTCAACTTCAACGGCTGGGGCGGCAAGCAGGTGCATGGCAACGACGGCAAGGTCGCCGCGCGGGTGGCCGAAAAGCTGGGCCTTCAGCTGTTCGATGCAGGATTGGTGGGCGAAGCGGGCGGGGCAGAGACCGACGGCCACGGCACGCTGATTGCGCATGAAAGCTCTTGGATCAATCCCAACCGCAACCAGGGCAGCAAGCCCGAGGTCGAGGCGATGCTGCTGCAAACGATGGGGGCGAAGAAGATGATCTGGGCCCCCGGCATCGAGGGCGCCGATATCACCGATTACCATATCGACGCGCTGGCGCGGTTCGTGAAGCCCGGCCAAGTGCTGATCCAGATGGGCGAAGTGATTGATCCCGAAGACCCATGGTCGGTGTCGGCCTTCGAAACCCGCGATGTTCTGGCCGGGGCCACCGATGCCGAGGGTCGCAAGCTGGACCTTGTCGTCCTTCCCGAACCCTATGCTATCCGGGTGGACAGCCCGGATTTCGTGGCCTCCTACGTCAACTACTATGTCTGCAATGGTGCCGTGATCGCGGCCGAGTTTGGCGACAGGGCGGCAGATGCCGAGGCCGCCGCAGTTCTCGCAGATCTCTACCCCGGCCGCGAAATCGTCATGCTCAATGCCGACACAGTGGGCGAAGTCGGGGGCGGGATCCACTGCGCCACCCATGAACAACCGAAGTCGTAGTATTGCGAAATCGGCTAGCCCGAAACGCTGAACCTCTGGAGGCCTGCGCGCGGCGTTGTCGCATGACACCGGCCAGAGGCGTGCCTTCCCTTTCCCCGTCGGGTGCAGACTCCGCGAACGATCCCCGCAGACCCACGCAGCCCGAAACGGGCTGGGTCCGGGCAAACGGAGACTGGTTCGCATTGGTCTGATACCAACGGCCCTATTGGTTGACCTGTGCCCATAGGCGGTCAGTGATCGAGGTTACGGTCTTGGGATCATTGGCGAAGCGGTTCCATGCGGCACAACAGGCATCGACGATGGTGGGATAGTCGTCGAAGACGCTGAT
>JANOGU010000364.1:0-4900 GCA_031406135.1 Rhodobacterales bacterium
GGCGTCCTGGCTCAAGGAGCGGATCGAGGGCTACGGCAAGGAGATCGCCTTCACCCGCGAGGGGCGAAAGGCGATCCTGAACAAGCTGGTCGAGGCCGAAGGCTTCGAGAAGTTCCTGCACGTCAAATACATGGGCACCAAACGCTTCGGTCTCGACGGCGCCGAGAGCCTGATCCCGGCGATGGAGCAGATCATCAAGCGCGGCGGCAACCTCGGCGTCCGCGACATCGTGATCGGCATGCCGCACCGCGGCCGCCTCTCGGTGCTGGCCAACGTCATGCAGAAGCCGTACCGCGCGATCTTCCACGAGTTCCAGGGCGGGTCCTACAAGCCCGAGGACGTGGACGGGTCGGGCGACGTGAAATACCACCTCGGGGCCTCGTCGGACCGCACCTTCGACCAGAACACCGTGCATCTCAGCCTGACCGCGAACCCCTCCCACCTGGAGGCGGTGAACCCTGTCGTTCTGGGCAAGGTCCGTGCCAAGCAGGACCAGCACGGCGACCCCGACCGCCAGCAGGTGCTGCCGATCCTGCTGCACGGCGACGCCGCCTTTGCCGGGCAGGGCGTGGTGGCGGAATGCTTCGGGCTCTCCGGGCTCAAGGGTCACCGCACCGGCGGCACCATGCACATCGTGGTCAACAACCAGATCGGCTTTACCACCGCACCGAGCTATTCGCGCTCGTCGCCGTACCCGACCGACATCGCCCTGATGGTCGAGGCGCCGATCTTCCACGTCAACGGCGACGACCCCGAGGCCGTGGTCCACGCCGCCAGGGTGGCGATCGAGTTCCGCCAGAAGTTCCACAAGGACGTGGTCATCGACATCATCTGCTACCGCCGCTTCGGCCACAACGAGGGGGATGAACCGATGTTCACGAACCCGGCGATGTATACCCGGATCAAGAAGCAGAAAACCACGCTGCAGCTCTACACCGAGCGCCTGGTGAAGGACGGCCTGATCCCCGAGGGCGAGATCGAGGACATGAAGGCCGCCTTCCAGGCGAAGCTGAACGAGGAGTTCGAAACCGTCCGTGCGTTCCGCCCGAACAAGGCCGACTGGCTCGACGGCCGCTGGTCGGGGGTGGAGCGCGTGGGCGCGGAATACACCCCGGGGAAGACCGCGATCAAGCCGGAGACGATGGCCGAGGTCGGTGCCGCGCTGACCCGGGTGCCGGACGGGTTCGACCTGCACAAGACCGTGGGCCGCCAGCTGGACGCCAAGAAGGCGATGTTCGCCAAGGGCGCCGGCATCGACTGGGCGACCGCCGAGGCGCTGGCCTTCGGCTCGCTGCTGGTCGAGGGCACGCCGGTGCGCCTGTCCGGCCAGGACTGCACCCGGGGCACCTTCAGCCAGCGGCATTCCGCCCTTGTCGATCAGGCGACGGAGGAACGCCACTATCCGCTGAACCACATCCGCCCCGGCCAGGCGCGCTACGAGGTCATCGACTCGATGCTGTCGGAATACGCCGTGCTGGGGTTCGAATACGGCTTCTCGCTGGCCGAGCCCAACGCGCTGGTGATGTGGGAGGCGCAGTTCGGCGACTTTGCCAACGGCGCGCAGATCATGTTCGACCAGTTCGTGAACTCGGGTGAGTCCAAATGGCTGCGGATGTCCGGTCTGGTCTGCCTGCTGCCGCACGTCTATGAGGGCCAGGGGCCGGAGCATTCCTCGGCCCGGCTGGAGCGGTTCCTGCAGCTCTCCGCCCAGGACAACTGGATCGTCGCCAATTGCTCGACGCCGGCCAACTACTTCCACATCCTGCGCCGGCAGATCCAGCGCAGCTTCCGCAAGCCGCTGATCCTGATGACGCCCAAATCGCTGCTGCGGCACCCGATGTGCGTCTCGGACGCCGCCGATTTCACCACCGGCTCGACCTTCCACCGGGTGCTGTGGGACGACGCGCAGAAGGGGCATTCCACGCTCAAGCTGAAGAAGGATGCGCAGATCAGGCGGGTCGTGCTGTGTTCCGGCAAGGTCTATTTCGATCTTCTGGCCGCGCGCGACGCGCAGGCGCTGACCGACACCTGCCTGTTGCGGGTGGAGCAGCTGTACCCCTTCGCGGCGCTGGCCCTGGTCAAGGAGCTCGAACGCTTCAAGGGTGCCGAGATCGTCTGGTGCCAGGAGGAGCCCAAGAACCAGGGCGCCTGGACTTTCATCGAGCCCAACCTCGAATGGGTGCTGACCCGGATCGGCGCCCGGCAGACCCGCCCCCGCTATGCCGGGCGGGCGGCTTCCGCCTCGCCCTCGACGGGGCTGGCCTCCCGCCACAAGGCCGAACAGGAAGCGCTCGTCGCCGACGCGCTGACTGGAACCGGCACCCGAGATTGATGGAGCACAAGAGATGACCGATGTGATGGTGCCGGCCCTCGGCGAAAGCGTCAGCGAGGCGACGGTCTCGACCTGGTTCAAGAAGCCGGGCGACGCGGTGGCGCAGGACGAGATGCTGTGCGAGCTGGAGACCGACAAGGTCTCGGTCGAGGTGCCCTCGCCGGTGACCGGCGTGCTGGCGGAGATCCTCGCGCCCGAGGGGACGACAGTCGCGGCCAACGCGCGGCTGGCGATCGTGAGCGAGGGGGCGAGTGCGGCGCCGAAGGCAGAGGCGCCGGTTGCAGCGCCCGCGCCCGCGCCGGCCAAGGCCAAGGATGTCGAGGACGCGCCCTCGGCCAAAAAGGCGATGGCCGAGGCCGGACTGTCGCCGGAGCAGGTCAAGGGCACCGGCCGCGACGGCCGGGTGATGAAGGAGGACGTGGCAGCCGCGAAAGCCGCGCCCGCCGCCGCCCCTGCCGCCGCCGCCCCTGCCGCCGCCGCCCCTGCCGCCGCCGCCCCGCCCGCGCCCGCCCCGGCCGCCATTCCCCGCGCGCCGGTTCCGGCCGAGGATGCGGCGCGCGAGGAGCGGGTGAAGATGACCCGCCTGCGCCAGACCATCGCCCGCCGGCTCAAGGACGCGCAGAATTCGGCGGCGATGCTGACCACCTACAACGAGGCCGACATGTCCGGGATCATGGCGATCCGGGCGGAGTACAAGGACGCCTTCGAGAAGAAGCACGGCGTGAAGATGGGCTTCATGTCGTTCTTCGTGAAAGCCTGCTGCCACGCGCTGGTCGAGGTGCCCGAGGTCAATGCCGAGATCGACGGCACGGATGTGGTCTACAAGCGTTACGTCCACATGGGCGTGGCCGTGGGCACGCCGCAGGGCCTCGTCGTCCCGGTGCTGCGCGACGCGCATGGCATGGGCTTCGCCGAGATCGAGAAGCGGATCACGGAACTGGGGCTGCGGGCCCGGGACGGCAAGCTTTCCATGGCCGAGATGCAGGGCGGGTCCTTCACCATCTCCAACGGCGGCGTCTATGGCTCACTGATGTCCTCCCCCATCCTGAACCCGCCGCAGTCGGGCATTCTGGGGATGCACAAGATCCAGGACCGGCCGGTGGTGGTCGGCGGTCAGATCGTGGTGCGGCCGATGATGTATCTGGCGTTGTCCTACGACCACCGGATCGTGGACGGGAAGGGAGCGGTGACCTTCCTCGTTCGCGTCAAGGAGGCGCTGGAAGACCCGCGGCGGTTGTTGATGGATTTGTGAGGAAGCGCCAAAAGATGATGCAGGATCCATGACCGACTTCGTCCTAATCGTACTCTTTTCAATCGCAATGCCAGTCGGAATCGGCTGGTATTTGCTCTCGACTCGAGACGCCGCCTTGGGCTTGTTCATGTTGTTTGCGGCGGGCTTAAGCGGGATTTGGCTCCTCCTGTCGCCTCGAACCCACCCAGGATTTTCTGGCCCCTCGGGTGGATACGAGGATTGCGAACGATGGGACGGTCGGAGCAATAATGTATCGTGCTGAGCCCTGGGTGTCGCCGCATGCGAAAATTCCGCTATGCGTTCGGAGTCTCTTCGTAACCACACTCGCCCGTACTCTCCTCCCCACCCTTGCCCTCGCCCAGATCGTCCCCACCGGCTCCCCCGCCGCCGTTCCTCGCCTGCGCCTAGCTCGAAACGGACTCTTGGGGTACCTTACGGGCCTGCGCGGGCGACATCCTCCCGGCAGAATCCCGACGGAGGCACCATGGACATCCGCACAGCCCTGGCCGCCGCACTCCTCGCCGCTCCCGCCGCGGCCCAGACCGATGCGCAGCGCTCGGCGGTCTCGGCGCTCTGGCAGGAGGCGATGCAGGAGCAGCGGGTGTTGCTGACCTGCGGCGCGCCGCTTGGCGAAGCGAGCGATGCGCTGATCCGAGACGCCTGGGAACGCGAGCGGCTTGTGGCGCTGGCGACGATGGCCGAGGCGGACTGGCCGCAGACGGAGCTTGACGCGCTGGCGGCGGCCTCTGCGTCCGACGCGCTGCGCCTGCCCGATGCGACGCCCTTCGGCGCGGTGCTGGCGCTCTGTGCGGCAAGCCCCGACTGGACGCGAAAAGCCATGACGCTGCGCTTCATGCCGCTGGCGGAGCAGGTCGCGGTGGCCCTGTCCCGGTGATCCGGCACGCATCCCGGCCTCGGCCTGCTGCCGGGCGCAGGGGGCATTCTGGCCTGCTTTGGCTCGCCCTGACGCTCCCGGCGGCGTTCGACTGACGCTTGGCCCGCGCGCCTGCCCTCCCCCTCGTGGGGAGGGGATGGGGGTGGGGGGGTCCCGGCCAGCCACCGCGCGCCGCGTTAACCGGACCCCATTCCCTAACAAACCTCGCTCTCAAGTTTGAACTGCAACAGGGTCGGTTCAAATGTGGAGGAGGGGCGGGATGGCGCGTCGTGGCAAGCATCTGATACCAACGGCTGTATCATGTGACCGTTGCCCAGGATCGTCTGGTTATTGACGTGACGATGTCGGGTTGGTTGGCGAAGCGGTTCCAGGCGGCGCAGCACGCCTCGACGATGGTTTCGTAGCTGTCGAAGACGCTGAT
>JANOGU010000365.1:0-7175 GCA_031406135.1 Rhodobacterales bacterium
GCCCTGGGCGATGCAGTCGGCAAGGGCGGGTCGGGTCATGGCGGGCCTCCGGATGCGGTTCCAAGCTTGCCGCCGCCGCCGCCCCGCCCGCAAGCCCCGGCTTGCGGCGGCGGCCCCGCGGGTGCACCAAGGGCCTATGCGCCCGCTCCGCGGCATCCTGCTGAAACTCGCCTCGGTCCTTGTCTTCATCGTCATGGCCGCGCTGATCAAGGCCGTGGCCGACCGCGTGCCGCCGGGGCAGACGGTGTTCTTCCGCTCGCTGTTCGCGATTCCGGTGATCGTGGCCTGGCTCGCCGTTCGCGGGGAATTGCGCAGCGGGTTCAAGGCGGTGAACCCGATGGGCCATGTCTGGCGCGGAATCGTGGGGACGACGGCGATGGGCCTGGGCTTCGCCTCGCTGGCCTACCTGCCGCTGCCCGAGGTGACCGCGATCGGCTATGCCGCGCCGCTGCTGACCGTGATCTTCGCCGCGATGTTCCTGGGCGAGGACGTGCGGATGTTCCGCATCGGCATGGTGGCGCTGGGCATGGTCGGCGTGATGATCGTGATTTCTCCGCGGCTTACCGTGATCCAGGGCGAGCCGGTGGGGGCGCGCGAGGCGTTCGGGGCAATGCTGATTCTTGGCGCGGCGGTGTTCGCGTCACTGGCGCAGGTGTTCGTGCGCAGGCTGGTCCAGACCGAGGCGACATCGGCCATCGTGTTCTGGTTTTCCCTGACGGCATCGGCACTTGCGCTTCTGACCCTGCCCTGGGGCTGGGTCTGGCCGACGGCGCGGGAGGCGGTGATTCTGGTCGCCTGCGGGCTGTTGGGCGGGGTGGGGCAGATCCTGCTGACCTCGGCCTACCGCGAGGCGGACGCCTCGCTGGTGGCGCCGTTCGACTATGCCTCGATGATTTTCGCACTCGCCATTGGCTACTGGATTTTCGACGAGGTTCCGACCTGGACGGTGCTGGCCGGGGCGGTGCTGGTGGTGGCCGCGGGTGTCGGCATCATCCTGCGCGAGCGGTATCTGGGGCTGGAGCGGGCGCGGCAGCGCAAGGCGATGACGCCGCAGGGGTAGGCCCGAGGGGCGTTGGGCCGCGCCGCGGCTTTTCGCGGGCATAACCCATCGCCGAAGCGGCGGGGACGGCGCCGGTCCGGCGCGGCTTCTCCGTCCGGCGTGCGTCGGTTTCCTGTCCCGACAGACCACGCGCCCGCGTGCGGCAAACGCACCGGCCGGGACTGGGCCGTGTTCGAGCTCGGCGCGGCGGCGTGACGGTCAGAACTTGTCGGCGTTCAGCACCAGGTGGACGGCGATGGCGGCGACATAGCCCGCCGCCACCGCCCAGGTCCATTTCAGGTGCGCGGTGAAGGTGTAGCTGCCTCGCGCCAGCCCCATCAGCGCCACCCCCGCAGCAGAACCGATGGACAGCATCGAGCCCCCGGTCCCGGTGGTCAGCGTGACCAGCAGCCATTCCCCGTCGCTCATCACCGGGTCCATCGTCAGGACGGCAAACATCAGCGGGATGTTGTCCACGATGGCCGACAGCGCGCCGATGATGATGTTGGCGGGAGTCGAGCCGAGGTCGGTGTAGAGAAACTCCGACGCCACCGCGAGGTAGCCCAGCACGCCCAGCCCGCCGACCGCAAAGATGATGCCGAAGAAGAACAGCAGCGTGTCCCATTCCACCCGCTGCACCTGCTGGAAGCTGTCCAGCACCATGTCCTCGTCGTTGCGCCGGTTGCCGCGCACGATCAGGACATAGGCCCAGACCTGCAGATAGCCGAGGCCCAGCATCATGCCCATGGCAGGGGGCAGTTCGAGGAAGTTCTTGAACGCCACCGCGGTGGCGATGGTGGCCGCGAAGAGGACGACGACGCCCACCATCCCCGGCTTGGCCTTCACCCGGTCTTCGGCCGGGGCCGGGCGGTCCTTCGGGATCGCGGGATACATCAGCGCCGCCGGCACCAGCCAGTTGACGACCGAAGGCAGGAACAGCGCGAAGAACTCGAAGAACGACAGTTTGCCCTGCTGCCAGACCATCAGCGTGGTGATGTCGCCGAACGGCGAGAACGCCCCCCCGGCATTGGCCGCGACCACGATGTTCACGCAGCCGATGGCGACAAAGCGCGGGCTGTCGCGCCCCAGCGCCATGACCACCGCGCCCATGACCAGCGCGGTCGTCAGGTTGTCGAGCACGCCCGAAAGGAAGAACGCCAGCACCCCGGTCAGCACGAAAAGCTGCCGGTAGCCGAGGCCGAGGCTCACCAGCCAGGCGCGCAGCACCTCGAACGCGCGGCGTTCCTCCAGCGTGTTGACGTAGGTGATGGCAACCAGCAGGAACAGGAACAGCTCGCCATATTCCGCGATCATCTCGACGGCATGCTCATGCGCCGCGGCGCTCTGCCCGGCCTGGGCATAGGCGATGCCGATCAGCGCCCAGATCAGCCCCGCGGCCATCAGCACGGGCTTGGACTTGCGCAGATGCGTGGCCTCTTCGAAGATGACCAGCCCGTAGGCCAGGACGAAGATCACCAGCGACAGAAGGCCCGCCCAGTGGCCGGTCAGGTCGAGCGTGTGCATCGGGGTCTCCCGTCGTTCGCGCCGATGGAACACGCAAGGACGGCGGCGTCAACCGCCGGTGGTCGGGGCGCGGCGCGCGAGAATTCCTGACCGTCCGATCAAAAATCAGCGCGCCCCCGGCCCCGGCGCCTTGCCAGCCCGGGCCAAGGCGTGCAACCTTTGGCAGCCCGCAGGGACGGGCGGAGCCCGCCGCGCCATGACCACCTTGAGCCCTGTTGCCACCGCAACCGACCTGCTGCCGCAACTGGCCCATGCCCGCAACCCGGGCATGGCGCTCGACCTCGACTGGGTGGCCGGCGTGCAGGTCAATACCTCGGCGGTGGAGCGGCGCGTGGCCACGCTGCCGGGGCGAAGGTCGGTCAAGAAGGACTGGCAGGCGGCCTGGCTGTGCAAGGCGGTCTCGCTGATCGACCTGACGACATTGTCGGGCGACGACACCGACGGCCGGGTGCGCCGGCTCTGCGCCAAGGCGCGCCAGCCGGTGCGGGAAGAGCTTCTGGACCGGCTGGGGATGCAGGGCCTGACGGTGGGCGCGGTCTGCGTCTACCACGACATGGTGGCGGCCGCGGTGGATGCGCTGGAAGGGTCGGGGATTCCCGTGGCCGCCGTCTCCACCGGCTTTCCCGGCGGCCTGTCGCCGTTCCACCTGCGCATTGCCGAGATCGGCGAAAGCGTGAAGGCGGGCGCGGCGGAGATCGACATCGTCATCTCGCGTCGCCATGTGCTGACCGGGAACTGGCAGGCGCTCTACGACGAGATGGCGGAGATGCGGGCGGCCTGCGGGCATGCGCATGTCAAGGCGATCCTGGCCACGGGCGAGCTTGGCACTCTGCGCAATGTGATGCGGGCCTCGCTGGTGTGCATGATGGCGGGGGCCGATTTCATCAAGACCTCGACCGGCAAGGAGGGCGTCAACGCCACCCTGCCGGTGACGCTGGTGATGGTCCGCGCGATCCGCGAATATCTGGACCGCACCGGCATCCGCATCGGCTACAAACCCGCCGGCGGCATCGCCAAGGCCAAGGACGCGTTGGTTTACCTCGCGTTGATGAAGGACGAGCTGGGCCTGCCCTGGCTGCAACCGGACCTGTTCCGCTTTGGTGCCTCCTCGCTTCTGGGCGACATCGAGCGGCAGCTCGAACACCACCTGACCGGCGCCTATTCCGCCGCCAACCGCCATCCGATGGGATAGAGCGTGCGCCTTCTGGTGATCCTCGCCCTTGCCCTGTCGATGGCCGCCCCGGCCGACGCCCAGCGTCCGGCCGGGAGGATGATCGCGGTGACCCCAGCCCATGCCGTCACCGACGTGACCGGCCCGGTGCGCGCCGGCAGGAAGGCGCAGCGCTTCGAGATCCGCGCGGGCGATTGTGGGGGGCCGGAGTTCTGCGGCAACGACCGCGAGTGGGCAATGATCCGCCTGACCAAGACCTGGCGCTACGGCACCCCGCGGTGGATCGGCTTCAGCCTCTACCTGCCCGCCGACTATGCGACCAGCGCGCGCGTCAACACCACGGTGGCGATGATCCACCAGCAGGGCGGCCCGACCAACCGCGTGGACGGGCACGTCGATCTGCCGGTGGTGCAGTTCAACCTGCGCGGCGACCAGTTTTTCGCCAACGTCCACTTCCTCACCGGCGACCGCAATGACGTGCGCGACGAGAGCCAGGATATGCCCCTCGGCTCGGTTGGCGCGATGCGCGGGCGCTGGACGGATATCCTGATCCGGTTCGACACTTCCGGCGGCGGGCAGGTGCTGGAGGTCTACCTCAACGGCAAGCGCCGCGTCGCCATCGCCGACCTGCAGCAGCTTGGCATCAACGCGTCCGACGTCCCGGTCTACGAGCGCGAGGCCTCGATCGAGAATTTCATCGCCCACCGGCCGCAGGCCTATACCTTCAACTACGGCCTCCTCCGCGCCTTCGTCAGCCGCCATGGCGGGCCGATGCCCACGCAGGTGGTGCTGGTGGACGAGATCAGGCTCGGCACAAAGATCGAGGCGGTGCTGGTCAACGAAAACAAGCCGGTGGATTGAGCCCATGACCATCCGCGACATCTTCCAGACGATGGACTACGGCCCCGCCCCGGAGAGCAGTGCCGAGGCGCTGGCCTGGATCGCCGCGCACGGGCAGCGCTTCGGGCACTGGATCGACGGGGCGTTCACCGAGGCCGGAGCGACCTTTGCCACGAGGAACCCGGCGACGGGCAAGGTGCTGGCCGAGGTGACGCAAGGCACAGAGGCCGACATCGCCGCCGCCGTCGCCGCGGCGCGCAAGGCGCAGCCGAAGTGGGCGAAGCTCTCCGCTCACGCGAGGGCGCGGGTGCTCTATGCGCTGGGCCGGCTGGTGCAGAAGCAGTCGCGGCTCTTCGCCGTGCTGGAGACGCTCGACAACGGCAAGCCGATCCGGGAAAGCCGCGACATCGACATCCCCCTGGCCGCCCGCCACTTCGGCTACCACGCCGGACTGGCGCAGCTGCTGCCCTCCGAACACCCCGAGATGCTGCCGCACGGCGTCTGCGGCGCGATCATCCCGTGGAACTTCCCGTTCCTGATGCTGGCCTGGAAGGTCGCCCCGGCGCTGGCGGCAGGCAACACCGTGGTCCTCAAACCCGCCGAATACACGCCGCTGACCGCACTCCTTTTCGCCGAACTCAGCCGCGAGGCCGGGCTGCCCAAGGGGGTGCTGAACATCGTCACCGGCGACGGCGCGACCGGCGCGGCGCTGGTGGCGGCCCCCGTGGACAAGATCGCCTTCACCGGCTCGACCGAGGTCGGCCGCCGCATCCGCCAGGCCACCGCCGGCACCGGCAAGGCGCTGACGCTGGAGCTGGGCGGCAAGTCGCCCTACATCGTGTTCGACGACGCCGATCTCGACAGCGCCATCGAGGGGCTGGTCGACGCGATCTGGTTCAACCAGGGCCAGGTCTGCTGCGCCGGCTCGCGCCTGCTGGTGCAGGAGGGCGTCGCCGACCGCTTCCACGCCAAACTGAAACGCCGGATGGACGGGCTGCGCCTCGGCGACCCGCTGGACAAGTGCATCGACGTGGGCGCGATGATCGATCCGGTCCAGCTGGCGGCGATCAGGGGCTTGGTCGAGGCTTCCGACGGCAAGGTCTACCATGCCGCCACGCCAGTCCCCGCGGGCTGCTTCTACCCGCCGACGCTGATCACCGGCCTGTCGGCGGCGAGCCGCCTGATGCAGGAGGAAATCTTCGGCCCGGTGCTGGTGTCGATGAGTTTCCGCACCCCGGAAGAGGCGGTGGCACTGGCCAACAACACCCGCTACGGGCTGGCGGCGACGGTGTGGACCGAGAACGTGAACCTCGCGCTGGACGTTGCACCGAAGCTGAAGGCCGGCGTGGTCTGGGTCAACGCCACCAACCTTTTCGACGCCGCGGCGGGCTTCGGCGGCGTGCGTGAGAGCGGCTTCGGGCGGGAAGGCGGGTGGGAGGGGCTGCTGGCCTACCTGCGCCCCGCCGGGAAGACCGCGCCGCTGAAACCCCTGGCCCCGGTGGCCGCGCCGAAGGACCCGGTGACCGAGGGCCTCGACCGCACCGCGAAGCTGTTCATCGGCGGCAAGCAGGCCCGCCCCGACGGCGGCTATTCGCGCGCGGTCTGGTCGCCCAGGGGACGGCTTCTGGGCCATGCCGGGACCGGCAACCGCAAGGACATCCGCAACGCGGTGGAGGCGGCGCAGGCGGCGCGAGGCTGGGCGAAGGCCACCGCCTGGAGCCGGGCGCAGGTGCTGTACTACCTGGCCGAGAACCTCTCGGCCCGGGCCGCCGAATTCGCCCTGCGCCTGCGCGACATGACGGGGCGGGCGGGGGAGGCGGAGGTGGAGGCGTCGGTCCAGCGGCTGTTCACCTACGCCGCCTGGGCCGACAAGTTCGACGGTGCGGTGAAGGCCGTGCCGATCCGCGGCGTGGCGCTGGCGATGAATGAGCCGGTGGGGGTGATCGGCATGCTGTGCCCCGACGCGGCGCCTCTGCTGGGCCTGATCTCGCTGGTGGCCCCGGCCATCGCCATGGGCAACTGCTGCGTCGTGGTGCCGTCCGACCCCTTCCCGCTGGCCGCGACCGACCTCTACCAGGTGCTGGAGACCTCCGATCTGCCGGCGGGCGTGGTCAACATCGTCACCGGCCCGCCGGACGAACTGGGCCGGACGCTGGCCGCGCATCTCGACGTCGATGCGGTCTGGTGCTTCGCCGGCGGCGGGCTCTCGGCCGTGGTGGAGCGCGAGGCGGCCGGCAACCTCAAGCGGACCTGGGTGAACCACGGCCGCGCGACCGACTGGACGCGCGCCGAAGGCCGCCCTTTCCTGCGCGCCGCAACCGAAGTGAAAACTGTCTGGGTGCCCTACGGCGAATAGTCCACGGATCCGGGGAGGCGGCGTCTTCGGGCCTCCCGGCGCGGCGGCCGGGCCTAGCCCGGCCTGGCGCCGGGAAGCCACTCAGCCGCCGCCGCTGCCGGGGAAGTGATACCAACGGCTGTATCATGTGACCGTTGCCCAGGATCGTCTGGTTATTGACGTGACGATGTCGGGTTGGTTGGCGAAGCGGTTCCAGGCGGCGCAGCACGCCTCGACGATGGTTTCGTAGCTGTCGAAGACGCTGA
>JANOGU010000366.1:0-13642 GCA_031406135.1 Rhodobacterales bacterium
ATCAGCGTCTTCGACAGCTACGAAACCATCGTCGAGGCGTGCTGCGCCGCCTGGAACCGCTTCGCCAACCAACCCGACATCGTCACGTCAATAACCAGACGATCCTGGGCAACGGTCACATGATACAGCCGTTGGTATAAGAAGTGCCAGTGCTGTTGCTCTAGCTGCCGGCAGAGTGGCCCAAGAACTTGATTCAGACTTGGTGGCCGCTGTGGGGATCGAACCCACACGGGCGGAGCCCGAGGCATTTTAAGTGCCTTCCGTCTACCAGTTTCGGCAAGCGGCCATAGTATTCCTCTTAAGTCGCGCCGGGGCGCGCCTCAAGAACCTTTTCGGGCCTATTCCGGGCCTCGGCGGTCTTGCATCAGTCTAAGTGCATGATCCGGTTACGCTTTTCGTCAAGCACGCCGGGATTCTAAGTCCCCTGTGTCTGCCATTCCACCACGCGGGCGCGGGCACGGCAGCATAGCGGGTGGCCGGGCGCGGTAAAGCGACCGTGCCTAGACGGCGCCAGCCCTCTGACCGCCGGGATGCCGCGCCGCGGCGATTGACCTTCGCCGACCCCTGCGCCAGACAGGTCGGCGGCGGGATTCTGCGGGGAGGTGCCGGATGGGCAAGGTCTTTGACAACGCAGAGGCGGCGCTGTCCGGGCTGCTGAAGGACGGGATGCTCATCGCCTCCGGCGGCTTCGGTCTCTGCGGCATCCCGGAACTGCTGATCGCCGCGATCCGCGCCGCCGGGGTCAAGGGCCTGACCGTCGCCTCGAACAATGCCGGCGTGGACGGCTTTGGCCTCGGACAGCTGCTCGAGACCCGGCAGGTGCGCAAGATGATCTCGTCCTACGTGGGCGAGAACGCGGAATTCATGCGCCAGTATCTCGCGGGCGAGCTGGAGATCGAGTTCAACCCGCAAGGCACGCTGGCCGAGCGGATGCGCGCGGGCGGCGCCGGCATCCCGGGGTTCTACACCGCCACCGGCGTCGGCACGGTGATCGCCGAGGGCAAGGAGCACCACGAGTTCGACGGCCGCACCTACATCCTGGAACGCGGCATCCTGGCCGACCTGTCGATCGTCAAGGCCTGGAGGGCCGACCCCTCGGGCAACCTCGTGTTCCGCAAGACCGCGCGCAATTTCAACGTCCCCGCCGCCACCTGCGGTCGGGTCTGCGTGGCCGAGGTGGAGGAGATCGTGGCCCTGGGCGCGCTCGACCCCGACAAGATCCACCTGCCCGGCATCTACGTCCACCGCCTGATCCAGGGCAGCCACGAGAAGCGGATCGAGAACCGGACGCTCAGACAGCGCGCCTGAACGTTCCGCCGGGATCTGGCGGCGGCCAACGTCGACGGACGGCAGCGGATAGCCGGTGGCGGCCTATTCGGTCAGGCCAAGCGTTTGCCAGTTCTCGTCTGCGGCAGCGATGCGCGCCTCGGGGTCTTCCATCACGATCTCGATGTCGCTGCGGGATCCGGCAAGGAACAGTTTGCCGTCGATGATCACCCACTGTTCCGGGTCAATCGGCTCCCTGCTGCCGAGCAACATGCCCCCGACGCAGAAACCGCCGTAATGCGGCGCATAACGTTCGGGTTCGGTGGCGAACAAGGCGCGGTTCCCGGCGCTGGCGAACTGCCAGATCGCGTCGTGCCATTCGTGACGGAAGGCCGGGTCGCCCGGCACGGCGCGCGACTCGGTGTAGTAGGCCACCGGGTCATAGCCGCCGATCGCCACGTTGTCGGCGTCAGTGTTCACCGCGTCCTGGGCCGTGGAAACGGTCGGCGACAGCGCCAGGAAAACCATCAGTGCGGTGGCGCGAAAGCCGTACAGAAACGTTGGGTTCATCGCGAACTCCTCACCCAGTCCGGCAAGGCGCGGCCAATGGATTGGCCTCCGACGGTTTCAGGGATAATACTTCCGTGCAGCACGTCCGCGTCAAGGAAAATCGGGGATGCCCCTTGAACGATAGCGTGAGGGCCGACGACCCTGCGGTGCCCGCCGAACGCCGCCTTGCGGCGATCCTGCACGCGGATGTCGCGGGTTACAGCCGCCTGATGGGCGCGGACGAGGCCGGAACGCATGCTCGCCTGATGGCCGCGCGCCAGGTGATCGGCGGCCAGGCGGCTGCCCATGGCGGACGCGTGGCGGGGACTGCGGGCGACGCGGTGCTGGCGGTCTTCGACAGCGTCGTGGGCGCCCTGTCTGCCGCCATCGGCATCCAGACCGCGCTGGCCGAAACGAATGCGCCTTTGCCCGCGGACCAGCGCCTTGTCTTCCGCATCGGCCTGAACATCGGCGACGTAATCGCCGACCGGGGCGACGTGTTCGGCGCAGGCGTCAACGTGGCAGCCCGGGTCGAGGCGCTGGCCGATCCGGGTGGCATCGCGGTGTCGGCGGCGGTGCGCGACCAGGTCGGCACCCGGCTGGCGGTGAGGTTCGTCGACCGCGGCGCGCATCGACTCAAGAACATCGACGAGCCGGTTCATGTATTTGCCGTGGTGTCTGGCGCAGCCGTCCCGCTTGGCCGGGCACATCGCCGCCGCTTGGCGTTGGCTGCGGGTCTTGCGGCGGTGATGGCAGTGGGGATCGGCTCCCTGGCCGTGCCGCGCCTGATTGGGCCTGCCCCTCTCGGACCAGGAAGCCCCGCATCCGACATCCGTCCGGCGGCCGCCACGCCCCCTGTCATCGCCGTCCTGCCTTTTGCACTCCGCGATGAAGCCGTGGACGAGGTCTATTTCGCCGACGGCGTGACCGAGGATGTGATCGGAGCGCTTGGTCGCTTCTCGGGCCTCGTGGTTCTTTCCTACAGCGCCGTCGCCTCCTTTCGGGACAGGGCACCCACCCCGGCGGAGATCAAGTCGGCCCTGGGCGCGGACTATGTCGTCAGCGGTTCGATCCAGCGGGGGGGCACTCGCATCCGCGTCAGCGTGCAACTCAGCAAGGCCTCGAACGGCGCGCTGGTCTGGTCGGATCGCTATGACGAGGACTTGGCCGATATCTTTGCAGTGCAGGACCGGATCACCCGGCATGTGGTTGCCGCGCTGACGGTGCGCGTGACCGAGATCGAGAAAGCCCGGGCGTTGGCTGCTCCGACCGAAAGCCTCGGCGCCTATGACTCGGTACTGCGCGGACGGGAAGCCATGCGACTGGTCGGGCTCAGCGGCAACGTCCGGGCCCGCGCGCTGTTCGAGCGCGCCCTGCAGCTTGACCCCGACTATGCCGATGCCCTTGTCGAGATCGGCTGGACGCAACTCGACGACATGAAATACGGCTGGACACAATGGCCCGAACGCGCGCTGGAAGCGGCCGCAAAAGCCGCCGACCGCGCCATCACGCTCGACCCACTCAACGCGGCAGCCCACGCGCTGCAGGCGGATGTTCTAAGCTTTCAGGACGATATCGAGGGCGCCCGGCGTGCCGTCGACAGGGCGCTGGAGCTCAATCCCAACAGCGCTGTGGCACATGTGATCCGTGCCGACTTAATGGTGGTTCTCGGCGAGCCCGACGAGGCCATCGGGCACATGGAAACGGCCTTGCAGCTTGATCCCCACCCGCGCGCCGGCTGGTTGATGCCGTTGCTGGCGGCCTATTACGTGACGGGCCGCTACGCCGAGGTACGCGCGCTGAACCGCCGCTATCCGCGCGAGACCGGCGAGGAACCTGGCCACCTGGCGATGATCGCCGCCGCCCTTGCCATGCTGGGCGACGACACCGCAGCCAGGGCCACCGCCGACAAGGTGCGCCGCGGCGCGCCGTTCTTCCGCGCGGCTGACTTTGCGGCGCTGTACGGCACCGCCGAACATCAGGCCGTCGTGCTCGAAGGACTGCACCGCGCCGGGTTGGATTAGGCCGGACGCGGATCAGGAAGTTACAAAGACCGCGTCGGCCCTTTCTCCCGTCGCCGCGCCGTCCTATACCTTTCGCGTCCGCAGCATCGAGAGAGAAAACCCATGTCCTGGGACCGCAACCAGATGGCCGCCCGCGCCGCGCGGGAACTGCGCGACGGGATGTATGTGAACCTCGGCATCGGCATCCCGACGCTGGTGGCGAACTACATCCCCGAGGGCATCTCCGTCATGCTCCAGTCCGAAAACGGGATGCTGGGCATGGGCCCCTTCCCGTTCGAGGGCGAGGAGGACGCCGACCTGATCAACGCCGGCAAGCAGACCATCACCGAACTGCCGCAGACCGCCTATTTCGACAGCGCCCAGTCCTTCGCGATGATCCGCGGCGGCAAGATCGCGATGGCGATCCTGGGGGCGATGGAAGTGGCGGAAAACGGCGACCTGGCGAACTGGATGATCCCCGGCAAGCTGATCAAGGGCATGGGCGGGGCGATGGACCTCGTGGCGGGCGTCGGCCGCGTGGTCGTGGACATGGACCACACCTCCAAGGACGGCGCCTCGAAGCTGCTGCACCGCTGCACGCTGCCCTTGACCGGGGCGGGCGTGGTGGACCGGATCATCACCAACCTCGGCGTCCTGGACGTGGGCCACAACGGGCTGAACATCGTCGAATGCGCCCCCGGCGTGACCGAGGCCGAGCTGCGCGCGGCAACCGAAGCCACCATCGCAGACTGACTTCGCCACGGAACGCTTGACCTCTGCCCCGGCGCGCCCAAGCTGGCGCCATGCGCGCCGCCCTGCCCCTGGCTGCCCTGGCCGGTTTCGTCCCGGGCGCGGCCGAAGCCGCCTGCCGTCTGGCGCTGCTGATCGGGCTGGACGTCTCGGCCTCGGTCAGCACCGCCGAGTTCGACCTGCAGGCGCAGGGCATGGCGGCCGCGCTGGCCGCCCCGGCCGTCGTCACCGCGCTGCTCGACACCCAGCCGCCGGTGGCGCTAGCGCTCTATCACTGGAGCGGCCCGGGGGATCAGGCGGTGGTCACGGGCTGGACGCTGATCGACAGCGAGGCGACGCTGCGCGAGGTCGCGGGCAATGTCGCGGCGTTTCCGCGCCGCACAACCTTTGACGGCCGCACCGCCATCGGCTCGTCGCTCGAGTTCGCCACCGCGCTGCTGGCGGGCGGGCCGGAATGCCGCAGGCGGGTCATCGACCTCGCCGCCGACGGCGAGAACAACGCCTCGCCCTCGCCCGAACTGTACCGCGACAGCGACGCGCTCAGCCGCACCACCATCAACGCGCTGGCGATCACCGGCGAGACGCTGATCGGCGACGACCAGGGCTGGCTGCCGCGCTACCTGGAGGCGCGGGTGATCCGCGGCCCCGACGCCTTTGTCGAGGTCGCCGACGGCTACGAGGACTTCCGCCGGGCGATGGAGAAGAAGCTGCTGCGCGAACTGGCCGAAACCGCGATCAGCGGCCTCGCGCCGGCCGACCCCTTCCGTGCGGTCCGAGGCGCCAAAAACCCGTCAAATGAGCGCGGCCGGGTCCCTTCCGGCTGACCGGCGCGCCGCGACAGGGCACAGTCCGCGGGGTGATACGCGGACCGACTCGCCACCGCCCCGCGTCCCGACCCGCATTGCAGGAGCATTGCCATGAAGATCGTCGCTTTTGCCGCACTTTCGCTGTCACTGGCCGCCTGCACTGCCCCGAACGGCGGCGGCCCGGGCCAGGTCCGGGCGGCGCTCTCGCTGAGCTACGCCAAGACCGGGGCCGGCGTGTACAACGATGCCCGCTACGGGCTTGGCAAGGTCTTCCGCTGGAACCCGGGACAGGAGCCGGTCGACCTTGCCATCGTGCCGGTCCCGCAGGCCTCGCTGTCAGTGACCTCGGTTCCCGTCGGCAAGAGCACGGCCAGCAGCGTCACCGGCACGGTGGTCAGCCTGAACGTAACCGCTACCGATGCGGTCAAGGCGCAGATCGCGGCCAGCGCCAGCACCCGGACCGCGATCGAATACACCTCGCCCACCACCCGCGACAGCAGCGACACGCGCGGCGCCATGGCCGATTTCATCGACGCAAGCCCGCCCGAGGTCGCGGCCGACTGGGACCTCGACGGCGCGATTGCCGCCAATGCCGACGGCGCCAGCGGTCCGTACTACGTGATCGTGTTCAAGACCGTCGAGACCGATAGCACGACGCTGAAGGTCGACGGTACATCGGGCACCGAACTGTCGGTCGGGGTGCCCGGCTTTTCCGCCGACGTGAAGGTGACGTTCGACAGCGCTCTGCTGGCCGAATGCACCGGCCGCCAGGCCTGCCTGTTCGACGTCCGCATCTACCGGCCGGTCATCAACGCCGGCGGGCGCTACGATTTCCTTACGCAGTCGGGCCTGCGCGACGCCTTCCTCGCCGACCTGCGGCGCACCACGCAATAGCTCTGCCCCGCGCATCAGCCGACCCGGCTTGTGCGGCCAGGCACCACGGGGCAGGGTCACGCCATGCCCCACCGCTTCACGCTGCGCGTCTACTACGAGGACACCGACCTCGGCGGCATCGTTTACTACGCCAATTACCTGAAGTTCATCGAGCGGGCGCGGACGGAATGGGTGCGCGGCCTGGGCATCGACCAGGTGCGGCTGAAGGCGGAGGCGGGGATCGTCTTTGCCGTGCGCCGGGTGGAGGCGGACTACCTCGCCCCGGCCCGGTTCGATGACGAGCTGGAGGTCCTGACCGCGACGGTCTCGGCATCAGGTGCGCGGATCGTCCTGCGCCAGACTGTCCGGCGGGGCGGGACGGTCCTGTTCGAAGCGCAGGTGACGCTCGTCGCCCTCGGCGACGACGGCGCACCCCGGCGGCTTCCCGCCGATCTGCGGGCGGCGCTGGCGGTCTGAGGCGCCCGGCGCAGGGCGAGTGTTGCAGCCGCGCGCGTCGGTGTGACGCACATGTGTTGGCATTCCCCCGCGTTCTTGTGTAGGTTCGGCACAGAAGAACGGCCGGAAAACGGCCCTGAGCAGTCACGTACGCAGACCCGGGACACCGATGGAAACGACCCTCGCCGCCGCGCAGGAGATCGACTTCTCCTTGCTTGCGCTGTTCGCACGCGCGACCTTCACGGTGAAGGTCGTGATGCTGATGCTTCTGGCCATGTCGTTCTGGTCCTGGGCGATCATCATCCAGAAACACCTCGCCTTCCGCACCGCCAAGCGCGAGGCGGCGGTCTTCGACCGTGCCTTCTGGTCGGGCGAACCGCTTGACGAGCTTTACGAAAAGATCGGGCAGGAGCCGAAGGGCGCGTCGGGAAGGGTGTTCGCCTCCGGCATGCTGGAATGGCGGCGCAGCCACAAGCAGGATGGCGCGCTGATCGCCGGGGCGCAGGCCCGGATCGACCGGGCGATGGACGTGGCGATCGCGCGCGAGAGCGAGGGGTTGAACCGCGGGCTGTCGTTCCTGGCCACCACCGGCGCCACGGCGCCGTTCATCGGGCTGTTTGGCACCGTCTGGGGGATCAAGCATTCGTTCGAGCAGATCGCGATCTCGCAGAACACCAACCTTGCCGTGGTGGCGCCCGGCATTGCCGAGGCGCTGCTGGCCACCGGCATCGGCCTTGTGGCGGCGATTCCGGCGGTCGTGTTCTACAACAAGCTCAACGCGGATTCCGAAAGGATCGTCGGGGGCTACGGGGCCTTCGCCGACGAATTCGCGACCATCCTGTCGCGCCAGCTCGACACGGCGGCCTGAGCCATGGGCGCTTCGGTCACGCAGAATCCGGGCGGGTCGGCGCGGCGCGGCCGCCGTCGCGGCAAGGCCGCGGCGATGAGCGAGATCAACGTCACGCCCTTCGTCGACGTGATGCTGGTGCTCTTGATTATCTTCATGGTCGCCGCGCCCCTGTTGACGGTCGGCGTGCCGGTGGAACTGCCGAAGACGGCGGCCTCTGCCCTGCCGACCGAACAGGAAGAGCCGCTCACCATCACCATGACCTCGGACGGCCGGGTCCTGATCCAGACCACCGAGGTGGCCGAGGCCGAGATGATCCCGCGTCTGCGCGCCATCGCCGCCGAACGCACATCGGACAAGGTCTTCCTGCGCGCCGACGGTGCCATCCCGTACGAGCGTGTGGCCCAGGTCATGGGCGCGCTGAACGCCGGCGGCTTCCGCAACATCGGGCTGGTGACCGACACCGACGGCCCGGCGATGGGCGGCGGCTGAGCGGGCCGATGCAGACGGGGACGGTCATCTCGGGCGTGGGGCACGGGGGGGTGATCCTCTACGTGCTGCTTGGCGGCTTGCTGTTCACGCCCAAGGACGCGCCCGCGGTGGCAGTGACCGAGGTGTCGCTGATGTCGGGTGAGGAGTTTGCCGCGATGATGGCGTCCTCGCCCGCCCCGGCGGTCGAGCCGGCGCCAGTTGCGGCGCCGGAGCCGCCGGCGGCGGAAGAGCCGCCGACAGAGGCTGTCGAGGCGGCCACACCCGAGCCGCCACCCGCGCCTGAACCCCTGCCCGAGCCCGAGGCGGCCCCGCCGCCGCCCGAGCCGGAGACCGAGCCGCTGCCGGAGCCCACCACCACCGAACTCGCCCCCCTGCCCGAACCCGACGCGCCGGCCGAGGTGGAGCCTGCCCCGCCGCAGCCGGACGTCATGGCCTCGCTGTCGCCGGTCATCTCCCCCCGGCCCCGCCCGCGGCCGGATGAGCGGGTGGCCCCCAACCCTGTGGAGGAGCCGCCGGAGGACCTGCCGGAAGCGCCGGAGGTGGTGGAAGAGGTCGCGCCCGAGCCCTTGCCGGACGTGCCGGTGGTGCAGGAAGAGCAGACCGCGGCCGCCCCGGAAGAGGCGGGCGAAGTGCTGGAAACCGAGGCCAACACGGACGACGTCGCCTCCGGCGGCCCAACCCCTGCACCGCGTCCGCAGGTGCGCCCCGCCGATCTGGCCGAACGCGCTGCTGCCGCCGCGGCAGAGGCCGAGGCGCTCGCCGCCGCCGTCGCGGAAGCGGCGACGGAACCGAAGGTTCCGGCCGAAACCGCCGAGGCCGCCGAGGAACCCGCCGCAGACCCCCTCGCGGAGGCCGTGGCCGAAGCCGTCGCGGAGGCCGAAACAACAGCCGCCCTGCCCGCCACGTCGTCCGGCCCGCCGATGACGGGGGCGGAGAAGGACGCGATGCGGCTGGCGGTGGAGGCCTGTTGGAACGTTGGAACGCTCTCGACCGCCGCGATGAACACTCGCGTCACGATCTACGTCGCGATGACCGAAGACGGCAGGCCCGTTACAGAGTCGATCCGCATGACGAAGTGGGAAGGTGACTCCGAGGCTGCGGCGAAGCAAGCCTTCGAGGCGGGGCGTCGCGCGATCCTGCGTTGCGCCAAGGATGGCTACCCACTACCGCGCGACAAATACGGGCAGTGGCGGGAGATCATGATGAACTTCGACCCGACCGGGATGAGGTTCTGATGAACAAGGCTTTCCGCATCGATCCGCCCAGATTGGCCGCTTCCGCTGATGCCCAAGCCCTCTGGCCCCAAGTCGCGGCCCTGCGCGCGGCAGGCGATTTTCCTTTCAGTGAGCGAGACCAGACATGACCCCAATCAAGGCGCTCTTTTCCGCATTGCTCGTCGCTCTCGCGCTGCTTCCGGCGACTGTGACGGCACAGGATGTACCCCTCACCCTCGACCTTACCAAGCCTGTGATCGAGCCCCTGCCCTTCGCGGTGCCCGACTTCATCGCCGAGAACGCCGGCGCCGAGGACTACGCGCGCGAGATCAGCCGGGTGATCGCGGACGACCTCGCCGGCACCGGCCTGTTCCGCGAGGTCCCGGCCGAGGCCTTCATCTCGCGCGTCTCGGCGTTTGACGCCCCGGTCGCCTATGCCGACTGGAAGGCGATCAACGCCCAGGCGCTGATCGTGGGCGCGGTGCAGGCCTCGGGCGACCGCATCGTGGTCAAGTTCTACGTCCACGACGTGTTTTCCGGCCAGCTTCTGGGCGAAGGGCTGCAATTCGCGGGAACCACCGGCAGCTGGCGGCGCATGGCGCACAAGGTGGCGGACGCGGTGTACAGCCGGATCACCGGCGAGGGCGGATATTTCGACAGCCGCGTGGTCTTCGTCTCGGAAGCCGGCCCGAAGAACGACCGCAAGAAGCGGCTGGCGGTGATGGACTATGACGGCGCGAACGTGTCGTACCTGACCGACTCGTCCTTCATCGTGCTGGCGCCGCGCTTTTCCCCGGACGGCGGCCGGATCATCTACACGTCCTACGAATCCGGCTTCCCCCGCATCCACGTGATGGACCTGGGGTCGCTGCAGGCCCGCGCGCTGGACGAACAGCCGGGCACGATGACCTTTGCGCCGCGGTTCGGGCCGGACGGGCGGACGGTGGTGTTCAGCCTGGAACAGGGCGGCAATACCGACATCTACGCGCTGGACGCCGGGTCCGGGCAGAGGACGCAGCTGACCAATGCGCCGTCAATCGAGACGGCGCCGAGCTACTCTCCCGACGGGTCGAAGATCGTCTTCGAGAGCGACCGCTCCGGCACCCAGCAGCTCTATGTCATGGGCGCGGGCGGCGGCGAGCCGCAGCGCATCTCCTTTGGCGAGGGGCGCTACGGCACGCCGGTCTGGTCGCCGCGCGGCGACTACATCGCGTTTACCAAGCAGAACGCCGGCCGGGTCCACATCGGCGTGATGCGCACCGACGGGTCGGAGGAGCGGCTGCTGACGGCCTCGTTCCTGGATGAAGGCCCGACCTGGGCGCCGAACGGGCGGGTCATTATGTTCACCCGCGAGACGGCGGGCGAAGGCGGCCGGCCGGGGCTGTTCTCGGTGGACATCACCGGCCGGAACCTGCGCCAGATCGCGCTGGAAACCCCGGCCTCCGATCCGGCCTGGTCGCCGCTGCTGCCCTGATTCACAAGGCGCCGCAAAGCTGATATTGTTGCCGCAATCGAGCCAATAACCAAGAGGTAACCCCCGATGTCCTTCGCCCCCCGCCTTCTCCTCTTCGCCGCCGGCCTGGCGCTTGCGGCCTGCAACAACCCCGACCGCTTCGGCGTCGATGGCACGGGCGGTGAGGGGGGGATCGACAGCACGGGTCTCGGCGATCCCAACAACCCCAACTCGCCGGCCTATTTCGCGCAGACGCTGGGCGACCGGGTGTTCTTTGCGGTGGACCTGTCCACGCTCAGCCCCGAGGCGCAGGGCACGCTGACCGCGCAGGCCGGCTGGCTGATGAACCAGGGCGCGGGCTACGCCATCATCATCGAGGGCCACGCCGACGAGCAGGGGACGCGGGAATACAACATCGCCCTCGGCGCAAGGCGGGCCAGCGCGGTGCAGAACTACCTGATCACCCAGGGCGTGGCCCCGAACCGCATCCGCACCATCAGCTACGGCAAGGAGCGGCCGGTGGAGGTCTGCTCGGAAGAGGCCTGCTACTCCCGCAACCGCCGCGCGGTGACCGTGCTGTCGGCCGGCGCGGGGGCCTGAACCGGATGCGGGCCGTCCTTCTCGCCATCGCGCTGGTGTTTGCGGCCGGGCTGGCCTGCGCACAGGACCGCGCCCAGACCATCGCCGACATCCGGGCGGAGCTGCAGGTCCTGAAGGGCGAAATCGACGGGCTGCGCGCCGAGCTTGTGGCCACCGGGGCGGCGCAGGGGTCCGGGGCAACCGGCCCCGCGCTGCAGCGGCTGGACACGATCGAGGCAGCGCTGGTGTCGCTGACGGCCAAGGCCGAGGGCATCGAGAACCGTCTGAACAAGGTGGTCGCTGACGGCACCAACCGCATCGGCGACATCGAGTTCCGCCTGACCGAACTGGCCGGGGGCGACCTCGGCGCGATCCCGGAAGCCCCGCCCCTTGGCGGCGAGGCGCCCATTGTCGCGGCGACACCAACCGCGCCCGCGCCCGCGGCGGGCGGGGTAGAGCTGGCAGCGAACGAGCAGGCGGATTTCGACAAGGCCAAGGCTGCGCTCGACGCCGGCGACTTCCGTGGCGCGGCGGACGGCTTCGCCGGCTTCACCGCTGCCTATACCGGCGGCCCGCTGACCCAGGACGCCCATGTCCTGCGCGGCGACGCGCTGGCGCAACTCGGCGAGACGGCCAACGCCGCGCGCGCCTATCTCGAGGCCTTCTCCGGTGCCCCGGACGGGGCGCGCGCGGCGGAGGCGCTGTTCAAGCTCGGCCAGTCGCTGGGGCAACTGGGCCAGACCCCGGAGGCCTGCGTCACGCTGACCGAAGTGACGGTCCGCTTCCCCGGCAGCCAGCCCGCGGCGGACGCGGCGGCGGCGCAGCGGGCGTTTGGGTGCCAGTGACGAGCTGGTCGTTCCCGTCCGTCTGGGTGAACGAACAGGGTCCCGACGCGCAGCTTCTCGGATCGCTGGTGACGTCGCTTTCGGGCCTGGGTCCGATCGCCAGCCTGGGGCTTGCCGTCTCGGGCGGTGGTGACTCGATGGCGATGCTGCACCTGATGGCGCGCCTGGGCGAACGCGAAGGCTGGCAGCTTGAAGCGGTCACTGTGGATCACCGTCTCCGGCCCGAGGCAGCGGACGAGGCGGCGTTCGTTGCCCGGGCCTGCGCCAGCCTCGGTGTGGGCCACAGCCTGCTGGCCTGGGATCACGGCGAGATCAGCGGCAACCTGATGGATCAGGCGCGCGTCGCGCGATACGCCCTGATGGCCGGATGGGCGCGGGACAAGGGCATCAGCCTGGTCGCGCTGGGTCACACGGCGGACGATCAGGCTGAGACTGTCCTGATGGGGCTGGCACGGAAAGCCGGGGTGGATGGCCTTTCGGGAATGCGATCTGCCTGGCGCCAGCACGGCATCCTGTGGACGCGGCCGCTTTTGGACCAGACCCGGGCCACGCTGCGCGGCTATCTGCGACGGCACTGGCTTGATTGGCGCGACGACCCGACCAACGACGATCCCGGCTTCAGCCGGATCAAGGCCCGGCGCGCGCTGACCGCTCTGGCGCCGCTGGGGATTGACGCGGAAACCCTGGCCGCGGTGGCGGGCAATCTGGATATGGCCCGCAGCGCGCTGGTCCGGTATGTCGCCGAAGCGTCCCGCAGTATCGCGAGCGAGGCGGCTGGCGCGGTCACGATTGAACGGGCCGGGTTCCTTGCCCTGCCTTTGGAGATCCAGCGCCGGCTGCTCATCTCCTCACTTCGATGGGTCGCAAGTGCCGAGTATCCGCCGCGCGAGAACGGGGTGAACCGGGTGCAGGCCGCCATTCTCACCGAAGGCACGGCCATGCTGGCGGGGTGCCGCGTTCGCGCCACAGAAGCCTTGATCCAGGTCACCCGGGAGCCCAAGGCCGTCGAGAATGCCGAGGCCGGTCCCGGCCACCCCTGGGACCGCCGCTGGCACCTCAGCGGCCCGTTCCAGCCCGGCCAGACCATCCGCGCGCTGGGCGCCGAGGGCCTGCGCCAGTGTCCGGACTGGCGCACCACCGGCCTGCCGCGCGAGGCGCTGATCGTGACGCCGGCGGTCTGGCAGGGCACCACCCTGATCGCCGCCCCCCTCGCCCGGCCCGATCCGGCCTGGCCGGCGGAGGTGCGCCCCGATTTTGCCGCATGGATCGCGCATTGAACCCCCCGGCGATATCACTATCTTGACGGCAACGCGGTCCGGTCCGAACGAGGACCGCCCCCTATCGGAGTTCCTTGGTGGGAAACGCTCGCAACATCGCCTTCTGGGTCGTCCTCTTCGTCCTTATCCTGGCCCTCTTCAACTTGTTCTCCGGTGGCCAGGGGACGCTGTCGCAGCGGCCGATCAGCTATTCCGACTTCATCGCGCGCGTAACTGCTTTCGCCGCAACCGC
>JANOGU010000372.1:0-14669 GCA_031406135.1 Rhodobacterales bacterium
CGCACGTCCAGCGGATCTCGACGCCGCCGAATAAGTACGCTTTCGAGCGCGCCATCTTTAAGAGGCGCGCCGGCCTGAAGGCGCAGCCCTTGCCGAAAATCTTCTCGTCCGGTTTGAAGCGCACCCTGGTGCCGCGCAGTCCCGGTGCCGGGCCGTGCGGATGCACATGCACGGTGCAGTCGCCATCCTCGAACCGGGCGCGGTATTCGGTGTCGTTCCGCCAGACGGTCAGGTCGAGCCATTCCGACAGTGCGTTGACGACCGAAACGCCCACACCGTGCAGGCCGCCGGAGATCTTGTAGGCGTTGCCCTCTTCGGCGGTGTTGTCGAATTTTCCGCCGGCATGCAGCTGGGTCATGATGACCTCGGCGGCCGAGACGCCTTCCTCCTGGTGGATGTCGACAGGGATGCCGCGGCCGTTGTCGCGCACGCTGACGCTGTCGTCCTCGTGCAGCGTCACCACCACTTCGGTGGCATGGCCCGCCAACGCCTCGTCGATGCCGTTGTCGACGACCTCGTAGACCATGTGGTGCAGGCCCGAGCCGTCGTCGGTGTCGCCGATATACATGCCGGGGCGCTTGCGGACAGCCTCCAGGCCCCTGAGAACCTTGATCGATTCGGCGCCGTAGGCGTCGGCTTTGCGGGCGGGTTCGGGCATGCGGGGAGGGTCCTGTCGGTTGCGCGCGATGTATAGCGTCCGGGCGCGGGAATGTCACGCGCGGGACACAAGATTTGGGGGTCAGACGAAGGGGATGACGAGGCCGACGAGGATCAGCAGCACCCCCGATCCGAGGTTCAGCCGGCGCACTGCCCGCGGGGACGACAGCAGCCGGCGCGCCCGGTCGAGGAACCAGGCGAGGCCCAGGTTGCCGAGCATCGGGACGAAGGCGGAAATCGCGATGATCGCGGCGGTGTCGGGCCAGGTCAGGCGGGTGAGGTCGAAAAACCCCGGCAGCGCGCCCATGTAGAACAGGATCGCCTTGGGATTGCCGATCACCGCCGCCAGCCCGACGGTGAACCCCGCCCAGAGGCCGGGACGGGTCAGTCGGCTGTCGGGGTTGAGCGCGCCGGCGTCCCTGCGGATCAGCAGCACCCCCATGGCCACGAAGATCGCCGCGGCAACCCAGCGCAGCACGCTCAGCAGGTCGCCGTAAACCGTGGTGACCCAGGACAGGCCCAGGATCGCCAGCAGCGGCCAGACCAGATCACCCAGCGCCACGCCCACGGCGAGCGGCCAGGCGGCGGCCATCCCGCCCGACAATGCCCGCGCTGTCAGCGCCACCCAGACCGGACCAGGTACCGCCCAGAGCGCAGCCATGCCGCCGGCATAGAGCACCAGTTCCCAGAGCCCGACGCTCATTCGGCGACGACCTCTGACTGACCGTCGCGATCGGCCACGGCAAAGCGCTGCGCGCCGGCCGGCAATCCGTCGAACAACGCCGCCTCTGTCCCCGTCATCACCGCCTGCGCCCCCATCTGGTCGAGCGCGGCATAAAGCGCAGCGCGGCGGGACGGGTCAAGATGGGCCGCCACCTCGTCGAGCAGCAGCACCGGCGGGCCGCCGAGGTCTTCGGCCAGTGCCCTCGCGTTGGCAAGGATCAGGCTGATCAGCAGCGCCTTCTGCTCGCCTGTCGAGCACTGTGCGGCAGGCGTGCTCTTGGCGGCATAGATCGCTGTCAGGTCTGCCCGGTGCGGACCGATCAGCGTCCGCCCGGCCGCCATGTCGCGCCGGCGACCCTGCCGCAGGGCCTCGGCAAAGGCGTCGCCGCGGGGAAGGTTCGCCCCGTCGGACCCTTCGATGGCCAGTTCCGCGCGGGGGAACACCGGATCGGCGGGAACCGCCACCAGCCGATCCACGGCCGCCTCGCGCGCCGCCGCGACGGTGTCGCCCGCCTCTACCATTTGCCCTTCAAGCGCCTGATACCAATGTGAATCCTTCACCTGATCCTTCAACAGGCGGTTGCGTTCCCGCATCGCCTTGTCATAGGCCAGAACCGCCTCGCCGTGGTCGGGAAAGAAGCTCATCGCCACCCGGTCGAGATAGCGCCGCCGCCCCTCGGCCCCGTCGAGCCAGAGCCGGTCCATCGCCGGCACCAGCCAGAGCACCCGGCAGACGCGCCCCAATGCCGTCTGCGTGGCGGGCTTGCCGTTCAGCCGGACCTGCCGGCCCTCGCCGGGTTCCGCCCAGGTCTCCACCTCGTGAGCACCGTCCGGCCCGGTCAGGTCCGCCGCGACCTTCCAGCCCAGTCCCTCGGGCCGGCGGGACAGCTCGTCCGGCGCGGCCCGGCGCAGCCCGCGGCCCGGCGACAGCAGCGACAGCGCCTCCAGCACGTTGGTCTTGCCGGCCCCGTTCGGCCCGTGCAGCGCGACAAGGCCCGGCGACAGCGCAAGCCTCAGCCCCCGGTGGCTGCGGAAATGCGAAAGCGCCAGGTGCCGGACGGCAAAGCCGGTCACGAATGGATCGGCCCGTCGCCGCAGGCGAGCGCGGCCTCGCGCACCGCCTCGCTGTAGGTCGGGTGCGCGTGGCAGGTCAGTGCCACATCCTGCGCGGCGGCACCGAACTCCATCGCGATGCAGATCTCGTGGATCAGGTCGCCGGCCATCGGCCCGATGATATGCGCGCCCAGGATGCGGTCGGTTGCGGCATCCGCCAGCAGTTTCACGAAGCCCTCGCCCTGGAACACCGCCTTGGCCCGCCCGTTGCCCATGAAGGAAAACTTGCCGACCTTGTAGGCGCGGCCTTCCTCTTTCAGCTGCTCTTCGGTCTTGCCCACGCTGGCCACTTCGGGCGTGGTGTAGATCACGCCGGGGATCACGCCATAGTTCACATGGCCATGCCTGCCCGCGCAGATTTCGGCCACCGCCATGCCTTCGTCTTCCGCCTTGTGCGCCAGCATCGGCCCGGCGATGCAGTCGCCGATGGCATACAAGCCCTTGATGTTGGTGGCGTAATGCCCGTCCGTCTGGACCGTGCCGCGCGGCCCCATGGCGACGCCCAGCGCCTCGACACCCAGCCCCGCCGTGAAGGGTTTCCGCCCCGTGGCGACCAGCACGCAAACGGCCTCGACAGTCGTCTCCTTGCCGTCCTTGCGGGCCTTCCAGGTCACGCTGGCTGTGTTCCCGCTGCGGGTCGCACCCTGCACGGCGGCGCCCATGACGAACTTGATCCCCTGCCGGGACAGGAGTCTCTGGAACGACTTCTGCACTTCGGCGTCCATCCCGGGAGTGATGGCGTCGAGGTATTCGACCACCGTGACCTCGGCCCCGAGCCGGGCATAGACCGAGCCCATCTCCAGCCCGATCACCCCGGCGCCGATCACCACCAGCCGTTTCGGAACGGCCTTCAGCGCCAGGGCTCCGGTCGAGGTGACGATGACCTCCTCGTCCACCGTCACACCCGGAAGGGAGGACGACTCGGATCCCGTTGCGATCACGATGTTCTTCGCGCTGTGGAGGTCGTCGCCGACCCTGACCTGCCCGGGTGCGGGGATCGTGCCCCAGCCCTTCAGCCAGGTGATCTTGTTCTTCTTGAACAGGAATTCGATGCCCTTGGTGTTCTGGCCGATGACGTCGTCCTTGTAGGCCAGCATCTTGCCCCAGTCGACCGTCGGCGCGGCCCCCATGAGCCCCATTTTGCCAAAGTTCTCATGCGCTTCGTGCAGCATGTGGGTGGCGTGCAGCAGCGCCTTGGACGGGATGCAGCCGACGTTGAGGCAGGTACCGCCCAGCGTCTCGCGCCCCTCTACGACGGCCACCTTGAGCCCCAACTGCGCCGCACGGATGGCGCCGACATAGCCGCCGGGGCCGGCCCCGATCACGATCAGGTCGAAGTCTGCCATGGTCGTTCCTCCGTGTCTGACATCGGTCGGGCATCAGTATGGCTCTTGTCCTGACGCACAGGCGCCTAGATCAGCGCCGCGAGGATCATTGCCACGGTCGCGCAGAACCCCACAAGCCAGATCATCGACCGCCAGGGCGACAATCCGAACGCATAGGCCGGCACGTAAAGCACCCGGGCGCCGAGGTAGGTCCAGGCGCAGGCCGTGGTGAAGGCGGTGGACTGGTTGCTGAAGGTGACCACCACGACCGCGAGGGTGAACAGGATCAGCCCCTCGAAATGGTTGTTCATCGCCCGCCAGAGTCGGCCGGCGACCGGCGACAGCTGCTCGACGAGCGGCTTGCCGAGGCGCGCGGGGTCGCGGGGGGACAGGGTCTTTCCGGGCCCGAGCTCCAGGTTCGCCGGCACCGACATCAGGACGAACTGCACGGCCTGCAGCAGGCCGGCGAGGGCAAGAACGGTGACTTCGGGGGGCATGTGCGGACCAGTGCAGGGGCGTTGGAACCCCACCCTAGAGGCCACCGCGGGCGGTGTCAGCCCCGGGCAGCGGCGCCGCCGCCCGGGGCAGGCAAGGTCAGCGCGCCTTCAGGGCGTCGCGGATCTCGGCCAGCAGGTCCTCGGCGGTCGGGCCCTTGGGCGCGGCCGGGGCCTCTTCCTTCTTCGGCATCAGTTTGTTCATCATCTTCACGATCAGGAATACCACCCAGGCCACGATCAGGAACTTGATGATCGCAGTGATGAAGTTTCCGATCATGAACTGCCCCAGCACAATCGATGAGAAGTCGATGTTGCCGAGGATCATGCCGATCAAAGGCTGGATCAGATCGTCGACAAGCGAGGTGACGATGGCGGTGAAGGCGGCGCCGATGATGATCCCGACCGCGAGGTCGAGGACGTTACCGCGCATGATGAAGGCTTTGAATTCGTTGAGCATCCCAGGTTCCCTTTGTCTCTGCCGCGTTCTGCGGCCTACGTTCCCCTGCGCTGCTGCACAGGGCCGGTGCGCTCATCTAGGCATTTTTTGCTTCAACGCACGGGGAAATTCGCGATTGTCGCATCTGCCGCGACGCATGGAGGCCGAAGGTGCAGCGACTTGCCGATTTCCCGATCACGGCGCGCTGGAGACCGCGCAATCCCGACGCGATCCAGCTCTACTCCGAGTCCACGCCGAACGGCGTGAAGGTCTCGATCATGCTCGAGGAGACCGGGCTTGCCTATGACGCGCACCGCATCGACATTGCCAACGACGACCAGTTCAGCCCGGAATTCCTGAGCCTGAACCCCAACAGCAAGATCCCCGCGATGATCGACCCGCACGGGCCCGGCGACGTGCCGCTGCCGCTGTTCGAATCGGGCGCGATCCTGCTGTACCTTGCCGAGAAGACCGGGCAGTTCCTGCCCTCTGCCCGGCGTTGGGAGGTGGTGCAGTGGCTGATGTTCCAGATGGGCGGCATCGGGCCGTCCTTCGGGCAGCTGGGCTACTTCCACCACTTCGCCGGCAAGAAGATCGAGGACCCCCGCCCGAAGGAACGCTATCGGGCGGAATCCGAGCGGATGATGAAGGTGCTCGACCGCGCGCTGGAGGGTCGGGACTGGGTGGCGGTGGAGTATTCCATCGCCGACATCGCCATCGCCCCCTGGCTGCGCAACCTGCGCGACAGCTACAAGGCCGCCGATATCGCCGGCTGGGGGACACTGCGCCATGTGCCGGCCTACCTCGACCGTTTTCTGGAGCGGCCGGCCGTGCAGCGCGGGCTCAAGGTGCCGGCAGAGCCCTAGCGCGGCGCGGCGGCGCGGCGCAGGCGGTCGTTGATCGCCCGGCCGAGGCCGCGGTCGGGCACCGGGGCGACGGAGATCGCCCCGCCCGGCCCGGCCGCCGCATCGGCCGCGCGCAGCGTGGCGAAGAGCCGGGCGGCGGCTTCGTGCAGGTCGCCCGTCTCGGTCAGGGTGAACGGCCCCGGCGCGGCAAAGGCGATGTGGACCTCGCCCGGGGTGGGATCGCGCACGTCGAGCCGCAGTCGCGCCGCCGGGGCGTAGTGTGAGACCATCTGGCCGGGCCCGGTGATCGCCGCGGCCTCGTCCCTCCTGGCGATGGGAGCACCCAGCGCCGCCTCCAGCGCCTCGGCCGGAAGCCCGCCTGGCCGCAGCAGGACGGGGGCGGGCGACAGCCCCAGGATCGTACTTTCCAGCCCCACCGGGCAGGCCCCGCCGTCGAGCACCGCGTCGATGCGGCCGGACAACTCGTCCAGCACATGCGCCGCGGTCGTGGGCGAGACCCGGCCCGAAGGATTGGCCGATGGCGCGGCGAGCGACGCGCCGACGGCGGCCAGCAGCGCGCGGGCCAGCGGGTGGGCCGGCACGCGGACGGCCACGGTCGGCAGGCCCGCCGTGACCCGCGGCGACAACCCGGCGTCACGCAGCGGCAGCACCAGCGTCAGCGGCCCGGGCCAGAAGGCCGCGGCCAGCCGTTCGGCGATGGCGTCGAAATGCGCGACCTCGCGCGCGGCAGCAGTGTCGGCGACATGCACGATCAACGGGTTGTGCGCCGGCCGGCCCTTGGCCGCGAAGATGCGCGCGACCGCCGCATCGTCCCGCGCCAGCGCGCCGAGGCCGTAGACCGTCTCGGTCGGAAACGCCACCAGCCCGCCTGCGCGCAAAAGACCGGCGGCTTCGGCGATACCCTCGGGCGTGGCGGGAAGTCGTCGGGTCATGGCGGCCAAGTGACGTGACGTAGGGCTTGCGACGGCATCCCCGCGCGGGGCTAACCTTGCCGCACCTAGCCCCCTGCCCGCCCGGGCACAAGCGCCCGGGCCGGCCCATCCCGTGGTTGCCCCATGTCCTATCGCGCGCCCGTCGCCGACTATCGGTTCCTGTTCGCCCATGTCGTGGACTATGCCGCCGTGGCGGCCACCGGCCGCTTCGCGGAGGCGCAGCCGGACACGGTGGAGGCGATCCTGGCCGAGGCCGGCCGGCTGGCCGAGGCCGAGCTGGCGCCGCTGAACCGCGCCGGCGACCGCGAGCCGGCGCGGCTGGAAAACGGTGTGGTGCGCACCACGCCGGGTTTTTCCGCGGGACACCGGGCGCTGGCCGAGGGCGGCTGGATCGGGGCGGCGGCGGCGCCGGAATACGGCGGGCTGGGCCTGCCGATGGCGGTGAACGAGGCGGCGAACGAGTTCTTCGCCGGCGCCTGTCTGGCGCTGCATGTGGGCCATCTGCTGACCCAGGGCCAGATCGAGGCGCTGGAGGGCCACGCCTCCAAGGCGCTGCGGTCGCTCTATCTGCCCAAGCTGATCGCCGGCGACTGGACCGGCACGATGAACCTGACCGAGCCGCAGGCGGGCACCGACCTTTCCGCGCTGCGGGCGAAGGCGGAACCGGCGGCGGACGGGACCTTCCGCGTGACCGGGCAGAAGATTTTCATCTCCTGGGCTGACAACGATTTTTCCCGCAACGTCTGCCATCTGGTGCTGGCCCGCTTGCCCGACGCGCCGGCGGGGGTGAAGGGGATCAGCCTGTTCATGGTGCCCAAGCTGATCCCCGACGCCGAGGGCCGGCCCGGACCGCACAACGCGCTGAAGGTGGTCAGCCTCGAACACAAGCTCGGCCTGCACGGCTCGCCCACCGCGGTGATGTCCTTCGAGGGTGCGACCGGATGGCTGGTGGGTCAGCCGCACCGGGGGCTGGAGGCGATGTTCACCATGATGAACAACGCCCGCCTGGGGGTGGCGATCCAGGGCGTGGCGATTGCCGAGGCGGCGACGCAGAAGGCGGTGGCCTATGCCCGCGACCGCAGGCAAGGAAAGACGGCTGGCGGCGAGGACGGCATCCTCGGCCACGCCGACGTGCGCCGGATGCTGGCCGAGATGCGGGCCGAGACCTTCGCCGCGCGGGCCATCGCGATGATGTGTGCGGTGGCGGGCGATCTCGCGCGCGCCACCGGCGATGCGGCGCAGGCGGCGCGGGCGGCGCTCTTGACACCCATCGCCAAGGCCTTCGGCACCGACACCGGCATCTGTGCCGCCTCGCAGGGCATCCAGGTGCATGGCGGCATGGGCTTCATCGAGGAGACCGGCGCGGCGCAGTACCTGCGCGACGCCCGCATCACCGCGATCTACGAGGGCACCAACGGCGTGCAGGCGATGGACCTCGTGGGCCGCAAGCTGGCCGACAAGGGCGAGGCCGCGTTCCGGCTGATCGATGAGGTTCAGGCCGGCGCCGTGGCGGCGCGCGCCAGCCTGCCGAACCTGGCCGGGCCGGTCTGGCAGGCGGCCGAGGCGCTGCGCGAGGCGACGGAGGCGCTGGTGCAACAGGCGCCGGTGGACCGGCAGGCCGGCGCGGTGGCCTTCCAGCGCGCGTTCGCGCGGGTTCTGTCCGGCCACGTCCACCTGCGCGCGGCGTTGTCCGGCGACGGCGGACGTGTGGCGCTGGCCCGGGTGGCGATCCTGCGCCTGCTGCCGGAACATGCCGCGCTGCTGGCGCAGGTGACCGAAGGCGCCGCTGACCTCTTCGCGCTGACCGAAGCAGACCTCGCCGCATGATCCACGTCTCGCCCCTGGAGCCCCCGGCCCCGGGGACGGCGGTCGAGGTGGCGGAGGGCATCCTGTGGTTGCGCATGGCGCTGCCGATGGGGCTCGACCACGTCAACGTCTATGCGCTGGATGACGGCGACGGCTGGACGCTGGTGGACACCGGGCTTGCCACCGGCAAGACCCGCGCGGCCTGGGAGGCGGCCCTGGCCGGGCCGCTGGCCGGGCGGCCGGTGCGGCGGGTGCTGATGACGCACCATCACCCCGACCACGTCGGCCTCGCCGGCTGGTTCCAGTCGATTGGCGCGGAGCTTCTGGCGACCCGGACGGCCTGGCTCTACGCCCGGATGCTGACGCTCGACGTTCAGGACCACCCGGTGCCCGAGGCGGTGGCGTTCTGGCGCCGGGCCGGGATGCCGCAGGACGTGCTGGCCGCGCGCGAAGGCGAGCGGCCGTTCAACTTCGCCGACGTGGTGGCGCCGATGCCGCTGGGTTTCACCCGGATCGACGAGGGCCAGGTGCTGCGCCTGGGCGGGCGGGACTGGACGGTGCGGCTGGGCCAGGGCCACGCGCCGGATCAGGCGACGCTGTGGGCGGACGACCTGGTCCTGGGCGCCGACCAGCTTCTGCCCGGCATATCCGCCAACATCGGGGTCTATCCGACCGAACCCGAAGCCGACCCGCTGTCCGAATGGCTGGAAAGCTGCGCCCGCCTGTCCGCCTTCGCGAACGACGGTCAGCTTGTCCTGCCCGGCCACAAGCGGCCCTACCGCGGCCTGCCGATGCGCCTGGCCGAGATGGCCGAAGGCCACGCCCGGGCGCTGGACCGGCTGCGGGCGGCGCTGGCCGCGGGGCCGATGACCGCCTGGGACGGCTTCGCGGCGCTTTACGGCCGATCGATTCCCCCTGCCGAGCAGGGCCTGGCGCTGGTCGAAGCGGTCGCCCATTGCAACCACCTGCGCGTCCGGGGCGAGGCCCGGGCCGAGGATTTGCCGGACCGGCGGCGCCTGTGGCATGGCGGCGCGTGACAGGGCGGTGTGAATCGGGTAAGCGGCGGCAAAGACGGCATGAAGGGGACTGCGCAAATGGCCGAACACGAGCCCGGCAGCATGAACATCACGGTGCAGGAAAAGACCTTCGACGGCTTTGTCCGCATGGTCAGCCGCGCGGTCATCCTGATCCTGGCGATCCTGATCTTCCTCGCGCTTGCCAACGCCTGAAGGTCCTTCCCCGCCGATGCCGTTCCGCCGCCTGATCCTCTGCCTTGCCGCCGCGCTGGGGCTTTCGGCCTGCTCCACCGCCGCGCCGAACTGGGCGTCGGAGGAGGCCGTCGCCGCCGCCCGTTTCGTCGACGACGGGCCGGCCTCGATCACGCTCTACACCGTTCTGTCCACCCGCAATGGGTCCGGCGCGCATTCGGGGCTGATCATCAACGGCAGCCAGCGGGTGATCTTCGACCCCGCCGGCACCTGGGGCCACAGCCGCCTGCCGGAGCGCAACGACGTGCACTACGGCATGTCGGACAAGATGATCCTGTTCTACATCGACTACCACGCCCGCGAGACCTACGACGTGGTTGAGCAGACGATCATCGTGTCGCCCCAGGTGGCCGAGATCGCAATGCGCCGGGCGATGGACTACGGCGCCGTGCCCAAGGCGCAGTGTTCCAAGTCGGTCAGCTCCATCCTTGCCGGCGTGCCGGGTTTCGAAAGCATCGGGCAGACCTGGTTCCCCCGACGGGTGATGGAAGATTTCGCTGCCCTTCCCGGGGCGACCTCGCGCACGATCACCGACGACGACGCCGACGAAAACCACGGCGTCCTCCTGGTGCAGGCGGGCGATCCGGCGCTGGAGTAGGCTATGCAGATCGTCCGCGGCATCCCGGACGATTTCCGTTTCGCCGCGGCCGATCTCTACTGGCATGCCTTCGGCACCAAGCTGTCGCGGATGCTGGGCCCGCGGGACCGGGCGGTGCGGTTCCTGGAGGGCAGCATCCGGCTGGAGAACGCCATCGCCGCGATCGGCGAGAACGGCCGTCTTCTCGGCTTCGTCGCCTTCCAGACGCGCGAGGGGGCCTTCACCGACCTGTCCCTGCGCAGCCTGTCGCCGGCCTACGGCCGGGCCGGGGCGCTGTGGCGCTCGGTCGCGCTGCGGCTCCTGATGCGCGAGGTGGACAACGCCCGCTTCCTGATCGACGGCCTCTGCGTGGCCCCCCGCGCCCGCGGGCAGGGCGTCGGCTCGCGGCTTCTGGCCGAGGCGGCGGCGCTGGCGGCGGAGCGGGCCTATGGCGAGATGCGGCTGGAGGTGACCGACACCAACCCGCGGGCCCGGGCGCTGTACCAGCGGCTGGGGTTCGTCGCGCTCCGGACCGAGCGGCTGGGCCTGTCGCGCCACGTCTTCGGCTTCGAGGCGGCGACGACGATGGTGCGGCCGGTGGCGGGCTGGCCCGCACCGTAGCGCAGCTGCGCTACCGTGGCGGGCGGTCGTCCCAGTCCTTGCGCGGGATGCGGTGGGCGGCACCGCGCGGGTCCTCGAACTGGCCCGCGCGCAGCGCCCAGACGAAGGCCAGAAGGCCGGTCAGCCCCATCACCAGCGAGACCGGGATCAGGACGGTGAGGATTTCCATGACGGCAGCCTGAGCGCGTTGAGTGAAACAGTGATCGAGGACAGCGACATCGCCAGCGCCGCGACCCGCGCCGCCTTGGCCTCCGGCGTCACGCCGGCGGTCCAGCCCGGGATGCCCCGTGTACGGACGAGCGTGCCGACCGGAGTCTCGGTGTCGCCCGAGAGGAGAATGACCCGGACCCGGCGGCCCTTCAGCCGCGAGACCGCCTGGTCCGCCCCCGGCCGAAGCGGGTCGGCGACGCGGAAGGCGTGATTTTTTGGCCGTCCAGCGACAGGGTGGTGGCGGTGCCGTCGATGTCTTCGGCTCCAACCCAGGCGGCGGGGACGGGCAGGGTCTCGCCGGTCGGCAGCGAGCGGTCGAGCTCCGCGGCGCCTTCGGTCACGGTGCCGTCGGCCGGAACGCGGCCGCCGGGCAGGACGCGGATCAGGTCGCCGGGACGCAGGTCGGCGATGGCCACGGATTGCGGCCCATCCGCGCCAAGACGTGTGGCGCGCGGCACTTCCAGCGCCGCCAGTTCCTGCGCCGCGGACCGCGCTGCCGCCCGGGTGTGGCGGTCGAGCCAGCGCCCGGCGAGGAGGAAGTAGCAAAGCATCATCACGGCATCGAAATTGGCATGCGCGCCGGAGCGGGAAGTTTCGAAAAGTGAAATGCCGGTGGCGAGGTTAGGCGCCAGCGAGATCGGCACCTCCATCCCCAGGCGGAAGGCGCGCAGACTGGCCCAGGCGGACCGGAAGAAGGGCCGGCCGGAGAAGGCGACGGTGAGGACGGCGATGAGCGCCGACACCCAGTGGAACATGTCGCGTGTCGCCGCCTTGGCCCCCGACCAGGATGAAGAGGTCGGTCCAGACGGTCTGCGGGCAGGCGTAGCCGCACCAGACGCGGCCCAGCGCCGAGGTGAACAGGAAGAGGCCCAGGCCCGCCATGATCAGAAGCCCGGCGACCAGATAGAACTCGTGCGGCCAGAACTCGATCATGAAGAAGAAGCGGCGGTGGGCGAGGTCCGCCAGCACCGCCTGGTCGGGCAGGCCCGGGCCACGGTCCCAGCGCAGCCAGGGGGTGACGTAGCAGAGGCCCAGCGTCAGGCCCATCAGCCACCACTTCAGGGTGCGGAACGCTCCCTTCACGCGGCGCGGAAAAACCGGATCGCGGGCGGCGTAGAGCGGGGCGGCGGACGGGTCGGAGATGATCGCTCCGGGGTCGGCGCGGCCCCTCCTGCCGCCGGTCTTGCGTCATGCCGCGGGGCGGCGCCCTGACCTGGATCAACCGGGTTTGACCGCCGCGGGGGACGGTGCCATCCTTCCCGCAAGACGTGCCGGACACCGGCGTCGCGGGCGGGGGGACGGCCCATGAGCGAGAAGCGACAGGCGCATGAGGCGGACGAATTCTCGGCCGCCGAAATCGGGGCGCTGGCCCACCTGTACCGTGGCGAGGTCTACCGCTCGACGATCTGGCGCACCCGGCTGGACACCACCACGAACTGGTCGGTGGTGACGCTGGGCGTGGCGCTGTCGATCACCTTTTCCTCGCCCGAGGCCTCGCCCCTGCCCTTGGTGCTGGTCGGCGTGCTGGTCCTGTTCTTCCTGTCCATCGAGGCCCGGCGCTACCGCTATTTCAGCGTCAGCCGGGCCCGGGCGCGCTGGATGGAGAAGCATTTCTTCGCCGCGATGCTGGCCGAGGACGGCAGCCTGCACACCGAGACCGACTGGCCGCGGCAGCTGGCCGAGGACTACCGGCGGCCGCGCTACCACCTCAGCTACCTGCGCGCCATCGCCCGGCGGGTGCGCTCGAACTACCTGTGGATCCTGCTGATCCAGACCGTGGCCTATGCCGGCAAGCTGACGGTGCATCCGGTGCCGGCGGAGAGCCTCGCGGTTTTCGTAGCCCGGGCCGGCATCGGCCCGCTGCCGGGGGAAGCGGTGCTCGCTGCCGGAAGCGTGTATCTCGCGACCGGGATCGCGCTGGCCGTCTGGGTCACGGTCACCGACCGCCACCGCGTCGCGGCGCGCGGCGGGCCGCAGGCGATGGGCTGACGCCGTTCCGTACAATGCGAAAATCCCGCCCCGGGCTTGTCCCGGGGCCCCGCTGGCGACCCGCCCCCCCCCTGGGGCAGGAGGCCCCCGGTCAAGCCCGGGGCGGAGCGCGCCTTGCTACTGCTCCTCCTGCGGCGGCGGTTCGCCGCCGCCCGCATTCGGCGCTTAGCGGCAAAACCCCCGATCAGGCCTATTTTCAACCAGCCGATGCCCCAAACGGCAGCGGCGTAACCAAGGCGGAAAACCACTAGGAAAACGCCCGGAGCCTGTTCAAACTTGCCGGACCGCCTCTGCCGGTCCGGCGCAGCGTCCAGATGAACAGGCCGCCGGCGACCAGCATCTTGACGGCCGCGTTGATCTGACAGGCACCGTCGTGCGCCCAGCTGGTGCCGAGTGAGGCGAAGATCGTCACGATCCCCAGCACCGCGAGCCGCAGAAATGAAGCCATTCCGGTTCCCCTCGTCCGCCCCGGCGGCCCGGCATCGGGATGCCGGCCGGGAGGGTCTCTGATCGTTGGCCGACGATGCGGCGGCGCGGAAACCGCCGCCTTGATTCAGGTCAACCGCCGCGACCGTCGCGGTTGACGCAGGTCATGGCGGCAACGCGGGGCTGCGCGCAGGTTGGGCAGGCACCCAGATCGGGGCCGATGGAGGCTGAAATGTCCTACAAGACCGTGCTGACGGTGATCTCCGATCCCACGCAGGCGGCGGCGGCGCTCGCGGCCGCGCAGCCGCTGGTGCTGGCGCAGGCGGCGCATCTCGACCTGCTGGCGCTGGGCATCGACCGGGCGCCGGCGGGCTATCTCGGCACGGTGACCGACATCGCCGTGATCCAGGCCAGCCAGGCCGATGCCGAACGCGACGCAAGGGCGGTGCAAGCGGCCGTCGAAGCCGCGGCGACGGGCCTTCCGGCCGACCTCACGTGGTCGGTCGAAAGGGCCATGGTGCCGCTGGGCCTCGTCACCGCGGCGGTGGGCGAGCGGGCGCGCTACGCCGACCTGGTCATCGCGGCGCGGCCCTATGGGCCGAACCGTGGGGTGGAGGCTCCCGCGATCATCGAGGCCGCGCTGTTCGAGGGGCGCGCGCCGGTCTTGATCCTGCCCGATGGCGCGACCGCGCCGTCGCGCGTCACCCGCGCGGTCGTCGCCTTCAACGAAAGCCCCGAATCGCTGGCCGCCGCCCGCCGCGCCCTGCCGCTCTTGCGTGGCGCCGCGCTGGTCGAGGTGCTGGTCGTCGAACCGCCAACCACGGGCCCGGCCGCGGCGGACCCGGGCGGCCCGCTGTGCCGCTGGCTGCTGCGCCAGGGGGTCAAGGCCGAGGTCCGGGTCGCGGCCCGGACCCGCCCGCGGATTTCCGAGGTGCTGGCCGAGCGGGTGCGCGACCTGGGCGCCGACCTGCTGGTGATGGGCGCCTACGGCCATTCCCGGCTGCGCGAGGCGATCCTGGGCGGCGCCACCCGCAACATGCTGGAGGCGGCCACGGTCCCGGTCTTCCTCGCCCACTGACCGCCGGCGCCCGGCCGGACCCGGAGCGCTCCCGCCCTCTGTCGCGGCCCGAAGCGGGCCGCTCCGCCGGTTGGGCCCGGCGCGGGGGCGGCCCCCCGCGCCCCCCCTTCCCCAAGCAGCCGTAACCGGGATCGCCCGGTGCAGA
>JANOGU010000386.1:0-3922 GCA_031406135.1 Rhodobacterales bacterium
TACCTGCTGCGAGCCAAGGACCCGGTGCCGCACCCGCTGTGGCCGTTCGGGTCAGACCAGCCGGCGGAAGACGGGCCGGTCGCCGCCGTTGTCGAAGAAGGGCACGCCCGCGTCCGCCTCCCCGCGCAGTAGCGCGCCCACCTCGGCCAGCGCCACCTCGGTCACGAAGGGCAGGTCGAGCGCCCGCGCCTCGCGCAGCGGCACCCAGGTCAGCGACGTCAGTTCCCCCGAGGCGCCGGACAGGTCGTCCGGGTCGCTCGCCAGTGCGGCGACCGGGGCGAGGAAGAAGCGCGCGTCGAAGCGCCGCGTCCGCCCGGGCGGGGTGATGGCGCGGAACACGAAGCGCAGCGAGGCCGCCCCGGCCAGCGACAGCCCCGTCTCCTCGGCCAGTTCCCGGCGCGCGGCGGCGGCCAGCACCTCCGGGGCCGGACCCTCGGCGTGCAGGCGCAGGCGGCGGCGGCAGAGGTCGGGCAGCAGCCCGCCGGCATCGGCGCCATAATCCTCGGGATCGACCGACCCGCCGGGAAAGACGAACTTCGACGGCATGAACACCGCCGCCGCGCCGCGCTGGCCCATCAGGATGCGCGGCCCCTCCGGCCCATCGCGCCACAAAAGGACGGTGGCGGCCGGGCGGATCGCCTCGGTCATGCCTCGCCGCCGAAACCGTGCATCCGCCGCGCCCACTGGATGCCCACGATCACCCCTTTGAGCCGCGGCAAGAGCCACAGCGACAGCGCCACCGTGCCGGCCGAGAAGGCCAGCGCCATGGTCAGGGGATCGGGGCGAAGCTTGGTCCAGACCAGGATCAGCAGCGGCGCCATCAGCTGCCCCAGGATCAGGATCGTCAGGTAGGCCGGGCCGTCATCGGCGCGGTGGTGCGACAGCACCTCGGCGCAGTGCGGACAGGCGTCGGCAACCTTGAGATAGCCGCCGAACAGCGCGCCGCGGCCGCAGGCCGGGCAGCGGTGGCGCCAGCCGTTCCAGATCGCGCGCCGGCTGTCGCGGTCGGCCGTGGTCTGCGGCAGGGTTCCCTCGGTCATGGCGCCGTTCTACGCCAGCGCGTTGGCCGCCGGAAGGCCCTGCCCCGGCGTCACGCAGGCGTGACCGACGGAAGCCGCCGCCCGCGCCGTTGGGATAGACAGGCGGCCAGATGGCTCGGCCCGCGAGAAGGAGATGACGCAATGACACTGCGCAAGAGAGACCTGCCCACCCTGGTGGCCCTGCTGCTGGCGGGCACCATGCTGGGCACCGCCGCCTTCGCCGACCGGGGTGGCCCGGGCGGAATGGGCGGCATGTTCATGCAGATGCCCGCCTTCGAGGAGGTCGATGCCAACGGCGACGGCAAGATCACGCCCGAGGAGATCGACGCTCACCGCACCGCCCGCGCCGCCGCGCTGGACGCCAATGGCGACGGCGGGATCAGCCTGGAGGAACTGACCGCCGCCGAGGCCGCGAAGGCCGCCGAGCGCGCGCAGCGGATGATGGCGGCGCGCGATGCTGACGGCGATGGCGTGCTGACGGCGGCCGAGATGATGCTGCCGCCGGCGCCGGACCGGATGTTCGAGCGCCTGGACAGCGACGGCGACGGCGCATTGTCCAGGGAAGAGATCGAGGCTGCGCGGGCGCGGATGGCCGAGAGCCGGGGCGACCGCAAGGGCCGGCACGGCCGCCACTGGCCGATGTTCGGCGGGCAAGACGCGCCGTGACGCCCGACCGGCGCCGGGACAGGCCCGCCTCCCGGCGCCGGTTGCGCCCCCGTTGTGATGCGTTACGCTCGATCTGCGATGACCGGATTTCTCGCCGACGCGCCCGATGCGGCGCTTCTCCTGCTCTATGCGCGGGGCGATCCCGACGCGGCGCGGGAACTGGCGCGGCGCTTCCTGCCGCGGGTTCTGGGGCTCGCCACCCGGCTTCTGTCCGGCGACCGGGCCGAGGCCGAGGACGTGGCACAGGAGGCGATGCTGCGGCTGTGGCGCGTGGCACCCGACTGGCGGCAGGGCGAGGCGCAGGTGTCGACCTGGCTCTGGCGGGTGGTGACCAACCTCTGCACCGACCGCCAGCGCGCCGGCCGGCTCCGGGCGAAGCCGATGGGCGACGAGATGCCGGAAGTGCCGGACGGTCAGCCGGGCGCTGCCGCGCGGCTGATGGCGGCGGAGCGGGTCGCGGCGCTGGATGCGGCGCTGGCGCAACTGCCGGACCGGCAGCGGCAGGCGGTGGTGCTGCGGCACATCGAGGGGCTGGCGAACCCCGAGATCGCCGCGGTGATGGACATCGGCGTGGAAGCCGTGGAAAGCCTGACGGCGCGGGGCAAGCGCGCCCTGGCCGCGATCCTGTCGGGACAGCGCGAGGCGCTGGGCCTTGCGGGGGAGGACCCTAGCGATGGACGAGCTTGACGACCTCTTCCTGGCGGCGAAGGCCGCTGCGCCCGCGCCCTCCACGGCGCTGGTGGCGCGCGTCCTGGCCGATGCCGCGGCGGCGCAGCCGCGGCCGGCCGCCCCGTCACCCGTGCCCCGGGCTGGCTGGTTCGCCTGGCTCGCCGACGCCTTCGGCGGACGCGGGGTGGTCGCCGGGCTGGCCGGCACCGCCGTCGTCGGGCTGGTCCTGGGGTTCTATGTGCCGGCGCTGGCGACCGACTGGTCCTCGGTCCTGTCCGCCGAGACGGTGGAGCTGATCCCCGACGCCGACAGCCTGTTCGCCAGCCTCGAGGAGCAGGGCTGATGGCCGAGACCAGCCCCCGCCCCACCCGCGGCCTGAAGATCGCGCTGGCGCTCTCGGTGGCGCTGAACCTGCTTGTCGCCGGGGTTCTGGCCGGTGCCGCGCTGCGCGGCGGGCCGGACCGCGAGCTCGGCTTCGGCCCCTTCGCCGCGGCCCTGACCGAGGACGACCGCGCGGCGTTGAAGCGGGAATTCCGGGCGCGGATGCCCGACCTGCGCGAGATGCGGCGGGGGCACCGGCAGGCGATGGCCGGGGTGCTGGCGGCACTGCGCGCCGACCCCTTCGACCCCGCCGCACTGGAGGTCGCGATGGACGCCGCCGCGGCGCGGATGGGAGACCGGCTGCGGATCGGGCAGGACCTGCTGGCCGACCACCTCGGCGCGATGTCCCCCGCCGACCGCGCCGCCTTTGCCGACCGGCTGGAGGCCGCCGCCCGAGGTCGCCGCGACCGGCCGGAATCGCCTTGACGGGGCAAGCGTCACACGGTGGGACGTTTTTTTACGATATATATTTCATTGGCTTACAGAAATTTGTTAGGGACTTGTTAGGGTTTGGCTGCCCTCAACGGGGTGGGAGGACGGGTAGCATGGTGGGTTTCACCCACCCTACGGGTGAGGTTGCGTCTTGCCCCCGCTGCGGCTGGCAGGCTGTTCTGGGCGTTCGTCACCGGCGCGGTCGGTAGAGTGCTTGCTTGCACGCAACGGCTCGGTGCGTGCAAGCACGCACCCTACGGCGGCGCCTCACCCCCGATTCGAGAACACCCGGTAGTAGAGCCAGTCCGGCAGGAAGTTCCCGGCGCGGAAGAAGAGGGAGAAGAGGAAGGGGAAGCTCTTCTTGAAATTGTCCGAGTTCATCAGCTCGAACATCTCCCGCGCCGCCGCCTCGGGTTCCATCAGGAACGGCATGGCGAAGTCGTTCTTGTCGGTGAGCCGGGTGCGGATGAAGCCGGGGTTGGCGATCTGGACCTGGACTCCCGTTCGCCGCAGGTCGGCGTAGAGGCATTCGGCCAGCACCATGGTGCCGGCCTTGGCGGCGGCGTAGCCGGCGGCGCCGGGCAGGCCGCGGTAGCCGGAGAGCGAGCCGGTGATGACGACATGGCCGCGGTCGCGTTTCACCATCGGCGGCAGCGCGGCACCCACCACCCGCAGGCAGCCGGTGAAATTGATGTCGGCCATGGTTTCGGCATGGGCGGCGTTCCAGTCCTGCG
>JANOGU010000408.1:0-7979 GCA_031406135.1 Rhodobacterales bacterium
CTCGCGTTCGCGCCGCACCAGCCGGTCGATCTCGCCCTCGGCCGAGGAAAGCGCCACCACACCCAGGATCTCGCCCGCGCGCCAGATCGGAGTGGCGACAGACAGCACCGCCTGACCGTCGGAACCGCGCGCGGCGCGGAATGCGGTGTCGCCCTTGGTGGCGGTTGCCAGCAGCGACCGCACCAGCGTCTCTGGCTCGTAGAGCGCGACCTCCGGCGCACCCACGGCCAGGAATCCCGAAGTCGCTTCCCAGACCCAGTTCAGGAAGTTGCTGATGATCGTTGCGCCTTCGTCCCCCGCGCCGGGCGCCGGCCTGCGCGGGGCACCCTGCGACCGGCCCAGAAGCCTGCCCTCGGTGTCGAACACGAAGACCTCGACGCCGGGGCCGATGTCGACGGCATCCAGCGTCTGCGCCACGCGCAGGTCCGCGTCCGGCCCGCGCACCTGGGCCTCGAACACGTCCGCGAAAAGCTTGGCCTCGGTCACCAGCCCCTGCTCGCGCTGCTGGACGAGATTGTCGCGGAACGGGTTCATGAACAGCACGCCCGCGACCAGGATCACCAGCGCCATCATGTTGAAGATGATGATCTTCCGCGCCAGCGGCGAGCGGTTCAGCGCGACGATGCTGCGGCGGTCGCGCTGGTCGCGGATCTCGGGCGGCGCCTCGTCCGGCCGCACCCAGTCCTCGCCCAGAAGGACGTCTCCCGACCGCCGCGGCGGCGCCTCGGGCGCGGCTGGTCGCGGCAAGGCCGTCATTCAGGTCACTCTTCGTTGTAGCGGTAGCCGATCCCATACAGTGTTTCGATGGCCGAGAAATCGTCGTCCACCGTCCGCATCTTCTTGCGCAGCCGCTTGATGTGGCTGTCGATGGTGCGGTCGTCGACATAGACCTGGTCGTCGTAGGCCACGTCCATCAGCTGGTCACGGCTCTTCACAAAGCCGGGCCGCTGCGCCAGCGCCTGCAGCAGCAGAAACTCGGTCACCGTCAACGCCACGTCGCGGCCCTTCCAGGAAACCGCATGGCGCAAGGGGTCCATCTTCAGATGCCCCCGCTCCATGATCTTGGTTTCCTCGGTGGTCGCCACCTCGCCGGTAGCGATCGCCTCCTGCCGCCGCAGCAGCGCGCGGATGCGCTCCACCAGCAGGCGCTGCGAGAACGGCTTCTTGACGTAGTCGTCCGCGCCCATGCGCAGGCCCAGCACCTCGTCGATCTCGTCGTCCTTCGAGGTCAGGAAGATGATTGGCATCGACGTTTTCTGACGCAGGCGCTGCAACAGGTCCATGCCGTCCATGCGCGGCATCTTGATGTCGAGCACCGCCATGTCCGGCATCCGCCGCGTGAAGGCGTCAAGCGCCGACTGTCCGTCATTGTAGGTTTCGACCTCGAAACCCTCTGCCTCCAGCGTCATGGCGACGGAGGTCAGGATGTTGCGATCATCATCCACAAGCGCAATGCGCGACATGGCCTGTTTCCCTATGCTGCTCTTTTTCTTTTCGTATTTCGCGCATTGTGCGGATTTGCGGCGGCGGAATCAACCGCGATATGCGAATCGCCCCGGCTGGCGGTCCGAGTGCAAGCGAAAAAGCACAACCAATGGCTAATTTGCCGCAGGCTCGCGCCAGCGCCGCGCAGGCGGGTCCGATCACCGGCGGCAACGCGCTAAGCGGTTGCGCTAACAGGGAAATGCTACCGCTAACGAGGATCTCTGTGCTGGAATCGCCCGGGCAACAATGTTACCTGTGTGCCAGTCCGGCAGCGCTGCGGCGCCGGCACCGGCGGGAGGGTTGGATGGCCGAAGGTCGCGTGAACCCGGGACAGACACTGGCGCATCAGGGGATCGTCGCGGCGCGGGCCTGCTACAACTACGGCGTCCCCGCGCTGGTCGAGGCCGCGCTTGCCCGTGGCGAAGGCACGCTCGGACCCGGCGGCGCCTTCCTCTGCGAGACCGGCGCCTTCACCGGCCGGTCGCCCAAGGACAAGTTCGTGGTCCGCTCGCCGCTGACCGAAAACACGATCTGGTGGGAGAACAACGGCGCGATGGCCGCCGATGCCTGCGCGCGGCTCGAGGCGGACATGATGGCGCATCTTCGCGACCGCGAGGTCTTCGTGCAGGACCTCCACGCCGGTGCCGATCCTGACTTCCGCCTGAACGTCCGGATGGTCACCGAATTGGCCTGGCACAGCCTGTTCATCCGGCATCTGCTGCGCCGGCCCGACGCCGCGGAGATCGACGCCTTCGCCCCCGACTGGACGGTGATCAACTGCCCCTCGTTCAAGGCCGATCCCGCCCGCCACGGCACCCGGACCGACACCGCCATCGTGCTGAACTTCGACACCCGGCGCGTGCTGATCGCCAACACCGCCTATGCCGGGGAAAACAAGAAGGCGGTCTTCACCGTGCTGAACTACCTGCTGCCCGCGCGCGGCGTGATGCCGATGCACTGCTCGGCCAACCACGCGCCGGACGACCCGGCGCAGACGGCGGTGTTCTTCGGCCTCTCGGGCACCGGCAAGACCACGCTGTCGGCCGACCCCGCCCGCGTGCTGATCGGCGACGACGAACACGGCTGGTCGGACCGTGGCGCCTTCAACTTCGAGGGTGGCTGCTACGCCAAGACCGCGAACCTGTCGGCCGCCTCGGAACCCGCGATCTTCGCCGCGACGAAGATGTTCGGCACCGTGGTGGAGAACGTGGGCTTCGACCCGCAGACCCGCGAGATCGACTTCGCCGACCTCTCCCGGACCGAGAACACCCGTTGCGCCTATCCGCTGGAGGCGATCGCCAATGCTTCGGCCAGCGGCCTTGGCGGCGCACCGAAGCATGTGGTGATGCTGACCTGCGACGCCTTCGGCGTGCTTCCGCCCATCGCCCGGCTGACGCCGGCGCAGGCGATGTACCACTTCCTGTCCGGCTTCACCGCCAAGGCGGCGGGAACCGAACGCGGCGTCACCGAGCCCACGCCAACTTTCTCCACCTGCTTCGGCGCGCCGTTCATGCCGCGCCGGCCGGAGGTTTACGGGGCGCTGCTGCGCGACCGCATTGCCGCCTCCGGCGCCGACTGCTGGCTGGTCAACACCGGCTGGACCGGCGGCGCCCACGGCACCGGGCGGCGGATGCCCATCGCGGCCACGCGGGCGCTTCTGTCGGCGGCGCTGGACGGGACGCTGGCGCGGGCGCAGTTTCGCCGCGACCCGCATTTCGGCTTTGCCGTGCCGGTCGCCGCGCCGGGCGTCGACGCGCGCCTTCTCGACCCGCGCGCGACCTGGGCCGATCCGGGCGCCTATGACGCGGCTGCGCGCAGGCTGGTGGGCATGTTCGTCGCCAACTTCGCCCACTATGAGGCGCATGTGCCGCCCGACGTCCGCGCCTGCGCCATCGCGGCGGAATAGGCTTTACGCTCCGCGCCCGGCGCGGCAGGCTGGGTCGGCAATGCGTCCGGCCTTTGCCGCCCTGCTGCTTTCCTCCGGCGCCACGCTGGCCGCCGACGGCCCGGCATGGGACCGCGACCTGTTGGTCGTGGCGGACTGGGGCATCATCTGCGCCGCCCCGCCGGTCGATACGAGTGTCCAGCCCGACACCATCCTGGGCTTCATCGACCAGTATCCCGGCGAGGCGACGATCGGCCTGCGCACCACGCGGCTCCCCGCACTGCCCGGCCTCGGCTTCGGCGTCATCGCCCGCAGCCGGCAGCCGGCGGGGATCGACGGGGTGCGGATCACCGTCGAACACCCGCCCATCGCGCCATTGGCCACCACCCGGCAAAGCTGGGCCGCCCGCATTCCGCCCGAGGCAGGGGCCGCGAACTTCTACCGCTTCGACACACCCGAGGAACGGGTTCCCGGCCGCTGGCGCCTGACCGCCGACCTCGACGGCCGCATCCTCTACGATGTCACCTTCGAGATCGTGGACCCGGCGCTGATGCCCGGCTTCACCGACCCTTGCCCCGGCCCGGTGCCGCTCAGCTGAACGCCAGCCGGATCAGGTTCAACCCGGACACCAGCAGCAGCGCATGCGTCCAGAACCGGAAGCGGCCTGCGTCCATCCGCGCCGCCGTCCGCGCGCCCAGCCACAGGCCCGCGAGGCCCGGCACGACCAGGGCAGCCGAAAAGCCGACAGTCGTCGGGTTCAGCACGCCCGAATTCAGATGCGCGAACAGCAGCGCCACCGCGCCGATCAGGAACACCACGCCCTGCACCCGGATCGCCTCCTCCCTGGGCGTGCCGGTGGACAGCAGGTAGACCAGCAGCGGCGGGCCCCAGATGCCCGACACCCCGCCGTAAAGCCCGCCTACCGCGCCCAGTGCCCATTCCGCCCGCACCCACTGCGTCAGCCGGATCGCCAGGCTGCGGCCGGACAGCAGAAACGCCGCATAGGCGGCGATGGGGACACCAAGCAGCAGCAGGAAAGGCCCGCGCGGGATCGCGGTCGCCACCAGTGCCGACAGCGGGATCAGCGCCACCGTCGCCGCGATGAAGCGCCAGCGCACCCGGGCCGCCTCGACCGCCGGCGCGAGACCGTCGCGCAACGCCTGGCCGATGTTGGTGGCCAGCGTCGGCAGGATCAGCCCGGCCAGCGCCACTTCGGGCGGGGCCAGCGCCGACAGCCCCGCCATCATGATCATCGGCATGGCGAAGCCCACCGTGCCCTTGACGAACCCGGCCAGCGCCGTGACCGCCAGCGCCACCGCGAAAGCCGCCGGCGAGAGCCCGGCCAGAACCCCGTCCATCGCGATCCTCCCCTTGCCCGGCATAGGGCGAAGCGGGGCGCGAGGGAATGCCGTCGGCGTTGACCCCGGCACGGCGCCGACCGATCATCCACGGCAGGGAGGCGTGGATGACCTTGCGCACGGCGCTGCTTGCAACGTTGCTGGCCCTCGCGGGCGCCGCGGGGGCCGAAACCGCGCTGCGGTCGTGGTTCGACGAGAGCTGGCTCACCGGCCTCGACTACGGTCTGTGGTGCCTGCCGGTCGCGCCCGACGGCGTGTCCGACAGCCCCGGCACGATCATCGGCGAGACCGACCGCTACGACGTCATGCCGGACCTCGTGGTCCGCACCCAGACCGTGCCGCTCGCCGACGACGTGACCTTCGGCGTCCGCGCGAAGTTCACCCGCAGCGCCTGGTCCGACATGACGCTGAAGGCTGTGCTCGTCCACCCCGCGCCGGCCGGCGTCGCACCCGAGACCGAGAGCTGGGAGGTCTGGCCCTGGTACGACGGGTCGTTCTTCAACACCTACACCTTCTTCGACCAGCCGCTTTCCGACACCGGCCGCTGGACGCTGATTTTGACCGACGGCAAGCGGCGCCTGCACGAGGTCGAGTTCGACGTGGTTCCCCCGGCGAGCGCCCCCGATCTGGTCAAGGTCTGCAGCGACGCGCAGGTCAGTTGATCGAGACAGATTCGGTCCTTCCAGCGCAGCAACATGAAAGATAGTTGCGCTGCGCCTGCGAAGGCCGTAAGCCGGTGCCGACCCGCAGAAGCGCCGTGCCAAGGACTGCCATGCCCCGCGATGCCATGCCCGAGCCTGACCTGACCAACGCCGACCTGCTGTCCCTGACCGCCGCCGCCCTGCCGGAGGCCGATGCGCTGGTCGCCGCCGCGCGGGCCGCCGTTGTGGCCCGCGTGGCCCCCGCCGGCAAACTCGATGCGGCGCTGCTTGACGCGCACCAGGACGCCGCCCATGGCCTCGCGTGGATGGCGACCTACGCCTGCGCGCTGCGCCAGCTGCGCGCCTGGGCCGGCCGGCTGGCCGAGGCGGGTGCCTTCGGCGAGACCGAGGCACTGATCCTGCGCATCGGCTTCGGCGAATACCTGGCGCAGCTCTGGGGCGGCCTGCCGATGAGCCAGGGCGAGATCGTCCGCCCCGCCGGCCTCGGCCTTGACGTCGCCCCCGGCCCCGCCGCCGCCCGCCTCATCGCCGGGGGCAACACGCCCGCCGCCCGCGCCGCACTGGTCGCCCGGATGCGCGACAGCCACGGCCGCGCCACGGTGGGCGCCACCGGCCTCGACGCCGATCTGGAGATGATCCGCGACCAGTTCCGCCGCTTCTCGGAGGAAAAGGTCGTCCCCTTCGCCCACGGCTGGCACCTGCGCGACGAATTGATCCCGATGGCGCTGATCGATGAGTTGTCCGCCCTCGGCGTCTTCGGCCTGACCATCCCGGAGCAGTACGGCGGCCTCGGCCTCAGCAAGGCGGCGATGGTCGTGGTCTCCGAAGAGCTCAGCCGCGGCTACATCGGCGTGGGCTCGCTGGGCACGCGGTCCGAGATCGCCGCCGAACTGATCCTCTGCGGCGGCACCGACGCGCAAAAGGCGCACTGGCTGCCGCGGCTGGCCAGCGGAGAAGTCCTGCCCACCGCCGTCTTCACCGAACCCAACACCGGCTCCGACCTCGCCGCGCTGCGCACCCGCGCCCGGCGGGCGGGGCAGGACTGGGAGATCACCGGCAACAAGACCTGGATCACCCACGCCGCCCGCACCCATATGATGACCGTCCTGGCCCGCTCCGTCGAAGGCTCCTCCGACTGGCGCGGCCTGTCCATGTTCCTGGCCGAGAAAACCCCCGGCACCGATGCGAAGCCCTTCCCCGATCCCGGCCTCTCGGGCGGCGAGATCGAGGTGCTGGGGTACCGCGGGATGAAGGAATATACCGTCAACTTCGACGGCTTCAGGGTCGCCGGCGACGGCCTTCTCGGCGGGGTCGAGGGCCAGGGCTTCAAGCAGCTGATGCAGACCTTCGAGGCCGCCCGGATTCAGACCGCCGCCCGCGCTGTCGGAGTGGCGCAGGCGGCGATGGAGGCGGGGCTGCGCTACGCCGAGGATCGCCGCGCCTTCGGCAAGCCGCTGGCCGAGTTTCCCCGCGTCGCCGGCAAGCTGGCGATGATGGCGGTCGAAATCATGATCGCCCGCCAGATCACCTGCTTCGCCGCCTGGGAAAAGGACCACGGCCGGCGCTGCGATCTGGAGGCCGGGATGGCCAAGCTGCTGGCCGCCCGCGTGGCCTGGTCCTCTGCCGACAACGCGCTGCAGATCCACGGCGGCAACGGCTTTGCGCTGGAATACCCGGTCAGCCGCCTCCTGTGCGACGCGCGCATCCTGTCGATCTTCGAAGGGGCGGCGGAAATCCAGGCCCAGGTGATCGCGCGGCGGCTGCTGGATTAGCGTTTGATCTGAAGCGAGAGGTGCCGCATCCTTGCACGCAGTGCGGGTGCAGGGGGTCGCGTGGAGACGCCGTTCGAGGACATACCGGACGCACAGCGCGACCTGCGGCTGGACCGGGCGCAGGCGGCGTTCGACTGGGCTGCGGCACAGGGGCCGCTCGGCGGCCTGATCCTGCGGCTGCGGACGCGGGCCGACAAGGCGCGCGACAGCGCGCGGATTTTCCTGGGGCTGCTGTTGCTGTCGGTGGTGCTGGGCCTGGGCTTCTACCTTGGCTTACCATTCTGGCAGACTTGGGCCGACAGCCAGCGCGAGACGCTGCAAGGAACGCTCGACGAGATCGAGGCGCAGAACACAGAACTGGACGGGAAGAGGGAAGCGATCCGGGCCGATCTGGCGACGGCGCTACAGGTGGTGGCCGATCCGGTGGAGAGCGGGGTGGACGGCAACCTCTTGAACCACATCGTCGATGGCCGGACGATCCTGCTCTACGGCAACGACGGTTCGGTCACGTGGTCCACCGATGGCGGTACGACCTTCGCGAAGGTGGAAAGCGGGGTGGTGGGCCACCTATAGGATCACATCGCCGATGGCCGGACGATCCTGCTTTATGGCTGGGGCGGTTCAGTTACGCGGTCCCGCGATGGCGGGACAAGCTTCGCGAAGGTGGAAAGCGGGGTGGAAGACGACCTGCGGGCCCACATCGTCGATGGCCTGACGTTCGTTGTATATGGCTGGAGCGGTTTGGTCACGCGGTCCAGCGATGGCGGGTAAAGCTTCGCGTAAGTGGAATGCGGAGTGGAGGGCAACCTCTCGGACG
>JANOGU010000037.1:0-4199 GCA_031406135.1 Rhodobacterales bacterium
GCCCTTGAATCCGCCAACCCTGAATCGACTCACACAAGCCTTTGGAATCGCTCACACAAAAAAATGTCCCACCGTGTGACGCTCCGCTCAGGCCCCTGAGACTACCCGCATCTTGCCCCCCTGCGGGGCGCCCGAATGGGCGTCGATGAAGTTCAGCACCAGCGGCCGGACGTTCAGCCGCCAGCTCCTGCCGGCGAAAATCCCGTAATGCCCCGCGCCCGGCTCCAGATGCTGCGCCTTCTTCTCCGCCGGCAGCCCGGTCAGCAGGTCCAGCGCCGCGAGGCACTGGCCGGGGGCGGAAATGTCGTCGTTGGCGCCTTCCACCACCTTCACCGCGACCTGGGTGATGGCGGAAAAGTCGACATGCTTGCCCGCGACACTGAAGGCGTTCCGGGCGATTTCGCGATCCTTGAAGATGCGCTCGACGGTGGACAGGTAGAACTCCGCCGTCATGTCCATGACCGCGAGATATTCGTCGTAGAAACGGTTGTGGTGGTCGTGGTCGCCCCCCTCGCCGCGCGCCACGCGCAGGATCTGCTCGGCGAAGGCCTTGGAATGCCGCTCGGCGTTCATCGAGATGAAGCCCTGCAACTGCATCAGCCCGGGATAGACCAGCCGCCCCGCACCCTTGTAGCTGAACCCGACACGCTGGATCGCGAGGTTTTCGAGCTGGCCCATGGTGACACGGCGGCCGAAGTCGGTGACTTCGGTCGGCCCGGCGTCGGGATCCACCGGCCCGCCGATCAGGGTCAGCGTCCGGGGCTGGGCCGAGGGGTCCTCGGCCGCCAGATAGGCGGTGGCGGCGAGCGTCAGCGGCACCGGCTGGCAGACGGCGATGACGTTGGTCTCCGGCCCCAGGGTCCGCATGAACTCCACGAGGTAGAGCGTGTAGTCCTCGATGTCGAACTTGCCGGCGGAAACCGGAATGTCACGGGCGTTGTGCCAGTCGGTCACGAACACGTCGCAGTCCGGCAGCAGGCTCTGCACCGTGGACCGCAGAAGCGTGGCATAGTGGCCGGACATCGGCGCGACCAGCAGCACCTTGCGCGCCATCGGTCCGCGGCGGCGCACGCTGAACTGGATCAGCGAGCAGAACGGCTTGTCGACCACCGGGACAATGTCGACCAGGTGGTCCTGGCCGTCGGGACCGACGATGGTGCGGATGCCCCAGTCGGGCCTTACCACCATGCGCTTGAACGACCGCTCCGCCACGTCGCCCCAGGCCCGCATCATCGGCAGCATCGGGTTCATCGACAGCGCGAAGGCCGGGTAGGAAGCAAAGGCCCGGGCGCTGGCGCCCATCCATTCCGCCGTGGTGCGGGCGCTTTCCATCACGTCATAGGTGGCCATATACTTCATCGCGTCTCCTCACCCCGGCGGGACACCGGCCTTGTGCGTCGCGTCCCCCCCGAGTACCGGCGACGAAGTTCAGGCAGCGGGCGCGGCAAGTGCCATGCTGCACAGCGGCGAAGATAGGGGGGAATTGATCACGTGACAACCGAAGACGCGGATCACAGCGAACGGCAGTCCCGTCTCAACGCAAATCTCGGGCGACTTGAGGATTTGTCGCAACGCCTGACCGCGGCCCTGACCCGGCGCAAGGCGGCCGATCCGGCGCTCAGCGGGCCGGGGGCGGATGTCTTCGCCAAGGCGGCCGCGGCGATGATGGCCGAGATGATGCAGAACCCCGGCAAGATGATCGAGGCGCAGGTCGGCTTCTGGGGCAAGACGCTGAAACACGCGGTGGAGGCGCAGCAGGCGCTGTTGAAGGGCGAGCTGCGCGCGCCCGACGACCCAGGGCCGAAGGACCGCCGTTTCGCCAACCCGCTCTGGGACAGCCACCCGTTCTTCAACTACCTCAAGCAGCAGTACCTGCTGAACGCCGAGGCGATCACCGGCACGGTGGCCGGGCTCGACCACATGGACGCGGCCGACAAGAAGCGGGTGGAGTACTTCACCCGCCAGATCGTGGACATGTTCGCGCCGACCAACTTCCTCGGCACCAATCCCGACGCGCTGGAAAAGGCGGTGGCGACCGACGGCGAGAGCCTGGTGCAGGGGCTGGAGAACCTGGTGCGCGACATCGAGGCCAATTCCGGCGACCTCGTGGTCACGCTGGCCGACAAGGAGGCGTTCCGCGTTGGCGTGAACCTCGCCACCACGCCGGGGTCGGTGGTCTACCGCAACCGGATGTTGGAGCTGATCCAGTACGCACCCGCGACCGAAAAGGTCCACGCCGCGCCGCTGCTGATCTTCCCGCCCTGGATCAACAAGTTCTACATCCTCGACCTCAAGCCGCAGAACTCGCTGGTGAAATGGATCGTCGAGCAGGGCTTCACCCTGTTCGTGGTGTCGTGGAGGGATCCCGATCCGAGCTATGCCGAGACGGGCCTCGACGACTACATCCGCGACGGCTACCTGCGCGCTCTGGCCGAGGTGCGGCGGCTCACCGGGGAAAAGCAGGTCAACGCCGTCGGCTACTGCATCGCCGGCACCACGCTGGCGCTGACGCTGGCGCATCTGGACAAGGCGGGCGACAGGTCGGTGAAGTCGGCCACCTTCTTCACCACGCTGACCGACTTTTCCGACCGCGGTGAGTTCGAGGCCTTCCTGACCGACGATTTCGTCGACGGGATCGAGCGGCAGGTGGCGCAGGACGGCATCCTCGACCGGCGGTTCATGAGCCGCACCTTCAGCTTCCTGCGCTCCAACGACCTGATCTGGCAGCCGGCGATCAAGAGCTACATGATGGGCGAGGCGCCGCCCGCCTTCGACCTGCTCTACTGGAACGGCGACGGCACCAACCTGCCGGCGAAGATGGCGATGGAATACCTGCGCGGCCTCTGCCAGCGCGACGACTTCGCCAAGGGGGTCTTCCCGGTGTTCGGCGATCCGGTGAGCCTCGCGCAGGTCAAGGTTCCGGTCTGTGCCGTGGCCTGCGAGACCGACCACATCGCCGCCTGGAAGGGCTCGTTCGCCGGGGTGCGGCAGATGGGGTCGGAGGACAAGACCTTCATCCTGTCGGGCTCGGGCCACATCGCCGGAATCATCAACCCCCCGTCCAAGGGCAAATACGGGCACTGGACCAACCCGGGGCCGATGACGACGCCGGAAGCCTGGCAGGCGGGGGCGGAGAAGCACGCAGGGTCATGGTGGCCGCGCTGGGCGGAGTGGCTGGCGGCGCGGTCGGGCAAGATGGTGGCGGCGCGGGTGCCGGAGGCGTCGCTGGAGCCAGCGCCGGGGAGCTATGTGAAGGCGGTCGAAGCGGCGTAGGGCGGGGCTTGCCCCGCCTGGCCCGCACAGGTCGGGGCAAGCCCCGACCTGCACCCGATCCATGCGTGCAGGTCATGCCGGCAATGCAGGATCGCCATGCTGCACCGCAGAATGAGACTTGATTTTCTGCACTGCAGCATTTACCTAGGGGTCATCCCGAAACCCAAGGCCGCCGCAACCGCGCCAAGAGGAGATGACCATGACCAAGACCCCCGACGTGACCAAAATGCTCCAGGACATGATGGCTTCGTTCCCGGTGGACGCCGCCGCGTTCCAGAACATGTTCAAGACCAACGCCGCCTTCGGCGAGAAACTGTCGAAAGTGGCGATCGAAGCCGCCGAGAAATCGACCGAAATCTCCGCCGCCTGGACCAAGTCCACGCTGGTGAAGCTGGGCGACATGTCCAAGGCCAAGACGGAGCCGACCGACTACACCAAGGCGATGACCGACTTCGCCTCGGCGACCGCCGAGATGGCGGCCGAGCACATGGCGGCCTTCGCTGAAGTCGCCAAGAAAGTGCAGATGGAAACCGTCGAACTGATGCTCGACGCCGGCAAGGACCTGTCGGAAGACGCCACCGCCGCGGTCAAGAAAGCCACCGCCGAGGTGCAGACCGCCGCCAAGAAAGCCGCCTCCGTCGTCGCCAAGTGAAGCTGACGGCGTAGCGAGTTCGGCCGGCGTCGGCCGCTACCTCCTCCCTGTCGGACCGACGCGCCGCAAGGGCGGGCCTGATGGCCCGCCCTTTCCTTTTCCGTGGTGCTCCCTTACGCTTTCCGCACCTGCGAGGGGGGACGTCCATGGCCGATACCGACAAGCCGCTGCTGATAAAGCGCTATGCCAGCCGCCGTCTCTACAACACCGAAACCTCCGACTACGTGACGCTGGAGGACATCGCCGGCTTCATCCGCGCGGGGCGCGAGGTGCA
>JANOGU010000045.1:0-15486 GCA_031406135.1 Rhodobacterales bacterium
CGGATCAGCGCAAATCCCACCTCCCGGAATGGACCCACATGTACAATTGGCACCGCCCGCACGGCAGTCTAAACTCCAAGCCACCCATCAGCCGTCTCGCGTTACCGATGGACAACCTGTTGAGGTTCCACAGCTAGAGCAGCTTGCAGACGTTGGCGGGATCTGCGTCGCAACGGCGGTGCATGATCAGGTTGCCGACCGGCTTGATGTGGCATTTGAGGATCTGGGAGAAAAGACGCTCAAGAACATCAAGCGCCCGATCCGGGTGTTTCGCGTGATACTGAACACCCCGTCGAAGATCGGCACCGACGGCAATCGGAAATCCGCCCCCGGGCGCGCACCGGTCAAACCCACGATCGCAGTTTTGCCCTTCGCCAACATGAGTGGCGAAAAAGATCAGGAATTCTTCGTCGACGGGCTGACCGAAGACATCATCACCGAACTTTCGCGTCGCCACGAACTGTTTGTCATCTCGCGCAATTCCACCTTTGTCTACAAGGGAACCGCGGTCAATTTGCGCGAAGTCGCCCAGAAGCTGGGCGCACAATATCTGGTCGAGGGCAGCGTCCGGCGTTCGGGTGACCGGCTGAGGATCACCGTCCAGCTGATCGACACGGTGAACGACAGCCATCTTTGGGCCGAGAAGTATGACCGCAAGATGGACGACGTATTCGAGATTCAGGACGAGGTGACTTCGGCAATTGTCGCGACACTGCCCGGCCGGGTCGAGGCGGCCCAGAACGATCTGTTGAAACGCAAACTCCCTGCGAACATGGCTGCCTATGAGCTGGTTCTGGCCGCCAAGGTGCTTCATCACCGCGGCAACCGCGAAGACAATGCAAAGGCGCAAGAACTGATTAATCGGGCAATTGAACTGGACCACGATTACGCTCATGCACACGCTTGGCGTGGCTGTATATTGGGTCAGACCTGGGTGTATGGCTGGTGCGCGGATAAAAGCGCAACCCAGGACGAAATTGCAGGCGAACTCGCAAAGGCACTGGTGCTTGATGACAACGACGCCGACGTTCACCGCATCCTTGCTGCTTTGTCGATCATCCGCGACGACCTTACCAAGGCCCGTTACCATCAGGAGCGTGCGATTTCTCTCAATCCCAACTATGATCTGATCGTAGTCCAGCAGGGTGAAATCCTGACCTGGCTCGGCAATCCGAAAGAGGGCGCCGAGTGGATTCGCAAGGCGATGAACCTGAACCCTCATCACCCGGAACGGTTCTGGAGCTATCTGGGTAGAGCCCATTTCACCGCCAAAGAGTATCACAAAGCCATAGAAGCTTACATGCGGCTTTCGGCAACCGACCACACGCACCATGCTTTCTTGGCCGCAGCCTATGCATGGCTCGGCGACAAGACCGCCGCCAAGGCCCATGCTGGCCGCGTTCGCTCGCTTGAACCCGGCTTCACTTTGGCGGATCTCCTTGGCACCATGCACTATGTCGACATCAGTGACCTGCAGCATCTCAGGCAAGGTTTGGAACGCGCAGGCGTCAATTGACGTTGAATTTGAAGGCAACGACGTATTTTGCAGGCCTTTGCCGACCGACCGAGCGAACAGGACTTGGCCAGTGGGGCTCTGATGATGTGACCGCCCCCCGTCGGCATCGATGTGACAAGGTGGGTCTGGGCTTTGTCAGATTAAACTGGTCTGCTACGCTCAACGGTCCCCGGTTGGTCTCCTGCGAAGCGCGCTGCAAGGCTTTTCTCCTTACAGAACGTATAGTTGTGCCCATCCGACAGGGGATGGAGCGGGAAAGGACGAGTCGGTCTGATTGCTCTGACAGAGCCCACTGGCCCCCGCCATCGTCGCGTTTGTGTAGCCACAGCCCGCCGCCATCGGCATACTTGCCGGGGGCCGCGGCCCTGACCTGGGAGGCGGTCAGACGGTTCAGCGTCCGCGCCATTGATCCACCTCTGTATCCACCCACAAGATGTGGTATACGGTGCTACAGAGTGGGGCAGGATGGAACAGCTAATCTTCGGATACGGTTAGATTTTCGTTTGCCTGCGGAACTGCGTGATACGTGCTGAAACAAGAGTTCCCGTCTCGCCTCGGGCACCATCAGCCGATCCCCTTTCTCCCTGAAGCTGATTCGCCCCCTGTCCGGACCGTCGTTGCGGTTGGCCGCCCGAAGCGGGGCCGCAGGCCGGATTGACCCGCGACCCGCAACGATGACCGCGTCGGGCAGCCCGGGAACCCCGGTCCGGCGACCTGTCTTTTTCGGCAGGTCCTTGGTTTTCGGGACAGTTTCCGATTCTTCGGCAATGCCCGCGGCCGTTCGGGGCCGTTTTCCGGACTTGGCAGGAACGCTTGCTGCAGGACAGCAAGGCGGCGTCCGCTCCGTCCTGCCGGCGGAAACAGTTCTCCCGGATAGGGCGAAACGTGGTCAGCGCGATACAACCAAGAGTTGTCTCCCGTGGGGCGATCCACCGCTACACGGCATGCCAACGCCCTTTCCTGCGGCGCAATCATTTGGCAACCACGATGGTGCTGGGCCCAGTTTGGCCCCGGGGGCAGCCAGTTTGCGTGAGGCGCGCCCTGGTGTTTGGAGTGTCGGAGATGCGGATTCTGGTTCGGATTTTTCTTGCGCCGCGGCCGCCGTCGCGGTTTCCTTTGCCGGAGCCATGGCGTGTGCGTGCCTTGGTCGCGGCGAAGGTCCGGACCCGGGCTGCGGGGTCCGGCCTCCAGCGTCAGGGCGCGCGCGTTTCTTTTCCGGCGTGTGATGGCGGTCGGCCCGGACTTGCCCTGGCCGCAGGCAGTGGTGCAGGAGCCTGACGATGGCAGCGTTCGGCGGAAATGAAGGGGCGTCCGGTCCGGGCGATACGCGTGCCGTGTCGGCGGCGGTGCGGCCTTGCGACCGCGACGGCGCGGTGACGCCCTGTTTCACCCCCGGCACGATGATCGCGACGCCGCGTGGCGAGGTGCCGGTGGACCTGCTGCGGGTCGGCGACCGCGTGATGACACGCGACGCCGGCATGCAGGAAATCCGCTGGATCGGCCGGCGGCACGTGGGCTGGCCGGCGATGAACGCCAACCCGCACCTGCGCCCGATCCTGATCCGCAAGGGCAGTCTGGGCGAAGGCCTGCCCGAGCGTGACATGATGGTCAGCCCCAACCACCGGATGCTGGTGTCGAACGAGCGCACCGCGCTCTATTTCGCCGAGGCCGAGGTTCTGGTCGCGGCCAAACACCTGGTCTCCGGCCGCTCGGTGACCGAGGTGGAGACCGCCGGCGTGATGTATCTGCATTTCCTGTTCGACCGGCACGAGGTGGTGCTGGCGAACGGCGCCTGGACCGAGAGCTTTCAGCCCACTGACTGGTCGCTGAGGGGTGTCGGGAACTCGCAACGCAGTGAGATTCTGGAACTTTTTCCAGAGCTGCGCCGGCCGGACGCCAAGGCGTCCTTCACTGCGGCCCGCCGGATTCTGTCGGGTGCAGAGGCTGCGCTGGCGCAGGTGAAGTCCGCGGGCTGACCGGTTCGACGCCGGAAAGCGGGTGTTGCAGGATTGATCGTACGCCACGGCTTCATTGCCCCCGAGTCGACCGGATGTAGCCGGACCCTTTCCATTCCCGGCGAGCAGAAAAAGACGAAAGCCCGGCCACCGGCCGGGCCGTCGCATTTCGGGCGGCAGGAATTGCGAGGACAGGATGGCCACGATCATCCGCGCTTCGGGGCCGGATGCCCTGGACGGCACCGGCGGCGACCGCGACGCCGTAATTGACGGCATCGCGCCGATCGGGTCGATGGCCTTCCAGGGCATCGAGAACGTCATCCCCTGCTTTGCCGCCGGCACGCGGATCGAGACCGCCCGCGGCCTTGCGCCGCGCCGTCGGGGAGGCAGGACGCGGCGGCGCGCGAGGAGCTACCGGCGCTGTTCCCCGACCTCGTGGGGGACACCCGCTTCCCGGCGGCGCGGTTGACGCTGGAGGCCTTCGAGGCGCGGGTGCTACTGGCCCCGCGCGGCGCGGAACGCGGCCCAGTCCTCCGGCGTGTCGAGATCGAGGATCGCGCGGGTCCCCTGCAGGGTCAGGTGGATGACCCGGTCGCGGTGGGCCGCCAGCACCGCCCGGGCGCCCTCGTCGCCGGTGACGGCGGACAGGGCCGCGAAGAGGTCGGACGGAAAGACCGCCGGGTGGCCGGGCCTGCCGTCCCCGGCCGTCGCGCGCAGGATGCGCGACGGCACGGCGGCAAAGGCGGCGAGGCAGGCCAGAAGGTCCTCGGCCGCAAGCCCGGGCAGGTCCGCGGGCAGGATCATCACGCCGGTCGCCCGGGGTGGCAGAGCGGCGAGCCCGGCGCGCAGCGAGGCTGACATCCCGGCGGCGGCGTCGGGAACCTCGATCAAGGTGACGGACAGGCCGGCCAGCGACCGCCACCGGTCCGGTCGATCAGGCGGCAGGGTGCAGAGCACCGGGGCGCCGGTGGCAAGCGCTGCCCGGGCGGTGCGGCGCAGGAGCGGCTCGCCGTCCACCGGCTCCACGAGCTTGTCGCGCGGCGCCATCCGGGCCGAGGCTCCGGCAGCGAGGATCAGGATCGGCACCATGGGGCGAGCCAAGCAATTTTCTTGCAGAAAGAAAATTGCAAATTCCTTGAAGGAAGGAATTTGCCGCGCCTGGCCTTGTGGCGCCGCGCGGGTGGCCGCGTCCCGGGGGCTTCCGGCCCCCGGACCCCCCGGGGGTATTTCGGCAAGGCTGAAGCCCCGGTTTCAGGCGCGCATGCGGCCGGCGTCGTCCCAGAGCGGCGCGAGACGGACCCTTGCCGGACGCTGCTGGCCAAGGATTTCGATCTCGCAGGCGAGCCCGTCCTGCACCCGGTCGGCGGGCAGGAAGCCCTGCGCCACCGAGGTGGCGGTCCAGTGGCTGAAACCGCCGGAGGTGCAGAAGCCGGCAACCTCGCCGTCGAGCCAGATCGGCTCCCAGGCGACGGCGTCGGCGTCCGCGGCCTCGACCACGAAGGGGACGAGGCGGCGCTTCGGACCCGCCGCCTTTTCGGCCATCGCTGCCGCCTTGCCGATCCAGTCGGCGGGCTTGTTCCAGCGGATGAAGCGGTCGAGCCCGGTCTCGGCCGGAGTGTAGTCGGGCGAGAATTCGCGGCCCCAGGAGCCAAACCACTTGTCGAGCCTGAGCGACATCATCGCGCGCATCCCGAAGGGGCGCAGGCCGAGGTCCTGGCCGGCGGACCAGAGCGTGTCCCAGAGGTGGCGGACCGACATCTGGTCGGTGAAGATCTCGAAGCCGAGGTCGGCGGTATAGCTGACGCGCTGCACGAGGCAGTTGGCCATGCCCACGGTCATTCGCCGCACATCCATGAAGCGGAACGCCGCGGCCGAAACATCGGCGCGGGTGACGCGGGAAAGAAGCTCTCGCGCCTGCGGCCCCGCGATCTGGAAGCCAGACCGGGAATCCGAGATGTTCTCGATGCTTACGCCCGATTCCTCATGTTGGCGGAACCACCGCTCGTGCCAGCCTTGGGCACCGTAGGAGGCGGTCAGCTGGAACTCGGTCTCCGACAGGCAGGAGACAGTGAAATCGCCGATGATCTTGCCCGAGGCAGCGAGCATCGGGGTCAGCGACAGCCGCCCCGGCTGCGGGATAGCACCAGCCATGATGCGGTCGAGCCAGTCGCGGGCCTTTGGCCCGGTGACCCGGTATTTGCCGAAGTTCTGCACCTCGTTGATGCCGACGGCGGTGCGCACCGCGTGGACCTCCTGCCGCGTCGCCTCCCAGGCGTTGGAGCGGCGGAAGCTCGGCACCTCGGACCGCGGTTCGCCCGGCAGCGCGTGGTAATTCACCACCTCGAGCCCGTATTGCTGGCCCCAGACGGCGTTCATGCCGTCGAACACCTCGTACATCGGGGTGGTGCGGAACGGCCGTGCGGCGGGGCGTTCCTCGTTCGGGTAGGAGACCGAGAACCGCGTGCGGTAGTTCTCCATCACCTTGGGCACGGTGTAGCCGGGCGAGGTCCAGTTCCCGAAGCGGGCAACGTCGAAGCCGCGCGGGTCGCGTTCGACCTCGCCGTGGATCATCCATTGCGCGAGGCTGAGGCCCATGCCGCCGCCCTGGCTGAAGCCGGCCATGACGGCGCAGGCGGACCAGTAGTTGCGCAGGCCCGGGACCGGGCCGATCAGCGGGTTTCCGTCCGGGGCGAAGGTGAAGGGGCCGTGGATCACGCGCTTGACGCCCGAGCGTTCGAGGACCGGGATGCGGGCATTGGCGAAGGCGACCGAGGCCTCGATCTTGTCGAACTGTTCGTTGAGCAGCTCCTGGCCCCAGGTCCATGGGGTGCCGTCCACGGACCAGGGCTCGCAGGGCTGTTCGTAGAAGCCGATGCAGAGGCCGCGGCCTTCCTGGCGCAGGTAGAACTCGCCGCCGGGGTCCATCACATGCGGGAACTCGCGGCCCTGGGCGAGGATCGCGAGAATCTCCGGCACGTCGTCGGTGACGAGGTACTGGTGCGCCATCGGCAGCAAGGGCAGGTAGACGCCGGCCATGGCGCCGACCTCGCGCGCCCAGAGGCCGCCGGCGTTGACCAGGTGTTCGGCAATGATCGTTCCCTTCTCCGTCACCACTTCCCAGGTGCCGTCGGGGCGCGGGTTGGTTTCCAGCACGCGGTTGTGCAGCACGATCTCTGCGCCGCCCATGCGGGCGGCTTTCGCATAGGCGTGGGTGGTGCCGGAGGGGTCGAGGTGGCCGTCGAGCGGGTCGTAGAGGCCGCCGATGATGCCCGTCACGTCCACCAGGCCGTCGGTCTTGGCCGCGATCTCCGCGGGGCTCAGAATCTCGGTGTCGAGCCCCATGTAGCGGTGCTTCGCGCGTTCGGCGACAAGCTGCTCGAAGCGCTCGCGGTTGTCGGCCAGCGTGATCCCGCCGACGTGGTGCAGCCCGCAGGACAGGCCGGTCAGCGCCTCCAGCTCCTTGTAAAGCCGGATCGTGTAGCCCTGCAGCGCCGCCATGTTGGTGTCGCCGTTCAGCGTGTGAAACCCGCCCGCGGCATGCCAGGTCGAGCCCGAGGTCAGGTCCGACCGTTCCATCAGCACTACGTCGGACCAGCCAAGCTTGGTCAGGTGGTAAAGCACCGAGCAGCCGACGACACCGCCGCCGATGACCAGGACGCGGGTGTGGGATTTCATGGCCGGGAACCCTCCGTTTTGCGCTTAACTAGCGCCGAACGGGCCCGTGGTCAGGCGCGTTCCGACATTCCGCGTCGTTTTCGGAACAGGAAGCGTGGCTCACTTTTCCGGGATCAGCCCCCGCGGGCTGAAACGCAGGACCAGGAGCAGGATCACCCCCACGGTCAGAAGCCGCATGTGGGCGACGGAATCGACCAGCCGGGTCTTTACCGCGCCGTCGGGCATGCCGGCGGTGATGAGGTCCATGGCGAACTTGCCCAGCGGTTCGGCGACGCTCCAGAGCCACCAGATCAGGAACCCGCCCAGCACCGCGCCCCAGTTCGACCCCGAGCCGCCGACGATCACCATGACCCAGACCAGGAAGGTGAATCGCAGCGGTGTGTAGGCGCCGGGGGTGAGCTGGCCTTCCATCGAGGTCATCATCGCGCCGGCAAGCCCGATGATGGCCGAGCCGAGGATGAAGACCTGCAGGTGCCGGCGGGTGACGTCCTTGCCCATCGCCTCTGCCGAGACCTCGTTGTCGCGGATCGCGCGCATCATCCGCCCCCAGGGCGAGTTGAGCGCCAGCTGCATCAGGATCACGAGGGCGACGAGGACGGTGCCGAACAGCGCGGCGTAAAGGAGTTTCACCACGATGGCCGAGGTCGAGACGGGATCGAAGCCCCAGCCGGCGCACCAGTCGAGAAACCACTGCGTCCGCTGCAGGTCGACCTCGTAGGGCACCGGCGCAGGGCGCGGAAGCTTGATGATGTTTTTCACTCCGCGCGCCAGCCAGTCCTCGTTCTTAATCACCGCGAGGATGATCTCGGCAATCCCCAGGGTGGCGATGGCGAGGTAATCCGAGCGCAGTCCGAGTGCAGTCTTGCCGATCAGCCAGGCGGCACCGGCGGCCAGCAGGGCGCCGGCAGGCCAGGCGAAAAGCGAGGGCAGGCCAAGCCCGCCGAGATTGCCGTAGGTCGCGGGGTCCAGCGCCTCCACCGCCGCCGCGGCAGGGTCGAAGATGGCGCGATAGAGGAAGAAGCCGGTGATCAACGTGGCGATCAGCGCGAGGACGCGCAGCCGGCCCGGCGGCAGCCGCGTCCAGACCAGCACCGCGGCGGCGACCGAGGCGGCGCCCAGCACCATCGCCAGCAGGATGCCGGTCCCGCCCACCGCCCAGGCCCCGGGCGAGGGCGCGGCAGATACCAGCACGACCGCGAGGCCGCCCAGTGCGACAAAGCCCATGACGCCGACGTTGAACAGCCCGGCGTAGCCCCATTGCATGTTCAGCCCCAGCGCCATGATCGCCGAAATCAGCGCCATGTTGGCGATGCCGAGCGAAAGGTTCCAGGACTGGACCAGGCCGGTGACCACGAACAGCACCGCCACGGCGGCAAACAGCAGCGGTGTGTGGGAGCGGGTCATATCGTCTTGCCCTTGAACAGGCCGGTGGGCAGGAACAGGAGCACGATGATCAGGATCGTGAAGCTGACTGCGAACTTGTAGTCGGTGGACAAGAGCTGCGCGAGGCCGTCGGAGGCGAGGCTGTCAGGCAGCAGGTAGCCCGCGACCTTCTTCCAGGCATAGGTGACGACGATCTCGGAGAAGGCGATCAGGAACCCGCCGGCGATGGCGCCGATGGGCGAGCCCAGGCCGCCGACGATGGCGGCGGCGAAGATCGGCAGCAGCAGCTGGAAGTAGGTGAAGGCCTTGAACGACTTGTCGAGCCCGTAGAGTGTGCCGGCGATGGTGGCGAGCGCCGCGCAGATGATCCAGGTCACGGCCACGACGCGCTCGGGATTGATGCCGGACAGCAGCGCCAGGTCCTCGTTGTCCGAGTAGGCCCGCATCGACTTGCCGGTGCGGGTGTAGGTCAGGAACCAGAACAGCCAGGCCACGGTGAGAACGGCGGTGACCAGGGTCACCACCTGCGTGGTGCGGATTGCCAGCGGCTCGGCGAGGCCGGTCGCGTCCTTGAACCCCTGCGCCGAGATGATGAAACGCTCGCCGTCGGCGAAGGTGATCTCCTCCACCCCGATGATGAAGCGCACCAGCGCGTTCATCACGAACATCACCCCCAGCGACACGATGACCAGGATCGACGGCGAGGCGCGGACCCTGCGGTAGAAGCGGTAGATCGCGCGGTCGGTCGCCAGCACGAAGGCCGTGGCCGCGGCGATGCCCACCGGCAGCGCCAGCAGCGCCGTTGGCAGCGGGCCGAAGCTGATGCCCGCGGCCTGCAGCGCCCAGGTGGTAAGGATGACGAAGGCGGTGCCGATCGCCATGGTGTCGCCATGGGCGAAGTTCGAGAAGCGCAGGATGCTGTAGATCAGCGTCACCCCCAGCGCCCCGATCGCCAGCTGGGCGCCGTAGGCCGTGGCCGGGATCACGACGAAGTTCAGAAGGGCGACGATGGCGTTGAGGAAATCCACGGCGGCTCCGATTGTGTGTCAGCCCGCACCGCGCAGGCAGGTGCCGGTCAGCTTGTAGGTGCCGATGTAGTCGCCAAAGCCCATGTGGCCGGAATAGACGACGTCGTTCGAGCCCTCGAGGTTGATCGTCACCATCTCGGCGCCGGCCTGGTTGATGAGGAAGAAGGTTTGCGTGGTGTCGGAGGCCACTGCCATGCCTGTATACTCCTGCCCATCGGCGATCATCGCGCCGTCGCCGGAGTTGACGTCGAGACGGAAGGAATAGGTGTCGCGCATCGCCTCGCAGCCGTTCTCGGTACAGCGCTCGGAGAACTTGCACTGGTAGAGCACCGCCTGGGCCTGGGCGGCGGGGGCAAGCGCGAGCAGCAGGGCAGCGGCAGCGGGAAGGCGCATCTTAACCTCCAAGAAATGATCTGCGGACCTCCGGGTCGGCCAGGAGCGCCTTGCCGGTGTCGGAGAAGCGGTTCGATCCTTGCACAAGGACATAGCCCTTGTCTGCAATCGCCAGCGCCTGGCGGGCGTTCTGCTCCACCATCAGGATCGAGATGCCGGTGCGGGCGACCTCGATGATGCGGTCGAAGAGCTCGTCCATGACGATGGGCGAGACCCCGGCGGTGGGCTCGTCGAGCATCAGCACCTTGGGCTGGGTCATCAACGCCCGGCCCACGGCGACTTGCTGGCGCTGGCCGCCACTGAGTTCGCCCGCCGCCTGCCGCCGTTTCTGCTTCAGGATCGGGAACAGGTGGTAGACCTGCTCCATCGTGGCCGCGATGTCGTCGCGGCGCAGGAAGGCGCCCATCTCCAGGTTCTCCTCCACCGTCATGGTGGTGAAGACGTTGGCGGTCTGCGGCACGAAGGCCATGCCCTTGGCGACGCGGTCCTGGGGACTGAGCGCGGTGATGTCCTCGCCTTGCAGCCGGACATGGCCCGCCCGCAGCCGCAACATCCCGAACACGGCCTTCATGGCGGTGGACTTGCCGGCGCCGTTGGGTCCGACGATGACCGCGATCTCCCCCGCCTCCACCGCGATGGTGCAGCCGTGCAGGATGTCCGCCCCGCCATAGCCGCCGGTCATCGCATCGCCGATGAGGAAAGGTTCAGCCATCGTGACCGGCCTCGCGCGGCAGCCCAAGGATCCTCGCACGAAAATCCTTGAGCCCGGCGCTGCGCAGGGAACAGGGGTTCACGCCACCCCCTCCTTCACCTTGTTCTTCAGCCCGGTCCCCAGATAAGCCTCGATCACCCGCTCGTCGGCGCGGACCTCGGCCGGCGTGCCCTGCGCCAGCACGCGACCCTCGGCCATCACGATCACCGGGTTGCAGAGCCGGGCGATGAAATCCATGTCGTGCTCGATGACGCAGAAGGTGTATCCGCGCTCCTGGTTCAGGCGGATGATCGCGTCGCCGATGGTATTAAGCAGGGTGCGGTTCACCCCGGCGCCGACCTCGTCGAGGAAGACGATCCTGGCATCCACCATCATCGTGCGGCCCAGTTCCAGCAGCTTCTTCTGCCCGCCGGAGATTTGCCCTGCCTTCTGGTCGGCAAGGTGGCTGATGGTCAGGAACTCCAGCACCTCGTCGGCTTTCCTGCGCAGCGCGGATTCCTCGGCCGCGACCGCGTCACGGCGGAACCAGGCGTTCCAGAGCGTCTCGCCCGCCTGCGCCGCGGGCACCATCATCAGGTTCTCGCGCACCGTCATCGAGCTGAATTCATGCGCGATCTGGAAGGTGCGCAAGAGGCCCTTGTGGAACAGGTCGTGCGGCGGCAGGCCGGTGATATCCTCGCCCGCCATATCGACGCGGCCCGAGGTCGGCTTGTAGCGGCCGGCGACGCAGTTGAAGAGCGTGGTCTTGCCGGCCCCGTTCGGCCCGATCAGCCCGGTGATCGAGCCTTTCGCGATGGAGAGCGTTGCCCCGTCCACCGCGTGGAAACCGCCGAAATGCTTGTGCAGGTCGTGGACGTCGATCATCCCGGCCGTGCGTCCCCCTGTTGTTGCCCCTGCCTGCATCGGGCGGGGCCTTGATGTGCGAGGACCGGCCCGGACAGGATGCCCGGGCCGGTCCACCGTGTCACGCCCTCAGCGCCAGCCGACCGTGGTCTGCTTGCCGTCGATGACCTCGATCTCGCGGTAGCGGCCGGCGCTTTCGCCCGGTCCGATCAGGTTCACCGCGGATGCGCCTTCGTAGTCGATGGTGCCGCCCGCCTTCAGGATTTCGAGGCCCTTGGCCAGTTCACCCGGGTAGATTTTCTCGCCCGGGCCGTTGGCCACTTCCAGCACCTTGGCCTTGTAGACTGCCGGATCGGTGGACCCCGCCGCCTGCATGGCCAGCGCGAAGAGCGCCGCCGCGTCGTAGCTTTCCGGGGCATAGGGCGAGATGCCATCGAAGCCCGCGGCCTTGGCCATCTCGCCGAAGGTCGCCGCGCCCGAGCTGTCCGAGCCCGCGGCCTGCCCGTAGGAGCCGTTGAGTGCAGCTCCGAAGCGGTCGTCCATCGAGGTGCCGATCATGCCGCCCGGCAGTTCGAACAGCGAGAAGGCGCCGGTGTCGAGCGAAGCCTGGATGATGCCCGCGCCGCCCTGGTCGAGATAGCCCGCGACGATCAGGATGTCGCCGCCGGCCGAGGCCAGGGCGCCGACTTCGGCCGCATAGTCGGCCTTGCCGTCTTCATGCGCCGCCGACAGCGTGATGGTGCCGCCCTTGGCGATGAACGAGGCCGCGATCGATTCCGCGAGGCCCTTGCCGTAGTCGTTGTTGGTGTAGGTTAGCGCCGCGGTCTTGATGCCACGAGCCAGCATGATGTCGGCGGCCACTTCGCCCTCGCGCGCGTCAGACGGCGCGGTGCGGAAGAACAGGCCGTCATCCTCGGCCGTGGACAGCGCCGGCGAGGTCGCCGAGGGCGAGATCATGACGAGGCCGTTCGGACGGCCCACGTTCTGCAGCACCGCCCCGGTCACGCCCGAGCAGTCGCCGCCGATGATGCCCTTGACGCCGTCGGCCACAAGGCTCTCGGCAGCGGTGGTGCCGAGCGCCGCGTCGCCGCAGGTGCTATCGGCACGTACGGCAGCGATGGTGGTGCCGTCGAGGATGCCGCCGGCGGCGTTCACCTCGGCAACCGCCATTTCGGCGGCGGCGGCCATCGCGGGGGCGAGGGATTCGATCGGGCCGGTGAAGCCGATCAGAATGCCGATCTTGATCTCCTCGGCCTGGGCGGCGCCCGCAAGCAGGGCGGCGGCCGCCGTGGCCGTCAACAGTTTTTTCATTGGTCTTCTCCCATGTCGGACCTGGATCCTGCCTTCTTCCTAGTGAGGCTTTTCCAAAAAGAAAAGCGCTCCGTCGCGCGCCGCGTCTGCAAGGACGTAACCGATGGGCGCTTGCCGTCCCGCCATTGTCGCGTCAGGTTTTCGCGGACACAACCGCAGGGGGAAAGCGCATGGACCGTCCCACCCGCCGCCAGACCTTGACATTTGGCCTGTACGGCATGGCGGCGCTGGCGCTGCCCCGGCCTGCGGCCGCGCAGGGGCTGACCGTCTCGCGTCTGGTGGAGGGGCTTGACGAGCCCTGGGCGGTGGCCTTCCTGCCCGGCGGCCGGTTCCTGGTCACCGAACGTGGCGGACAGCTTACCCTGCACGGCGACGGCGCCCCGCGCCGGATCACCGGGCTGCCGCAGGTGGCGGCTGAGGGGCAGGGCGGGCTTCTCGACGTCATGGTGCCCGCCGGCCACGGCGACAGCGGCGCGCTCTGGATCACTTATGCGGCGCTTGTCGAGGGCGGCGCCTGCACCGCGCTGGCCCGTGCCAATTTGGATGGCGACCGGCTGGCCGACTGGACCGTCATCCATCAGGGCCCCGGTTCGACAAGCCCGCGCCACTACGGCTCGCGCGTGGTCGAGGGGCGGGGCGGGACGGTGTTCCTGACCACCGGCGACCGCGGCGAAGGGCCGCACGCACAGGACATCGCGCGGCCCGAGGGCAAGGTCCTGGCCTTCGACCCCGATGGCACGCCCGCACGGCTGCGCGTCTTCGCCGGAGAAGAGACCATCCCCGGTTTGTGGAGCTATGGCCACCGCAATCCGCAGGGGGCGTGCCTTGATCTGGCGGGGGACCTCTGGCTCTGCGAACACGGCGCGCGGGGTGGAGACGAGGTCAACCGGGTGCAGCCGGGGCGGAACTACGGCTGGCCGGTGATCACGCTGGGGGTGGACTATGACGGCTCGCCCATCGGCGAGGGGCGGCAGAAGGACGGGATGGAGCAGCCGGCGTTTTTCTGGGACCCGTCCATCGCGCCGTCCGGGCTAACAGTCTGTTCCGGCAAGATGTTTCCTGACTGGCGCGGGCACATCCTGACCGGCTCGCTCAACTCCGATCTGATCGCGCGGGTGGACCCCGTGACCTGGACCGAGAGCCGGATCGCGACGCCCGAGACATTGCGCGTGCGCGACGTGCGCGAAGCGCCGGACGGGTCGATCTGGTTTCTGTCGGTGAACACGGGAACGCTGTGGCGGATGACGCCGGGCTGAAACCCGTCCCGTCGGCGTCGGGTTTCGGTCGGGTTTCGGTCGGGCTTCTGTCCCGACAACGCGCGCGGCACAGCGGGTCCGGCAGCAGCGGCGGTGTTCAGGCCAGCCCGCCCGCGCGCCGCGCGGGTGTCGGCCTCCAGCAGCGCCAGCGCGATCACCGTCGCGGCCGGCAGGCCCAGCGGCTGCGCCGCCGCACCCAGCGCCACAGGAAACGGTCAGTCCGGCCACTCCGCCCCGGTCAGAGCCCGCATCCCGCGGGCAAAAGCCGCCCCCGGCGCCAGCCGCTATGGCTGTCGGGCGGCGGGGTGCTCAGTCGCCGAAGGGCCCGTGCGGGGGCAGGACATGCGCCACGGTTTCCGGACCGCGCAGCCGGGCCGGGATCACGGCATGGGAAGGGCTGTCGCCATGCGCATGCCCGCCCGGGCCATGGGCATGGACCGGCTCGTGGCCGTAGGCCCCGCCGAGCGGGCGGAAGGGTTCCATTCGGTGCATCGTATCCGCGCCGAGCTGGCGCAGCATCGCCTCCAGCACATGGTCGTCCCGGATCACCAGACGGTCCGCCTCGACCTGGCAGGGCGTGTGCCGGTTGCCGATGTGCCAGGCCAGGGCCGCGAGGTCGCCGCCCCGCACCTCGATCACCGGCTCTGCCGCAGCGGCGACCTCGACCAGCCGGCCGTCGGCCAGTTCGAAGGCGTCGCCCTCGTCCAGCAACGTGACCTCGGCGACACTGAGGAAAAAGCCTTCGCCGCCGTCCGTTTCCAGCCGCCGGCGGCGCAGCAAGCGGGCGTCGTAGGCGAGCGACACCCTTGCATAGGGCGCGCGCCCGTCCCGTTCGCCGGCACGCACGAGGCGCAGGGCATGCGGCAGGTCGGTGAAGTCGGGACCGTCGGTCATCGGGGGGCCTGCAGCGGGTTGCCGGCGCCCTGCCGCGGCGCCCGGAGCGCAGGCTGCCGCAGGTCGCGCCGCAGCGCAACGGTCTCTGTCCGCTGCACCGCAAGGCCGACCTGCGCGGGATGCATGGCCTTTCAGTCGAGGAAATGGCGCGGCGCCATCGGCAGCACGGTGGCGCGCTCGCAGGTCAGAAGTTCGCCATCGGCGCGCACCTCGGTGGTCTCGGGGTCCACCTCGATGGCGGGCAGGGCGTCGTTGAGCTTCATCTCCGCCTTGCCGATGCCGCGGGTGCCGCGCACGGCCACGCAGTCTTTGGCTGGGGCGTGTCGCGCCCAATCAGGAACAGGAAACCCCGCGCCATTGAATCCGGACGGCAGCGACATGCTCTAGCTGTGGAACCTCAACAGGTTGTCCATCGGTAACGCGAGACGGCTGATGGGTGGCTTGGAGTTTAGACTGCCGTGCGGGCGGTGCCAATTGTACATGTGGGTCCATTCCGGGAGGTGGGATTTGCGCTGATCCG
>JANOGU010000079.1:0-11973 GCA_031406135.1 Rhodobacterales bacterium
TCTGATGCGACGGAGGCGAGGAAAGCCCGCCAGGGCTTGATGAGCCGTGGGCCTGCCGGAACGGCGGCCATCCGGGGGCCAGGCCCGGCACAGCCTCCGCTACACCCGCGCGAAGCTGTCCGCGCTGGCCTGCCGCCAGGCGATCCCGAAGCGCTTCGCGCTGTCGGGGTCGTCGATCAGCTGTCCGGGCTTGAGGTGGTGGTACAGCTCCGCATAGCTTTGCACCGTGTCGGAGGTGACCCGGCGAAGAAGGTGCCAGGGCCGCAGCTCCGCCGGGTGCGACAGGCCGGCGGCGGCAGCGAGTTCGGCCAGGGCGTGGATCGTGTTGCGCTGGAAGTTCTTCACCCGCTCGGCCTTGTCCGGCACCACGATGGCGCGCGAGCGCAGCGGGTCCTGGCTGGTGACGCCGGTGGGGCAGTGGCCGGTATGGCAGGCCTGGGCCTGGATGCAGCCGACCGCGAACATGAACCCGCGCGCCGCGTTGCACCAGTCGGCCCCCAGCGCCAGGATCCGGGCCATGTCGAAGCCGGTGATGATCTTGCCGGCCGCGCCGATGCGGATGCGCTCGCGCAGCCCCGCGCCGATCAGCGCGTTGTGGGCAAAGCTCAGGCCGTCGCGCAGCGGCATGCCGATATGGTCGAGGAACTCGGACGGCGCCGCCCCGGTGCCGCCCTCCTTGCCGTCGATGACGATGAAATCCGGGGTGATTCCGGTCTCGACCATCGCCTTGACGATAGCCATGAACTCCCAGGGATGGCCGATGCAGAGCTTGAACCCGGCGGGCTTGCCGCCCGAGGACTCACGCATCAGCGCCACGAACTCCAAGAGCCCCGTCGGCGTGGAAAAGGCCGCGTGCCTGGCCGGCGAGACGCAGTCCTGACCCATCGGCACGCCGCGGATGGCGGCGATTTCGGCGGTGACCTTGGCTGCCGGCAGCACGCCGCCGTGCCCGGGCTTGGCGCCCTGGCTGAGCTTGATTTCCAGCATCTTCACCTGCGGGTCGGACGCAGTTTCGGCAAACAGCACCGGATCGAAGCCGCCATCCTTGCCCCGGGCGCCGAAGTAGCCCGAGCCCAGTTCCCAGATCAGGTCGCCACCGTTCTCGCGGTGATAGGGCGAAATCCCCCCCTCGCCGGTGTCATGCGCAAAGCCACCGAGCTTTGCGCCCTTGTTGAGCGCGCGGATGGCATTGTTGGACAGCGCCCCGTAACTCATCGCCGAGATGTTGAAGAGCGAGGCCGAATAGGGCGCCCTGCAGTCCGGCCCGCCGACCTGTGTGCGCAACGCCTCGTGCGGCAGCACCTCCGAGGGCATCAGCGAATGGTGCAGCCATTCGAAACTGTCGCTATAGACATCGTTCATCGTGCCGAAGGGGCGCTTGTCCAGCTCGCGCTTGGCACGCTGGTAGACGATGGCGCGCTTGTCGCGCGGGAACGGCATCCCGTCCTGGTCCGATTCGAGAAAATACTGCCGGATCTCGGGCCGGATCTTCTCCAGCATGAACCGCAGGTGCGCCGCCAGCGGGTAGTTGCGCAGGATCGCGTGACGCCGCTGCGTCAGGTCCTTCAACCCGCGCGCCGCCAGCATCGCGAACAGCACCATCAGCACCAGCCACAGAACCCGGCTGCCGGGCTGCAGCCCGGCGAGCACGGCGAAGGCCAGGGTCAAGAGGACCGACAGCGTCAGCGGCAGAAAGCGAAGCTCGAACGCGTGGCGAAGAATGATCATGTGCAAACCTTCAGGCGGTGTCCGCGGCCACTCTGACACGCGATGCTTAACGGTCCAAAGAAATCCGCACGGGCGCCGCCGCGCCGTCAGAACGGCGCCGCGGCCTCGAAGGCTGTCCGCTCGCCGCTGGCCGGATGACGGAAGGCCAGCCGCCAGGCGTGCAGCATCAGCCGCGGCTGGTCGCGGGCCGGGCCGTCGGCATAGAGCGGATCGCCCAGGATCGGGTGCCCGATCTCGGCCATGTGCACGCGCAGCTGGTGGCTGCGGCCGGTGCGCGGCATCAGCAGCATCCGGGTCTCGCCGGGCAGCCGGGCGGCGACCTCCCAGTCGGTCACGGCAGTCCGTCCTGTCTCGCGGTTCACGTGCTGGCGCGGGCGGTTCGGCCAGTCCACGGTCAGCGGCAGGTCCACCGTCCCCCGATCTCCCGCCACCGTACCCGCGACACGGGCGAGATAGACCTTTTCAGTCTCCCGCCGCTCGAACTGCCCGGCCAGTGCCACTTGCGCGGCGGAGGTGCGGGCAAAGACGATGAGGCCGGAGGTGTCGTTGTCCAGCCGGTGGACCAGCAGGACGCGGGGAAAAAGCCGCTGCAGCCGGGTGATCAGGCAATCCGCCTTCTCCGCCCCCTTGCCGGGGACGGACAGCAGGCCCGCCGGCTTGTCGGCCAGGATCAGGTGATCGTCGGCATGGACGATGACCGGCGGGCCGGGCGGCGGGGCGTAGACGTAGCTCACGCGATCTCGTGCCCGGCAGTGCGCAGGGCCGCGGCCAGCGCGGCGATGTGGGCGGGGCCGACCTCGCAGCAGCCGCCGACGATGCTGGCGCCCCGCGCCACCCAGTCCATGGCGAAGCCGGTGTAGCGGTCCGGCGTCAGGTCGTTGCGGGCGCTGAGCGCGTCCACCGTGGGCGCGACGGTGAGGAAGGCGGGCGCAATATGGGTGAAGCCGTTGGCATAGGCGCCGAAAGGCAGGCCGAATGGTCCAAGCGCGTCCAAGGCCGCCGCCATCGCCTCGGGCACCGAGCAGTTGGCCAGCACCGCCTGCGGCGCCTGGGCTGCAACGATGGAGGCGAGGTCCGCCACCGGCTCTCCCGACCGCAGCCTGCGGCCATCCGCATCGTCCACCGTCACCGACAACCAGACCGGCAGACCCGTCCGGGCGTCCGCCACCCCGGCCAGCGCCGCCTCGGCATGCGCCAGCGACGCCACGGTCTCGATCAGGAACAGGTCCGCACTGGGCACAAGCAGCCGCGCCACCTCGGCATAGGCCGCGGCGGCCTCACCCCGTGGCGGAAAGAGGTCGGGCCTGTAGGAGGCGACCAGCGGGCCGAGGGAGGCGGCGATGCGGCCGGAGCCATGCGCGTCGCGCGCCGCCCGCGCCTCGCCGAGCGCGGCGGCGAGCAGCGGCTCGAACAGCGGCTCAAGGCCAAAGGGCGCCAGCCGGTCGCGGTGGACGGCGTAGCTGTTGGTCGTGGCCACCGTCGCACCGGCGGCGAAATAGTCGGCGTGGATCTGCGCCACCAGCCCGGGGTGATCCAGCATCACCTGCGTCGCCCAGAGCGGCGTCGGCCGGTCGCCGGAGCGGGCGATCAGTTCCTGTCCCATGCCGCCGTCGAGTAGCACGATGCGGGCCATGATCCCCTCCCCGGAAAAGGCCGGCACATTCCGCGCCGCGATGCCCAAGATCAAGAGATCGCGTTTGACGACGCGCCCGGCCCGCGCGAGGGTCCGGCGCATGGACTATGATCGCGTCAAGGGCGACGACCTCGGCCCGGCCCTGCGCGGGCTGGGGGTGAACCTCCTTGTTCGCGACGTCGCGGCGGAGGTGGCGTTCCTGACGGCGGTGTTCGGGATGACCGCGCATCAGCCCTCGGGCGACTTCGCGGTGATGCTCTACCGCGGCCAGCCGTTCCAGCTGCATTCCGACGCGAGTTTCGCCGGCCACGCGCTGGCGCCGCTGCTGCCCGAGGCCGGGCCGCGCGGGGCGGGGGCGGAGCTGCGGCTCTACGACAGCGATCCCGACGCGGCGGTGGGGCTGGCCGAGGGCGCGGGCGGGATGGTGCTGGCGGGCCCGCGCGACAAGCCGGGGCACGGGCTGCGCGAGGCGGTGATCCTGTCGCCCGCGGGCTATGCCTGGGTGCCCAGCCTGCCGATGCGCGCGCCGTGACCGCGGCGGCAACGGGTGCCGGCGGGGACCGCATGACCGAGCTGATCCCTGCCATCGACATCGGCACCACCTCGGTCAGGGCCGGAGTGATCGGCACCGGCCGCCGCCTGCACGCGGGCTTTTCCGAGACCTGTCTGACTGCGCGCCCGGCCTCCGGCTTGGTGGAACAGGACTCGGGCGACTGGCTGGGGCTGATCGACCGGGCGCCGGCCACGCTGACGGCCGGAGGCCGCCGGGCCGCGATCCGCGATCCGCGGCGCTGGCCCGGTTCGAGCCCGAAATGTTGCCCTACCCGCAGCTTGCGGGGCTCTACTCCGACCTCTTCGGCTTCTACACCGAGGCGGTTTCCGCCAATTCGGCGACCCATGCGGCGCTTCCTGACTTGGCCGCGCGCGGGCCAGGGCTATGGCATGACCATGGGCCGTCGGGGCGAGCCGCGCGCCGGCGCCGCGCTGGTCGGCGTGCTGGTCCAGGGCGTGCGCGACAACGGGCTGACGCAGATCGCCGTGGACAGCTACGTCCGCGAGATTCTGACCGGCGCCATCGTCCTTTGCGCCGTCGCGCTGTCTTCGATCAGCCGGGCGCGCTGATTTACCGATTGCCAAGGGTTCGGGGCTAGCGTTTCCGGCGTTCCATTTGCCACGGGGGATGCGCTTTGGACCTTGTATCGACTCAGGAAAGCAACGTGCTGGTCATTTCGGTCCGGTCCGACCGGATCGATGCCGCCTCCGCCATCGCCTTCAAGGAGGATCTGCGCAGCCGGATTGAACACGGCCCGCCCCGGGTGATCCTCGACCTGTCGCAGGTCACCTTCCTCGACAGCTCCGGCCTCGGCGCCGTCGTCGCGGCGAAGAAACTCGTCGGCCCCGGCCGGTCGTTCGAACTGTCCGGCCTGACCGGGGCGGTGGAAAAGGTCTTTCGCCTGACCCGGATGGACAGCGTCTTCACCATCCACGCCTCGCTGCCCCAGGCCTTCCGCGATGCGGTATGACCCGCGGCCGCCGGCCGTGCCGCCGCCCGTTCTCTTGCACCTGACGGTGCAGGGCGACGCGGTCTCGGTCAGCGACGGGCTGCGGCGGGTCATGGCGCTGCCGTTCTGGTCGCCGATGTCGGCCGATTTCGCGACCTCGGCCGAACTGGTGCTGGCCGAGGTGCTGAACAACGTGGCCGAGCATGCCTACGCCGGCACGTCCGGCGAGATCGAGGTGTCGCTGGAACGCACCGCCGCCGGCGTCGCCATCCGGGTGGCCGACCGGGGCGGCCCGATGCCGCAGAACCGGCTGCCGGAGGGGGCCGCACCCGATCCCCGCGACCTGCAGGAGGGCGGCTTCGGCTGGCACCTGATTCGATCCCTGGCCCGCGATCTGACCTACCGCCGGCTCGATGGCTGGAACCTGTTCAGTTTTCGGATCGACGACCTGCCGCCGGCGAAACAATCGCACTGACCGCGCCGGATTGTTGCTCAACTCTCGATTGTGCCGAAATCCTGCCGCCTTGCCCCCATCTTCCCGCCCCAGCGACCCGCGAGAACCGGACTTGTAGCTGCACAGGCTTCCTCCGGCGCCGCGACCTTATGCCCCCACCCAGTGCGCGGCGCCGGGGTCTTCCCTCTCCAGACACTGGAATTCCCCGGCGGGTCGCGATGACGCGGGCCGGCCGCTGCCCGACCTCCGGGCCGGAAGCGCTTCCCTCCCCCCCGCGGGGAGGGCGAGGGTGGGGGGGGCACCGCGGCCGTGCCGCGAGCGCTGCCGCCGATTTGCACCCCGGTGGAGAGGGCTATCGCGCACAGCGCCCTGTTCCGCTTCGGCCGATCCTGTTCTAGCTTCGCCCCGCGGGTTCTTTGGGGGAAGCAATGCGCGATTTCCAACTGCCGGGCCGGTCGGCCGTCCATGCCTTGAACGGCCTCTGCGCCACTTCGCATCCGCTCGCCGCCGCCACCGCCATCGACCTCCTGAAGGCCGGTGGCAATGCCGTCGATGCCGCCATCGGCGCGGCGGTGCTGCTGGGCTTCTGCGAGCCGCAGATGACCGGGATCGGCGGCGACTGCTTTGTCCTCGTCAAACCACCGGGAGAAGAGCGGGTGCTGGCGTTGAACGGCTCGGGCCGGGCGCCGAAGGGGCTGGATGCCGCCGCGCTGCGCGCCCGCGGCCTGACCCGGATGCCGGAGCGCGCGGTGGAAGCGGTGACGGTGCCGGGCGCCGTCGATGCCTTCTGCCGGCTCGCCGCCGACTGGGGCCGCCTGCCGCTGTCCCAGGTGCTGGCCCCCGCGATCCGCTACGCCGAAGAGGGCGTCCCCGTCGCCGCCCGCACCGCCTTTGACTGGGACCGCGCGGCCGGCGCCCTGCAGGGCGTGGCGCGCGAACTGTTCCTGATCGGGGGCGAGGCGCCGAAGACGGGACAGGTGTTCCGCAACCCCCGCCAGGCCGAGGCGCTGCGCCGCATCGCGCGCGAGGGCCGCGCGGGGTTCTACGAGGGCGAGGTGGCCGCGGACATGGTGGCGGCGCTGCGTGCCCACGGCGGCAGCCACACGCTCGACGATTTCGCTGCCACCGCCTGCGACTGGACCGAGCCGGTCGCCGGCACCTACCGCGGCGTCGAGCTTTTGGAGCATCCGCCCAACGGCCAGGGGGCGACCGCACTGCTGCTGCTCAACATCCTGAAAAGCTTCGACCTCGCCGCGATGGACCCGTTCGGCGCCGACCGCGCCCATATCGAGGCCGAGGCGACGAAGCTCGCCTACGACGCCCGCAACCGCTTCCTCGCCGACCCCGCGCATATGACGCGCCTGCCGCACATGCTGGCACAGGACACCGCTGACCGGCTGGCCGCGCTGATCGACCCCGGCCGCGCCGCGCCGCGCCCCGACCCGCGAACCGAAACGGTGCACCGCGAGACGATCAACCTCTCCGTCGTGGACCGTGACCGCATGGCGGTGTCGCTGATCTGTTCCGTGTATCATTCCTTCGGCTCCGGCCTCGCCTCGCCCGGCTTCGGGATCAACTTCCACAACCGCGGCTCGGGCTTCACCCTGGCGGCAGGCCATCCGAACGAGGCCGGCGGCGGCAAGCGGCCAATGCACACGATCATCCCCGCCATGCTGCGGCAGGGGGGCCGAGTCACCATGCCTTTCGGCGTCATGGGCAGCCACTACCAGGCCTGCGGCCATGCGCGGCTGGTGACGAACCTCGTGGACTTCGGCCTCGACCCGCAGGGGGCCATCGACGCGCCCCGGTGCTTCGCCGAAGAGCACGGGCTGGAGGTGGAACGCGGCTACCCGCAGGCGGTGCGCGAGCGGCTGGCTGCCATGGGGCATGATGTCAGCATCCCCGACAGCCCCATCGGCGGCGCGCAGGCCATCGTCATCGGCGCGGACGGTGTGCTGACCGGCGCCTCCGACCCGCGCAAGGACGGCTGCGCGCTGGGCTACTGACGCCAGGGCGGAGGGAGGAGCGCGGGCATGGGCGAGGATGAGGGGTTCGGGCAGTCGCCCGAAGGGCCGGTGCGGCGCCTGCGCCTGTCCGGCCATGGCGGCGCGACGGCGGAGGTGCTGACCTGGGGCGCCGCGCTGCGCGACCTGCGGGTGCCATTGCGCGACGGCAGGCGGCAGCCGGTGACGCTGGGGTTCGACAACCTCGCCCCCTACCTCGACAACCCCGGCTATGTCGGTGTGCTGGTCGGCCGGGTGGCCAACCGCATCTCCGGCGGGCGGTTCACCCTCGACGGGCACAGCTACGACCTTGACCGGAACGAGGGCGGCCGGGCGACGCTGCACGGCGGTGCCGGCGGCATTTCGCGTAGGCTCTGGGCCGTGGTGGACCAATCCCCGTCCTCGGTCACACTAGAGCTTGTCTCGGCCGACGGCGACCAGGGCTTTCCGGGACGCCTGACCACCCGCTGCCGCTACGCGCTCGAACCGGGGCCGAGCTTCGTCGTGGACCTGCACGCCACCTGCGACCGGCCCTGCCCGGTGAACCTGACGCAGCACGCCTACTTCAACCTCGACGGCAGCGCGGACATTTCCGGCCACCGCCTCACCGTCCACGCCGGCCACGTCCTGCCGGTGGACGCCGCGCTGATCCCGACCGGCGCCCCGGTCCCGGTCGACGGCACGGCCCTGGACCTGCGCCAACCGACCGGACTCGACCGCACCCCGCCGCTGGATACGTGCTATGTCCTCGACGGCGACGCCACCCGCCCGGCCGCGCGTCTCGAAAGCCCCCGTACGGGGCTGGCGATGGAGGTGGTCACCACCAAGCCCACCCTGCAGGTCTACGACGCCCGCCACCTGTCGATGGCCCCCTTCGGCCCCCGCGCCGGGCTCTGCCTCGAGACGCAGTTCCTGCCCGACAGCCCCAACCGCCCCGAATTCCCGGACATCACCCTGCGCCCGGGGTCCAGCTACCGCCAGCGCACCGCGTTCCGCTTCGCGTGGATGTAGGGCGGGGTTCACCCCGCCTTCCACAGACGCCAGACCGCGGCGCGGGCGGCAGGTGGAAACACCGCCCCCGCCGCCCCGCCCTCACCGCCCGATCCGGTACACCGTCCGTGCGGTCTCGCCATAGTAAACCAGCAGGTCCGCCTCCGGCACCCCGCTGCGAATGTCCCTCAGAACCGATCTTGCCATGAAAAATGCGGAGCGCCGAGGGTCCAAGTGATCATCCGGGATTGAACACCTAGGCGGCGAAGGCCGCCGCCAGCGCGATCTCCACCATGTCGCCAAAGCTCTTCTCGCGGTCGGCGGCGGACAGCGCCTCGTGGGTCTGCAGGTGGTCGGAGATGGTGAGGACGGACAATGCGCGGCGGCCGTGGCGGGCGGCCAGCGTGTACAGTTCGGCCGTCTCCATCTCGACGCAGAGCACCCCGTGCCGGGTCATCTGTTCGGTCAGGTCGGGGCGTTCGTCGTAGAAGACGTCCGACGAATAGATGCCCCCGGCATGGACGCGCACATCCTTTGCCCGGGCGGCGGCATGGGCGGCGGCCAGCAGGTCGAAGTCGGCGGCCGGCGCGAAGGAAAGGTCCCGGAAGAAGCCGCGCGACGGCGTGGACAGGGTGGAGGCGGTCATGGCGAGCACCACATCGCGGATCCGGACCTGCGGCTGCATCCCGCCGGCCGATCCGATGCGGATCAGCGTCCGCGCGCCGTAGTCGCGAATCAGCTCGTTGACGTAGATCGACAGCGACGGCATCCCCATCCCGGTGCCGTGGATCGTGACCGGGTGGCCGTTCCAGGTGCCGGTGAAAGCCAGCATCCCGCGCACCTCGTTGACCAGGCGCGCGTCCTTCAGGAAGGTCTGCGCCACCCAGCGGGCGCGATAGGGGTCGCCGGGCAGCAGCACGGTCTCGGCGATGTCGCCAGGTTTCGCACCGATATGGACAGTCATTGGGGGGCCTCCGTTTTCCGCCACGCTAAGCGCGCGGCGGCGCGGAGGGAAGGCCCGCGTTGCGCGCTATTCCGGCCGGCGCAGCGTGCGGAAATCGCCGGCATTGGCGCAGAACTCGCACTCCGACGCCGCGACCGAGCCGGGAAGCGCCTCTTCCAGCGCCAGCGTCGTGGCGCAGGCCTCGCGCGCACCGCAGTCGGCGCAGGTTTCGGCCAGCGCCATCATCATCCCGTGGTCGTGGTGCAGAAGAGCTTCGTCCACGGCAAAGACCGCGGCCATGCGCTCCATCCGGTCCACCGTGTCGGCGGGAGCGCCGGCAAGCTTCAGGGCCTGGTCGCGGCCAAGGCCGAGGTCGGCAAGGTCGCGGTCGTTCATCGCCGCCACGTCGGCGACAGATTTGGCGCGGGCGCGCAGGTCACGGATGCGGTCGAACATGGGACACCTCCGTCAAGGCAGCTTTCGCAGCCTGACCCGGCCTCACCGCTACCGCCTTGATCTGGATCAACCGGCGAGGTGCCGCAGCCCCTGCGTGACATCGGTGCGCACCGCCAGGCGCAGCCCCGGCTCGTCCCCGGCGCGCAGCGCGGCAAGGATCATCCGGTGGTGCGGCGGCGCCTCGGTGCGGCGCAGGCGGGTATAAAGCGCGCGCATGGTGGGGCCGAGCTGCAGCCAGACCGTCTCGGTCAGCGCCAGCATCGCCGGCGCCTGGGCGCGCAGGTACAGTGTGCGGTGGAACTCCAGATTGGTGCGGATGTAGCCGACGGCGTCCTGACGGGCGACCGCCTCGGCGTTGGCGGTGTTGATCGCGGCCAGCCGGTCGATCAGCGCGAAATGGGCGCGCGGCAGGGCACGGGCAGCAAGCTCGGGTTCCAGCAGCGAGCGGATCTTGGCCAGCTCCTCGATCCGCTCCGGGCTGAGTTCAGGGGTGGAAGTCCGGCCGGAGGACGACAGCGTCAGCGCGCCTTCGGCGGCGAGCCGCCGCACCGCCTCGCGCGCCGGCGTCATCGAGACGCCATGGGCGGCCGCCAGCCCGCGCAGCGTCAGGGGCGCGCCCGGGGCGATCTCGCCGTGCAGGATGCGCTGGCGCAGCGCGCGGTAGAGCCGCTCATGGGCGACCGGCGAAGTGGAGGGGCGCGGGCTGGGCGGGGTGGTCATGCATCTTTGTGATCACATCGGCCGCCCGGGTCAACCGAAGCGGAAGCCGTGCAGCGCGGCACCGTTCGCCTTCAGCCAGGCGCGCGGCGCCTCCCAGCCCGGGCAGAGACGGGCAACGACCGCCCAGAAGGCGGGCGAGTGGTTCATCTCGGCCAGATGCGCGACCTCGTGGGCGGCGACGTAGTCGAGCACCTCGGGCGGCGCGAGGATCAGCCGCCAGGAGAACATCAGCCGCCCGTCGCGGCCGCAGGAACCCCATCGCGCCCTGGGGTCGCGCAGATCGAGGCGGCTGTAGCGGCGGCCCAAGGCCGCGGCATGGCAATCGCAGGCGGCGGCGAGGCGGGTACGGGCCAGCGCCCTGAGAAAGGCGGCAGCGCGGACCGCCGACCGGGCCGGATCGCCGGGCAGCAGCAGCGCCTCGCCCTCGATCCGCACCCCGCGCCCGGTGGCCTGGACCAGCCGCAGCGGGCGGCCCTCGACCGGGATCAGGCTGCCTGGCCCCAGCGGCGGCAGCGGCGCGGGCAGGCGGGCCAGCGTGGCCCGCAGCCAGCCCTCCTGCGAGGCGAGGAAGGCCAGCGCCTCACGCTCCCTGGCGCGAGGCGGAACCGTCAGGACCACCCGCCCGTCCTGCCGCGACACCCGCAGCGACAGCCGCCGCGCCCGCGGCGAACGGCGCAGCGTGATCTCGACCTCGGGCAGGCTGGGCAGGCGGGGCATCGATCCGCAGCGTAGCCGGGCGCGGGCCCGCGGGAAAGGGTTTGACAGTCCGCCCCGGCTGTGGCACGCGGCGCCCTTCATCTGAACAGCCCTACCGAGAGGGAACCGATGCCCAAGCCAGAATGGGGCATGAAGCGCATCTGCCCGACCACCGGCAAGCGCTTCTACGACCTGAACCGCTCGCCCGTCGTCAGCCCCTATACCGGGGAGATCGTCGACATCGAAAGCGCCCGGCGCAAGGCCGTGGCCACCGTCATCAGCCGCGTCGCGGCCGAGAAGGACGAGGTGCTGGCCGACGACATCGAGGCCGATGAAGACCTGCTGGCGGCGCCGGCCGGGGAGGCCAGCGAACTCGACGACGAGCTTCTGGAGGACGACGCTGACGAGAACGTCTCGCTCGACAACCGACGTGGCGGGGGCCGAGGAAGAGCCCTGACCGGCGACCCCGCTTCCCCCTTGCGGGGGGGCGGGGGCTTGTCTAGATAGCTGCCCGGCGCGCAGCCCAAGGCGCGCGGACACTGTGGGGCCGTAGCTCAGTTGGGAGAGCGTCTGAATGGCATTCAGAAGGTCAGCGGTTCGATCCCGCTCGGCTCCACCAGTTACATCCAGCTAAGATGATGAAAAGACATAAGAACCCGCAGGGGTATCAAGGTTTTCCCACCATCTAGCCCACCATCGAGCCGCCGCTGGCTCTGTTGCACAAATCGTGAGGGATTCCCTGTGTGACTCCATGGTGTTAGTCGGCATGGATGAGCAAACCCACACCTCCGACCTGCCGCACGACAAACTGGCGCAGCTACAACTTGGCCCTCAAGCAGCGCGGCTCG
>JANOGU010000122.1:0-13650 GCA_031406135.1 Rhodobacterales bacterium
GGGCTTGACCCGGGGCCTCCACCCGGCTGTCGCGCAGCCTCCCGACGAGGCCCCGGGTCAAGCCCGGGGCGCGCGCGGGGTCGGCCGGTCGGCCGGTGCAGTCCTACACCACGCTTTCGCGCCACCGGGCGCGGGACAGCCAGTCGGGGTTGACCTCAACCCCCCAGCCAGGCGCGTCGGGGACGGTGACGTGGCCGTCCTCCACCCGGCAGGGGTCGCCCAGGAACAGGCCCTCCTGCCAAGGGTAGTAGTCCGGCCCCTCGATGGACAACTCCAGATACTTCCCGGCGTTCGGCAGCGCCTTGAGCAGGTGCATGGTGCAGATCGTCACCATGCCGAGGTTCGCCGCGTGCGGCGCGATCTGGCGGTGGAAGACCTCGGCGGTGATGTCGGCGTGGTAGGTCGAGACCTGGCCCCAGCCGAAGGACCCGTCCTCGGCGGTGGCCTTCACGAAACCGACGAACGGCGTGGTGAAGGTTTCGAGCCGGGTGAGCCGCATCACTCCTCGGCGCGTGCCGCGGCGGCGGCCTGGGCCAGCATCTCGCGCTCGATGGCGGCGCGGCGGCGGCGGCGGGTTTCGAAGATCAGCGCGCCGACGATGGTGAACAGCATCAGCATCAACGCCAGCGCATTGATCGTGGGCGTGATGCCGGAGCGGACCTGGCTGAAGACATAGACCGTCAGCGTGTCCATCGAGCCGCGTGTGAACAGCGTGACGTTGAAGTTTTCCAGCGACTGGAAGAAGGCGATGGCGGCGCCGGCGCCGATCGCCGGATAGAGGTGCGGCAGCAGGATGCGGCGCAGCACCTGGCCGTGGCTGGCGCCGAGGTCGAGCGCGGCCTCCTCCAGCCCCTGGTCGAAGCTTTGCAGCCGGGCGAGGACCAGCAGCGTGACATAGGCGGAGATGAAGCTGACCTGGCCCAGGGTCGACAGGTGCAGGCCGGGATTGAAGAAGAAGAAATTGCCCGCGCCGATGCTGTCCCCAAGACTGTTCCAGAACAGCACGGTCGAAATGCCGATCACCAGTCCGGGCGCCAGCACAGGGGCAACCATGAAGCCGTAGAGCGTGGCACGCATACGGCCGGAGACCGAGTTGATCAGGATCGCCGCGGCGGTGCCGATGGGCACCGACAGCGCCACGACGGCGAGTGCCACGAGCAGTGAATTGAGGAAGGAGTTCCACATCCGCTGATCGGCGAAGAGCGCCTGGAACCAGCCCCAGGTGAATCCCTTCCACGGCACGATGGTGGGCAGCTTGCTGTCGTTGAACGCCGCCCCGCCCATCACCAGCAGCGGCAGGATCAGGTAGATCAGGAAGACCACCATGTAGACATGGCCGAGGATCGCGCGCTGCCGGGTCATTTGGCGATGTCCGACAGTTTGACGCGGAACAGCCGCATCATCAGGATGACGAAGACGATGCACAGCAGCAGGAAGATCATCGAGAAGGCGGCGCCGGTCTGCCAGTCCTGCGCGTCGTTGAACCAGGTGTAGATCGACTGCGGGAACCACAGCGCGCTGGTCGAGCCCACTACCGTGGGCACCAAGAGTGAACCGGCCGAGAGCATGAACACCATGACGCAGCCCGAAGCGATGCCGGGCTTGGAATGCGGGATCACCACGCGCAGATGCGTCCGCCACCAGGGCGAGCCCAGGTCTTCCGCCGCCTCGATCTGGTTGCGGTCCAGCGACTGGATCGCGGTATAGATCGGCAAGAGCATGAACAGCACGTAGCAGTAGACCAGCACCACAACGATGGCGTCGTAGTTGGTCAGCACGCCCTGCTGCCAGCGGATGCCGCGGTCAATCAGGCCGATCCCGGTCAGCAACGCGTTCAGCGGGCCGTTGAAGGTCAGGATCACGTACCAGGCGAAGGCGCGCAGCGCTTCGCTGACCCAGAGCGGGATGAACAACAGCAAGAGCAGCGTAGGCAGCGACTGCGGCGAAGCAACCTTGGCGAGGTAATAGGCCAGCGGATACGCCAGCATCAGGCAGAACAGGGTGACCAGCGCCGAATAGAGGATGGTGTCGAGGAAGGCCTTGATGTGGATCGGCATCGTCACGTCGAAGCCGAAGAACGTGGTCTCGATCGGGTTAAAGGCGAAGGTCCCGTAGTTCTTGAAGGAATAGGTGTCGCGCGGCCCGCCGATTTCGGTGAACGGCAGGTACGGCCGGAAGCTCTGCTCGAAGAGCGATACGTTCGGCAGGATCACCAGGGCGAGCAGCCAGAAACCGGTGAGCAGGACAAAGGCTCCGGTCAGCGTGGCACCATAGCGGCGGAGAAGGTCGCTCATGCGCCCTGAGCCTTGTCGTGGTCGGGCAGAATCGCGGCGCGGGCGGGGTCGAAGGTCATAAAAAGACGGCTGCCGGGCGCCGGCACGGTGGCCGAGCCGTCGTTGCGGATCTCCGCCGTGAGGTGGGCACCGGCATCGGAGGTGCCCGACACGGCGATGAAGGCGCCTTCGAAGGAGACATCGCCCACAGTCACGGGGACCGAGTTCTCCGCCGCGGCTGAGGGCGCCAGGTTGGTGTGCTCCGGGCGGACGTAGAGCTTGGAGGTGCCGGTCTTCGCTCCCTGCCCGAGGCGGGCGCGGAAGGTGCCGTGCGGCGTGGCAAAGCTCGCATAGCCGTCCGCCGCGGCGCCGATGCTGCCGGTGAAGGTGTTGTTCTCGCCCACGAACCCGGCGACGAAGCCGTTCGCCGGGTTGTTGTAGATGTCGCGCGGGTCGGCGACCTGCTGCAGGCGGCCCTGGGACATGACGCCGACACGGTCGGACATCGCCAGCGCCTCGCCCTGGTCGTGGGTGATGAAGATGAAGGTGACGCCGGTGCGCTTCTGGATCGCGCGCAGCTCGGCCCGCATGTTCTGCCGCAGCTTGAGGTCGAGCGCCGAGAGCGGCTCATCCAGCAGCATCACCTGCGGCTCCACCGCCAGTGCCCGGGCAATGGCGACCCGCTGCTTCTGCCCGCCGGAGAGCTGGGCGACCATCTTGTCGCCGGCGCCCGGCAGGTCCACGAGTTTCAGCAGCTCGTCGGCCCGCGCCCGGCGCTTGGCCTTGTCGATGCCGCGGACCTCGAGCCCGAAGGCGATGTTCTCCCACACCGGCATCAGCGGGAAGAGGGCGAGGTTCTGGAAGATCAGCGCCGTCGGCCGCTGGTTCGGCCGCAGGCCGCGCACATCCTTGCCGCCGATGCGGATCACCCCCGAGGACGGGTCGGTGAAGCCCGAGATCATGCGCAGGATGGTGGTCTTGCCGCAGCCGGAGGGGCCGAGGAACGAGAAGAACTCGCCGGCCTTGACGGTCACGCTGACATGATCCACGGCGCGGAAGCTGCCGAAATCGCAGCACACGTCGTCGAGTTGGATTTCCGCGCTCATCGCCGGCCATTCCCCCTGCTGTCGTTCTTGGCCGCGCCTCGTTTCCCGGGCGCGTGATCGAAAGGGCCCGCCGGAGTGCCTCCGGCAGGCCCGATTTCAGGTCGCGATCAGGCGGCCCTGTACTTGTCGGCGTATTCCGAGCGCTTGGCGACGAACTCGGCGGTCTGCTCAGGCCACCACCACAGCTTGGCCGAGGTTTCCGGCGTCAGGAACGCGCCGTAGTAGGCAGCGACTTCCGGACCCATCAGCTCGTAGGCGCCCTTGCCGACCGGGTTGGCCGAGAAGGCGTTCGCCCAGAGCGCCGCGCCTTCGGTGGTCGAGACGAACTTGGCGAACTCGTGCGCCTGGTCGATGTTGACGGCGTTCTTCATCAGCACGAAGCCCTGATGCCAGGCGAAGGCGCCTTCGGCCGGGGCAATGTAGGCGAAGCCGTCATTGCGCAGGTTGTAGCCGGTCGAATCCCAGCACAGGCCCAGCGTCGCGCCGTTGGCGGTGAAGCCGGCGTTGGCCTCGTTCTCGCCCGACCACCACTGCACCACGTTGCCCTTGGCCTTGATCGCCTCGGCCAGCGCGATGTCCCACACTTCGACCATCGCCGCCATGTCGGAGTAGCCATCGAGCCAGGGACGCGGCAGCTTGCCGGTGGCGTCGAGCCAGCGGCCCATCGCGGCGAGCGTCGAGTGCGGGCGCGCCACGACCTGATTCTCGGCGTTGAACAGGTCGCCCAGCGACGGCGTCGAGGACAGTTTCGCCCCGGCGCTGTTGGCGACGAGGGCTTCGGTGCCCCAGTTGGACGGCACGTAGTAAAGCGCTCCGCCCGTCCGCGACCGCTCGCCGGCCGAGCCGTCGGCGAGGCCGGGCAGGTAGTTGTCCATCGCCAGCTTGGCCTCGTCCCAGGCGCCGAGCAGGCCGTTGGAGTTCCAGCCGCCCCAGCGGTCGATGGTCGGCTCCATCACGTCGACGCCGCCGGCCTCGAGCGCGACCTTGCCGGCCGCGAACATGTCGTCCTGGCTCGGCAACTCGGAGAAGTTCACGGTGATCCCGGTGGCGGCGGTGAAGGCCGGGAACACCTTCTCCGCCAGAACGGGATAGCCCGCCCAGCCGGTGAAGTTCAGCTCGCCCGACGAGGCGAGCGCCTTGGACGAGATGATCGCCGGCGCGGCCAGCACGCCGGCGCCGATGGCGGTGCGCGACAGGAACGTCCGGCGGTTGAGGTTTCTGGTGGTCACTGTGGTCTCCCCATGGTTGGATTTCAGGCAATTTTGCCGTCGCGGTGGGCGCACGTCCGATCCGCCCCATTCCGGAGGCGGCACAGGCGGCACGTATGCAGGTTCCGTGACGGTCGTTTGTGGTGGAACTCCGATCCTTCGTCCCTGCGCCAGTCCTGACTGCGCTCCCCGGCGAGTCAAGCGTTTTCGTTGGCGCGCCAGTCAGGAGACCGCGAGGCATCTGACGCCGCGCGGCGCGGTTTCCTTGCCGGTCCCGGCGCGGTAACCTCGCGCCGAACCGCCGGAGCCGCCATGCACCCCACGCCCGCCACCACGCCCGCCGCGCCCGCCTCGGGGCCGTGGCGGTGAACGCACTCGGGCCCGAGGAGTGGCAGGCCGTGGCGCTGTCGCTGCGGGTGGCCTTCTGGGCCACCGTGGCGAGCCTGCCGCTCGGCATCCTTGCCGCCTATGCGCTGGCGCGCTGGCGGTTTCCGGGGCATGCGGTTCTGAACGGCCTGGTCCACCTGCCACTGATCCTGCCGCCGGTGGTGACCGGCTACCTGCTCTTGCTGACTTTCGGGCGACGCGGGCCGGTAGGCGCGTTTCTCGAACAGACGTTCGGCATCGTGCTGGCGTTCCGCTGGACCGGCGCGGCGCTGGCGGCGGCGGTGATGGCCTTTCCGCTGATGGTGCGCGCGATCCGGCTGTCGATCGAAGCGGTGGACCCGCGGCTCGAGGCCGCCGCCGCCACGCTGGGCGCGCGGCCGGCGATGGTGTTCCTGACCGTCACCCTGCCGCTCAGCCTGCCCGGCATCCTGGCCGGGGCGATCCTGGCCTTTGCCAAGGCGCTGGGCGAGTTCGGCGCCACCATCACCTTCGCCGCCAACATCCCCGGCCAGACGCAGACCATCCCCTCGGCGATCTACGCCTTCCTGCAGGTGCCGGGGGGCGAGGCCGCGGCCTGGCGGCTGGTGCTGGTCTCGCTGGCCATCGCCATGGCGGCGCTGGTCGCCTCCGAATTGCTGGCCCGCCGGGTGCAGCGCCGGGTGGCAGGCGCGTGATGCTGGAGGTGGCCTTCCGTCACGCCTTTCCCGGGCTGGCGCTGGATGTGGCCTTCACCGCGCCGCCCGGCCTGACGGTGCTGTACGGTGCTTCCGGTTCGGGCAAGACCACCATCGTCAACGCCGTCGCGGGGCTGTTGACGCCGGACACCGGGCGGATCGCGGTGGCGGGTTGCGTCTTCCTCGACACCACCGCGGGCCTGCGGCTGCCGCCGCACCGCCGCCGCATCGGCTATGTGTTCCAGGACGCGCGGCTGTTCCCGCACCTGACGGTGCGCCAGAACCTCGCCTACGGCCGCTGGTTCGCCGGCGGCGCGACGCCGCTCGACCCGGTGGTGGAAATGCTGGGGATCGGCGCGCTGCTGTCGCGCCGCCCCGGGGCACTGTCGGGCGGCGAGCGGATGCGGGTGGCGCTGGGGCGCGCGCTGCTGGCCGACCCCGCGCTGATCCTCGCCGACGAGCCGCTGGCCGCGCTCGACGAGGCGCGCAGGGCCGAGGTGATGCCGTATTTCGAGCGCCTGCGCGACGAGGGCCGGGTGCCGGTGCTCTACGTCAGCCACAACGCCTCCGAGGTGGCGCGGCTGGCGACAACCGTGGTCGCGGTGGAGGCCGGGCGCGTCACCGGCATCGGCCCGGCGGCCGAGGTGCTGGCCGACCCGGCGGCGCCGCGGCCGCTGGGGGTGCGCGCGGCCGGGTCGGTGCTGGCGGGACGTGTGGTGGCGCATCACGACGACGGGCTGACCGAGATCGCCGCGGCCGGGGTGCGGCTCTGGCTGCCGCGGCTCGAGGCCGCGCCCGGCACCGCGCTGCGGCTGCGCATCGCGGCGCAGGACGTGATCCTGTCGATCCGCCCGCCCGAGGGCCTGTCGGCGCTGAACGTGATCCCGGGCAAAGTGCGCGAGGTGCGCGACGGGCAGGGGCCGGGGGTGATGGTGGCGGTGGCGGCCGGTGACGAGATCGTGCTCGCCCGCCTGACCCGGCGGTCGGCGGCGGCGCTTGGGCTGGTTCCCGGCCGGCCGGTCTGGGCCATCACCAAGTCGGTGGCCGTGGCGCCGGAGGACGTGGGCCTGGTCCGCCCCGCCGGTTAGGGCGGCGCGCGGCGATCCGGCAAGCCCCCTTCCCCTGCCGCCGAATCTCCGCTACAGGCCCGCGGTCCACCGCACACCCTTGGAGGGCGGGGACGCAAAACCAATGGAGACCCTCATGGCTGGCGAGATCCCGGATCTGGTCGCCGAGGTACGGACGGGGACAGGCAAGGGGGCCGCCCGTCAGGCTCGTCGCGACGAGAACGTACCCGGCATCGTCTACGGTGGTGGCAAGGAGCCGCTGCCGATCAAGTTCCCCTACTACTACCTGTACAAGCGCCTGAAGGCGGGCCGCTTCCTGTCGACGCTCTGGAACCTCAAGGTCGAGGGCCAGGAGGACGTGCGGGTGATCTGCCGCGCGGTGCAGCGCGACGTGGTCAAGGACACGCCGTTGCATGTCGATTTCATGCGCCTGCGCCGCAACTCGCGGATCAACCTCTACATCCACGTCACCTTCATCAACCACGAGAAATCGCCGGGGCTGAAGCGCGGCGGCACGCTGACCATCGTGCGCCCCGAGGTGGAGCTGGACTGCCTGGCCGGGAACATCCCCGACCACATCACCGTGGACCTGGACGGCCGCGACATCGGCGACGTCATCCACATCCGCGACGTGGAGATGCCCGAGGACTGCAAACCGACGGTCGAGCGCAACTTCGTCATCGTCAACGTCACCGCGCCCACCGGCCTGCGCTCGGAAGAGGCGGCGGCTACGGCGGCCACCGTCTGAGCCAGCGGTTGCGCAGACAGCAGGGCCCCGCACCTTCCGGTGCGGGGCCCTGCTGCTTTTCGGGCGCCGTCAGCCGGCCGACTGTTGCGAAAGCGGGTCGAGCTTCCAGACCTGATCCCTGTAGCCCTCGGCATCGGCCTCCTCGCCCAGGAGCGTGACGCCGTGGGTCGGGCCGTAGAGGCGGCGGATCTCGTCCTCGCCGATCTCGAACGGCGGGCCGGCCTCGCTCGGCTCGGGGCCGGTGAAGCTCAAGAGAAGCTGCGGCGCGCCCGCCGCCAATGCGGTCATCTGCGCCGCGTAGCGCGGCCGCAAGTCGGCCGGCAGGGCGATCAGCGCGGCACGGTCGTAGACCGCGTCCACCTGGCCCAGCGTGGCCGGATCAAGGTCGAAGATGTCGCCCTCGTAGATATCGAGGTCGCGGGCGCGCCAGTGGCGCAGGGCGCCCGCCGCGGCGATCCCGGGCCGCTCGCCCATCTGGTCGAACAGGGCCGCCACCGCCAGCGGGCTGAGTTCGGCGCCGGCGACCCGGTAGCCGCGGGCGCGCAGCCAGCCGATATCGACGCTGTGGCCGCAAAGCGGCACGAAGACCCGCGCCCCAGCCGCGAGACCAAGCGCCGGCAGGTGTTCGACCAGTTGCGGATGGGCGGTGCGGCCGTGGAACGGCACCCGTCCGCGTTGCCAGAGGTTTAGCCAGAAGCTCCGGTCCACCTGCGCTCCCCGTCCTGATGCGGTGCCGGCCAGCATCGACCGGGCGGCTTTGCCTCCGCAAGGGATTCGGGCTAGTCAGGCGGCAACGGAGGGCGGAATGAAACTCTGGGTCGGCCTCGGCAACCCCGGACCGCAATACGCGGGCCACCGCCACAACGTGGGTTTCATGGCGGTTGACCGGATCGCCGCCGAGCACGGCGTCACGCCATGGCGGCGGGGCTTCAAGGGCGAGGTGGCGGAGGGGCGGTTCGGGGCGGAGAAGGTGCTGCTGCTCAAGCCCGGGACGTTCATGAACCTGTCGGGAGAGGCGGTGCGGGCGGCGGCGGATTTCCACAAGCTCGACCCGGCCGAGATCACAGTGTTCCATGACGAGCTGGACCTCGCGCCGGGAAAGCTGCGGCTGAAGCAGGGCGGCGGGCATGCCGGGCACAACGGCCTGCGGTCGCTGCACGCCCATATCGGCGAAGGCTACGGGCGGGTCAGGATCGGGATCGGGCATCCGGGGCACAAGGACGCAGTGGCGCCCTACGTGCTGCATGACTTCGCCAAGGCGGATGCGGACTGGCTCGACGACCTGCTGCGCGGCATCTCAGACGGCGCGCCCGCGCTCGCGGCGGGCGACGGCGTGGGGTTCCAGAATGCCGTCGCGCTGCGCACGGCGCCACCGCGGAACGCCGGGCGCGAAGCACCGCCACCGGCCCCGGCGGAGGTGCCGGAGCCCGCGCCGGACACGCGCGGCCCGCTGCGGCGTCTGGCCGACAGGTTCCGGTGAGCGTCGCCGGCGCCTTCGCCGTTCAGGCAGAACACTGCGAGCGGCTGGGCTCGCCGCTCATGGCGCGGCTGATGCGGCTGCTGGCCAGCCGGCTGGACCCCGGGGGCGCCGGCTTCCACGGCCAATCCCTTGACTGGTCCCCGCAGTGATGCGCGCTCTCGACAGATGCGCCCGGCTGCCTCAGCCTGTCAGCGGGAGGAGACGGCCATGATGGAACCCTCGCTCAACGTCCTCGGCGAACCTCTGGAGGAGTGCTCGCAGGCCCCGAGGACCGGCTTTTTCCGCAACGGCTGCTGCGACACCGGGCCGGAAGACCGCGGCGTCCACAGCGTCTGCGCGCTGATGACGGCGGAGTTCCTGGCGCTGTCGAAGTATCTCGGCAACGACCTGTCCACGCCGCGCCCGGAATACGGCTTCCCGGGGCTCAAGCCCGGCGACCGCTGGTGCCTCTGCGCCGCGCGCTTCCTGCAGGCCTTCGAGGAGGGCGCCGCGCCGCAGGTGCGCCTTGAGGCGACCCACGCCCGCACGCTCGACATCGTGCCGCTCGACATCCTGCGGCAGCACGCCTTGGACGCCTGACCGGCTACTGCAGGATCATCCCGTCCGGCCAGGCCAGGCTGGTCTCCAGCGTGATCGTCTTGGTCTCGCCGGGGGCCAGTTCCGTCTCCCAGGTCAGGATGCCGCGCTCGCCATCCTTGCTGTCGGTGGTCGGTTCGGGGTCGGCGAACCACTCGATCTCCAGATCGTCCTGCTCGGAATAGGGCACCTGGTCGGTCACCGTCAGCGGCCAGTCCTGGCCGGTGAGGTTCTCGATCTTCAAGACCGCGCGCTCGTCCTGCCGGTTGGAGGTGGAGATCAGCCCCTCCTCCCCGGTGGAGCGGTCGGGCACCTCGCGCGACAGCACGATGCCGTCGATGGCGCCGAAGCCGATCGTCTCCTCGCCGCCGTCGGGGACCAGTGGCAGCTCCGTCCCGCCGACCATGGCGCCTTCGGCGTAGAGCATCGCCGAACCGGGCAGCAGCGGCTGGCCGGTGGTGTTGGTGAACTCGGCGACCAGGAACGCGGTCGCGTCGCGCGATGGCACCGCTTCCGCCCGCACCGCCACCTCCGCCGTCACCTCGTCCATCGTCAGCCGCAGCGCGTCGGCCTCGGTGCGGATGTCGACCGGCACGCCGAAACGGTAGGTGAAGACCGCGCCCTGCATGTCGGCGGCAAACACCGGCTGGGCCGTCGAACGGACGGCATCGGGTTCCATCGCCATCTCGGCCATCGGCATTTCAACCATCCCTCCGACCGCCATGTCGGCGGGCATCGGCGGCTCGGGCGGCTCGGTCACCACCATGCGCAGGATCGGCCAGAGGTCGGACGGCGCCGCCTGCTCGGAAGGCCGTGAAGTGGACAGCGTGAGGTCCACGCCCTGCCAGTCCTCGCCGGTATACTGCTCCACCAGCACGCCCCGGGCGATGGTCAATGCATCAGGATCGCGCGTCAGACGCAGGTCGTAGACCGGCGCCCACGCCGCCTCGGCGGCCACCGTATCGACCTCCAGCGCCACTTCCCCCGCCGCCGCCACGACGACGCCCAGCGTCAGCGCCGTGCCCTCGCCCTCCGGCGCCATCAGCGCGTCCAGCGCCATCCTGGCTTTCGCATAGGCCTCCACGTCCGGCTGCAACGCGATCTCCGCCGCCAAGGCCTCGTCCTCGGCCCGCAGCGCCGCCGACCGGGCGGCCAGCACCTCCTCGCCGACCAGCGCCGCCAGCGCGCGCAGGTCCTCCACCCCGGCGGCGGCGAGCTTGTCCTCGCCCTGCCGCACCGCGAGCGATTGCAGGAACGCCGCCCGCGCCTGCGCCGCCTCGCCCTTGGCCCTGATCTCCGCTACCGCCCGCCGCTTGTCGCGCAAGAGCGCCACGATCCGGTCGACTTCGGCCTCCGCCGCCTTCACCTCCGGCGAACCGGCGTCGAAGGTCACCGCCGGGCGGTCCTCGGCCACGCTCATCGTGCCGATGGTCACGCCCTCGGGCGCCGAGACGCGCAGGCTGGACGCATCCACCCAGACCGGCAGCGGCACCACGATCTCGTGCGCTCCCGGCGCAGGCGCGGTGAAGGTCACGGTCCGGGTCACCGTCGCGCCCTGCGGGTACAGCGTCACGGCGGTCACCGGGCCGGGGGCCTCGATCACATCGGCAAAGGCGGGGGAACAAAGCAGCGTGGTCAGCAGAAGAAGCGCACGCATGGCAAGGACTCCGGGCTGAAAATGCGCCCGGATTGTCCGCCGGCGCCCGCCCGAAGGCAAGGTCCGGGAGTCAGCCCTTCTTCAACACACGGTTACCCAGCAGTTCCGCGATCTGCACCGCGTTCAGCGCAGCGCCCTTGCGCAGGTTGTCGGACACGACCCACATCGAGATGCCGTTTTCCACGGTGGAATCCTGCCGGATGCGGCTGACGTAAGTGGCGTATTCGCCGACGCATTCGATCGGCGTGATGTAGCCGCCGGGTTCGCGCTTATCCACGACCAGCACCCCGGGCGCCTCGCGCAGGATGTCGGTCGCCTCTTCCCAGTCAAGCGGCTCGTGAAACTCGATGTTGATCGCCTCGGAATGGCCGACGAAGACCGGGACGCGGACGCAGGTCGCCGTCACCTTGATCTTCGGATCGAGGATCTTCTTGGTCTCCGCCACCATCTTCCATTCTTCCCTGGTCTCGCCCGAGTCGAGGAAGACGTCGATCTGCGGGATCACGTTGAAGGCGATCCGCTTGGGGAACGTCTTCGGCGCCAGGTGGTCGGTGGGGTTGTAGATGGCTTTCGTCTGGTTCCACAGCTCGTCCATCCCCTCCTTCCCGGCGCCGCTGACGGACTGGTAGGTGGCAACGACCACGCGCTTGATCCGCGCCCGGTCGTGCAGGGGCTTCAGCGCGACCACCATCTGCGCGGTGGAACAGTTCGGATTGGCGATGATGTTCTTCGCCTTGTAGCCCATCACCGCGTCGGCGTTGACCTCGGGCACCACCAGCGGAACCCGCGGGTCGTAGCGGTAGAGGCTGGAGTTGTCGATCACCACGCAGTCCGCCGCCGCGGCCTTGGGCGCATAGAGTTTCGTCGCCTCCGACCCCACCGCGAACAGCGCGATGTCCCAGCCGGTGAAGTCGAAGGTGTCGAGGTCCTTGGTCTTCAGGGTTCTGTCGCCAAAGCTGACTTCGGTGCCGAGGCTCTTGCGCGAGGCAAGTACGGCGATCTCGTCGACGGGAAACTCCCGTTCGGCGAGGATGTTCAGCATTTCGCGGCCCACGTTGCCGGTGGCGCCCGCGACGACGACCCGATAGCCCATCTCGGCCTCCTTCAAAGCGGGCTGGCGCTTAGCGCATCGCACCCCGGGGGGAAAGGGCCGACACGTCCGACTATTTCACTCAACTATCTTGACCGAGGCTTCTCGGGCACGCTAGACCGGCGGCGATCCTGACTGGAAGAGTCGGACATAGGGGGAGAGCGCGATGCGCAAGACGATGCTGACCGCCGTTCTGGCCGTGATGACGGCGGGGGCAGCCCTCGCCCAGGGCGAGGTGAACATCTACTCCTCGCGTCACTACGACACCGACGAGCGGCTCTATTCCGATTTCACCGCCGCCACCGGCATCGCGGTGAACCGGATCGACGGCAACGCCGACGAGCTGATCGAGCGGATCAAGGCCGAGGGCGCCAACAGCCCGGCCGACCTTCTGATTACCGTGGACGCGGGGCGGCTGTTCCTCGCCGATACGGCGGGGCTGTTCCAGCCGGTCGCCTCTGCGCTGCTGGACGAGCGCATCCCGGCCGACCTGCGGCATCCCGAGGGCCACTGGTTCGGCTTTTCCGCCCGCGCCCGGATCATCTTTTACGACAAGGACCGGGTCGCGAACCCGCCGCAGACCTACGCCGACCTGGCGGACCCCGCGTTCAAGGGCATGGTCTGCGTGCGCTCGGCGACGAACATCTACCAGCTGTCGCTGCTCGCCGCGATCATCGCCCATGACGGGGAAGCGGCGGCCAAGGCCTGGGCCGGCGGGCTGCTGGCCAATCTTGCGCGCGAGCCCGAGGGCGGCGACGCCGACCAGCTCAAGGCCATCGCCTCGGGCCAATGCGCCATCGCGCTGGCCAACACCTACTACTTCGCCCGCGGCATCGCGACCAACCAGGAAGGGCTGACCGAGGCCGACGGCGTGGGCCGCATCGGCTGGGTCTTTCCCGATCAGGCGGGCAACGGCACGCATGTCAACATCTCCGGCGCTGGCGTGGTGGCGACCGCGCCCAACCGCGACAACGCGGTGGCCTTCCTCGAATACCTCGCCTCGGACCAGGCGCAGAAATACTTCGCCGACGGCAACTACGAATACCCGGCGGTCGCGGGCGTGGCACGGGGTTCGACCCTGGAAAGCCTCGGCGCGTTCAGACGCGACACCCTGAACCTCGCGGCGCTGGGCGACCACCAGGCGCGGGCGCAGGAGATCTACAACGAGCTCGGCTGGAAGTGACGCCGTCCGTCGTCTCGACCGAGGGCCGCGCTGTTGCGCGGCCCGACTCCCTAACAAACCCCACACTACACGACGCTGGGGGTTGGCGAGGGCGGTGGTAGGTTGTTTTCTGTCGGACTCTTCCTCGCCAAAGGAGCGTCCGATGGAACGTCACGTGGTCACCGCCCTCGCCGAACAGCTACGCGGGCATGTTGATCTGAG